>JAEEXZ010000042.1 GCA_016288055.1 Bacteroidales bacterium
AAGGAACTCCGCGAGGGCTGCACGCAGACCGCCCTGGAAAAGGATGGGGAAGAGTGGGTGGTCTTTACCGGGGAAAACGGGAACAGCATATCCTTCCTCTATCCCATAGGAAGCCGCTCGGCGAGGGACTTTGGCATTGCGGGCTCTGACGGGTGCTACCTGAAAGTCATTATCCTCAATCCCATGCTGAAAGCGCCCAGCCGGGATGGCTATTACACCTGGGAGGAACTGGGAGAAACCAGCCTGGGTCAGAGAAAATACCCTGTCAGACTCGTTAAAGAATAATGCCATGAAAAGACTGCTATTCCTTCTTCCGCTGACACTCCTGCTTCTTTTCGGCTGCAAAGAGAAACGCTGTTTTACAGAAGTTACCGGGGATGTTTATCTTTCCCGGATTAGTTTTGAAGATGAAAGTTTCCGGAATTTCACTGTGGTAGCCGATGTCCTGTACGCCGGGGAAGACACATCGTCCCGCTACAAAATGGTCTTCTATATGCCGGATGGCTGGGATAACACTTACCCCATTTTCCTGGACCGATATGTCCCCAATGAGCAAATGCAACCGTGGGCGGCTTATCAGGGTGCTCCAGTTGCCGAGGCAGCACTGAGCCGCGGCGATATGATTGTGGTACTGGTGGCCTACAATGAATGGACCGCCATTCCGGACATCCTCCTGGCCGAGCACTTCATCAAGGAGCACGATGCCGACCTTCCGGGAGACAGCAGGAAGATTCTCACGGCAGCTTACTTTGATTTCGAATGAGACGCTGTTTATTCCTTCTAACGCTCCTCATGCTGGGCTGGAGCACCGCCGCCCAGACGCCCGAGGAACTGTACGCCGATTACATCACGCCGGAGACACGGGCCATCCTGGAACGGGCCCGGGAGGCGGAGAGAAGGGCCCAGGAAGCCGAAGCCGCCGCAAAGGCGCAGAAGACCCTGGCGCTTTGCGGTGCCATCCTCATCGGCCTGGTACCGCTTTGCGTCATCGGACGCAGGATCCTTCGGGAAAAGACATGGAAAGAGAATCCCGCCGGCACGGTCCGGGCGCTGGGCGTGGGCCTTGTCGGCGGGGTTTTCCTGTTCGCTCTCAATTACGGCATTTTCCTTTTGAAAATCCGTATGGGCGATGCCTTCAACTCGGCCCTGGCCTTTTTACTGGTCGCAGCCTTGATTGCCGGCAGTGTCCATCTGCTGAATAAGAGCACTACTTCTTCACAAAAGTGACGCGCTCGTAGGTGCTGTAGCCAAGTTTGGTGAGCGGCTCTTCTACTTCCTTGCCGTTAAGCTTTTCGATATTCATCGTCTCTGAGCGTGATCCCTCGCTAAGGGTGTGTGAACGGGAATAACCTTCCCAGGTTCCCATAGACGGCAAATATAGTATTTTTTTCTCAAAACAAAAGCCCGGCACTCTCTGCAGCGCCGGGCTCTAACCATATAATAACCAACCTTTATTGTGCGCTTACAGCGTCACAGTTACATTCTCGCGAATATCCTGCGAACTGGCTGCGGCAGAGACCACATATTCTCCTTTATCAAGTTTCCATTCGCGCTCGTATGCGTCGAAGCGCCGAAGGTCGGAAAGCTTGACGGTCATGGTGAGCACTTCGCTCTCCTTGGGTTTTAACTCGGCGGTCTTTCCAAAGGCGCGCAGTTCCTTCACGGGCTTCACGGCATTTCCTTCCGGAGCGCCCACGTAAATCTGAACCACCTCGCGTCCGCTGCATTTACCGGTGTTGGTCACCTTTACGGAAATCTGGAGAGCATCACCGCTCTTTTCAGCCTTGAGGCCGGAGTACTCGAAGCTGGTGTAGCTGAGGCCAAAGCCAAACGGATACAGGATTGTCTCCGGGTAACGGTCAAAGTGCCGGTAGCCCACAAAGATGTCTTCGTCGTAGTTGACATCGCCGGGGTTGCCGTTGGACATGGGGAAGTCCTTGGCCGATGAATAATCCTCGTAGTGCTTAGCGATGGTCATGGGCAGTTTGCCGGAAGGGGAGACCTTGCCCGAAAGGACATCGGCCACACTGTTTCCGGCCTCCTGGCCGTCCATCCAGGTGTGGAGGATGGCGTCGGGTTTGCTGCTCCAGCTCATGTCCACGATGTTTCCCATGTTGAGGAGGACAATCACCTTCTTGCCGGCCTTGTGGAAGGCCTCGCAAAGAACGTCGAGGTTTGTTTCTTCGGTCTTCGAGAGATACCAGTCGCCGGGGGTGAGGGTGCGGTCTCCGCCTTCGCCGGCCATGCGTCCGATGCTGTAGATGCAGACGTCGTTGCGCCTGGCGGCAGCTTCGGCCTCAGCCGGGCCGATGACCGTTTCCTCCACCGTGGGAATAATCCAGAAGTACTCGGCCGGCTGTTTGGCCTTCTCTGCCTTCACATACTCGCGGTAGCTGGCCGCGAGCTCCTTGTCCAGCCTGAAGCCGGCAGCCTCCAGGCCTTCGTCCACCGTTACCTTGTAGGCGCGGTTCACATAACCGGAACCGGAACCGCCCACCATGGTGTCGTAGGAAGGAACGCCAAAAAGGGCCACCTTGCGCTTTTTCGCAAGCGGCAGGGCATTCCCGTTCTTCAGAAGCACCATGCCCTGCGAAGCCGCTTCACGCGTGAGGGCAGCGTGAGCCGCAAGGTCCGGCTTGTTGCTGTACTCGTAGCGGTTGAAAGTGGGAGAAGCCACCATGACCTGCAGGATGCGGCGGACGCAGTCGTCCAGGAACCGGATGTCCAGCCGGCCGCTTTCCACGGCAGCAAGGATGTCCGCGTACTGGTGCGGCGTGCCGGGCATGAGCATGTCGTTTCCGGCAGCAATCTGGCGGGCGCCGTTTTCCTCGGCCCACCAGTCGGTCATCACAAATCCCTTGAAGCCCCATTCTCCGCGAAGAACGTCGGTGATGAGCCAGCGGTTCTCCGAGGCCAGCACACCATTAATCTTATTATAGGAAGACATGATGGTCCAGGGCTGCGCCTCCTTCACCACAATCTCGAAGCCCTTCAGGTAGATTTCCCGCAGGGCACGCTCGCTCACGGAAGCATTCTGTCCGTTACGGAGGGTTTCCTGGCTGTTGGCGGCGAAGTGCTTTACGGAAGTACCCACGCCGTTACTCTGGACCCCCTTCACATAGGCGGCTGCAATCTTTCCCGCCAGGAGGGGATCCTCGCTGTAGTACTCGAAGTTGCGTCCGCACAGCGGGTTGCGGTGAATGTTCATGGCAGGAGCCAGGAGAACATCGGCCCCATATTCCAGGACCTCGCTGCCCATGGCAGTGGTGACCCGCTGCGTGAGTTCGGGGTCCCAGGAGGCGGACAGCAGCGAGCCGATGGGGAAGGCCGTGCAGTAATACGTATTCTCATCTCCCGGGCGGGTGGCGTCAATGCGGAGACCGGCAGGACCATCGGCCAGGACCATGGTGGTGATGCCCAGTCTTTCTACCGGAACTACATCTCCGGCGGCACCTTTTACGCGGCCGCTGGAGAAGGCGGTAACGCCGTCGCTCTTGGGTTTCTCCACCAGTCCGGTCATGTCCACGGACCTGCGCTCGGGCATTCCGGGCGCAGGACCAGGACCGTTTTCATCTCCTACAAAGCGGTTGGCGCCAACAACAAGGGTGATTTTCTCCTCGAGCGTCATGGCCTTTACCACTTCATCAATGTTGTTTTTGTTAAGTTGAGGGGCCTGTGCAAAGGCCACTGCTGCGCTCAGCAGCGCACTTCCGATTGTAAGGATTCTTTTCATATTCTGTTTGTTATTCAATCCAGCCAGTGTATTCGTCAGAGCTTTCGTATCCGGCATTCTGCTTGAACGTATACTCTACGCCGGCACCGGCCGAGAGGTTGATTTGCTCGGTAGGGATGGGAGCGAAGCCCTTCGTGATCTCAAAGCGCTTGCCGTAACCGCCGTTGAAGTCGCTGGCGTGGTTGCTGCTCTTCTTTCCCTTGAAGTAGCACTCCACACCTTCCTGCTTGTCCAGGGCAGCTTTGGCATACTCTACGCCATAGCGGCGCAGGTCTCCCAGACGAACACCCTCGAAAGCAAGCTCCCAGCGGCGCTCGTTGCGGATATTCTCCTGGTTCACAGGTTTGGTGGTAAGACCGGCACGGTTACGCACCCTGTCAAAGGAGTTCTGGTTTCCGTTGATCTCCGCATCCATCAGGAGAACCTCGGCGAAGCGGATGAGAACCATGTCGTCGCAGAAGTTGTACTGGTAGTCGTCCTTGGACCAGGAGAGGTTGTTGTACATGACCAGGAGGTAAGACCATCTGATGGAACCGTTATTGTCACGGCCCATGACGGGCATCACTTTGGTCTGGTAGTAACCGGTTTCCTGGACGTTGTCGCCCTTTACACCATACTTATACCCCTTCACGAAGTCGGTGGGGTACATGATGGAAGCCTCGCGGCGAGGGTCGGTAGGTTCGGCCTCCTCCCACTCCTTGACAAAGGCGGGGCTCACCGGGCAGTTTCCGTAACCGTAGCTGAGCGGGAAGGTCTCACCGTTCTGGCACTTCTGCTTGTTGCCGCGTACGCCGCCAATGAAGAGGGCGGTCTGGTTGGAATACTTGCGGTAAGGGTCTCCCTTACTCTGGGTGTTGAACTTGATGACGAACATGGCTTCGGGGTTCACACCGCTGTCGTCACCTACATACTTGTAGCCCTTGTTCTTCCATTTGGCAGGGTACAGGTCATCGGCCGCCGTGACGCGGTTGCTGTAGGCCCAGAGGTTATGGAAATCGGGAACCAGGTCGTAGCCCGAGTTCTTCACACAGTCGTCAATGTAGCGGCCCACGTCAGACTTGGTGAGGTCCGTTCCGTCGGGAAGGCTCACGACCTCGTCATTGTAGAAGCCGGAATAGAACAGGTACACGCGGCCCAGGAGCGCTTCTGCGCAGTACTTGTCCACATGACCATCACCGCTGGACTTCTTGGAAGGCATAATCTCGATAGCGGTCTTGAGGTCCAGCATAATCTGGCCCCAGAGGGCTTCTCCGGAAATCTGGGGAAGGGTGGGGTCGGCCACAGTGGTGAGGGGGCAGGGAACGTTGCCAAACTGGCTGGCCAGCTCGTAGTAATAGTAGGCGCGGAGGAAGAGTGCCTGGCCCTTGAAATTGTTCTTCATCTCATCGGAGATGAAAGTGCACTTTTCAAGCGCTTCGAGCGCGCCGTTGGCTCTTGCGATACCCACGTAGCGGCTCTTGTATACGCCGTTGTAACCGTCACCCTGCTTGAGCATCATGTCGGCAGCCTGGATGATGGAGACGTTGGCGCCGTCACCGCCCAGGCATTCGTCGGCCGTAGCCAGTGCCCAGGGATAGTGCCAGGTGACTTTGTTCGATTCCTGAATGGCGTTGAGGTTGTTGTAGACGCCGGTAATCATCTGTTCCACTTCGCCGGCATTCGAAGGGAAGTCGGCCGTGGTTTTGGACATGTAGTTGGTGGTGTCGAGCAGCTTTTCACAGGAAGAGAGAAGAAGCGTCGTCATTGCGGCAGCCGCCGTTATTTTGAGTATGGTTTTCATCGGGAATTAGAATTTAATGTTAAGACCTACGAGAATGGTGCGGGGCTGGGGATAGAAGCCCAGGTCAATGCCCTTGGCCCAGGAGTCAAATCCGCTGGAAGTACCCACTTCCGGGTCCATACCCTTATATCCGGTGATGGTGAAGAGGTTCTGGCCCTGGACGTAGAGACGGAGCTGGCCAAACGGGGAGTTCTTCCACAACTTGTTGAAGTCGTATCCGAGGGTAACGGTCTGGATGCGGAAGAAGTCGCCGTTCTCGATGAACAGGTCGGTGTTGCAGGCCTTGCTGTTGCTGGAGTAGAGGATGGGCAGCTTGTTGGACGTGCCCTCGCCGTGCCAGTAGTTGAACACCTCGGTGGTGTAGTTCTGATACGGACGGTGGCCATACTGCCTCCAGGCGCGGAAAATCTGGTGGCCGAACATGCCGTAACCGCTGAGGCCAAAGTCAAAGCCCTTGTAGCCGATGGAGATGTTGAGGCCGGCCGTGAAATGAGGGTTGGGGTCACCGGTCATTCTCTTGTCGTTTACCTGGTTGAGTACGCCGTCGCCGTCAAGATCCAGGACCTTAAGGTCTCCGGGCTGGGGATTGTCGCTGATGGTGGGCTTGCCGGCTGCCAGCCAGGCGTCCACTTCCTGCTGGTTCTGGAACACGCCGTCCGTCACATAGGTGTGGAAGTAGCCAATAGGGAAACCTACCTCTGCGCGATACAGTTCCTCTGCCTGCTCCACAACGGAACGGCCGTGGATGATACCTTCGCCGTTGTTGATACGGGTAACGATGTTCTTGTTGTAGGCACCGTTCACGCCAATGCTGTAGTAGAAGTCCTTACCCACCTGGTCGTTCCAGTTTAGGGCAAGTTCAACACCGGTGTTGCGTACATCGCCGCCGTTCACGTAAGGAGCGTCTGCGCCATAGTGACCCATGATGGGAGCCTTTACCAGCCAGTCCTTGGTGTCTTTCTGATACCAGTCAAAGACAACGCCCAGGCGGCTGCTGAAGAAGCGGGCGTCCACACCGAGGTCAATCTGCTGGGAAGTTTCCCACGTGACATCGGGGTTGGGGAGTTTGTCGGCATAGGAACCAATGGCAGGCTGGTCGGTGAGACCGTTGGCAAAGCCGTAGCGGCCGTCATTGGGACCTACCTGAACTGTCGCAAGGTAGTGGAAATTGTCAATGGCGCAGTTACCGTTCTGGCCCCAGCTGCCACGGATCTTGAGGAAGTTCAGGGTGTTTTTGACGCCTGCCATCCAGGGCTCGTTGGTCATGACCCAGCCGGCCGACACAGAGGGGAACGTACCCCAGCGGTGACCGGGAGCGAAGTTGGAGGAACCATCGCGGCGGAGGATGAGGGAAACCATGTATTTCTCCTTGTAGTCATAGTTGATACGGCCAAAGTAGGAGATGAGGCCGCTGTCGCTCCAGGGAGAACCCGTGACCTTGTTTTCCGTGATGGTGCCGGTCATGTTGCTTACATAGGCGTGGAGCGGATCGTCTACCCATTTGCCGCCTTCGCGGCCGGAACCTACCGACATACCGTAACCGGAGTGCTCGATGGACATACCGGCCATTGCGTCAAAGTTGTGGTTTCCAAAGTGGAACTTGTAGGATGCCGTATTCTCCCAGGACCAGCTCCAACCCAGGCTGGCCTCCTGGGACACCTTGTCAATGTCGAGGAAAGTGGTGGAGTTGGCCTCGTAGGTCATGTCATAAGAACGCTTGCTGCTGGCGCTGGCCTTGTAGTTGAACTGGCTCCGGATGATGAGGTCCTTGATGGGCTGGATGCGCACATTGGCCGACATGTTGAGGCCGTAGTTGTACTTCCAGTTGTTGCCCTGGGCCGTTCTGGAGATGACGTACAGCGGGTTCTTGGCGTCGCCGTCGAACTTGAAGATGCCGTAGTTCGTGTAGTCCTCGGCAGTGGTGTATTCACCATCGGCCCGGCGCATGGCGGCGAGCGGGTTGGCCGTGAGGGCGTCGAACATGTTGTTGGAGTACTGGTTGCTCAGGTTGATACCGCTTTTGGAGCTGTAGGTGAAGGTAACGTTCTCGCCGATGGTGATGATGTCCAGGTCGTTGCTCTTCAGGATGACGTGGTCGGAGTTGAGGCGCACCGTGGCACGCTTGTAGTTGGAAGCGGCGGGTTTTCCGAAGATACCTTCCTGATTGGTAAAGCTCACACCCATTGAGAACTTGGACCGCTCAGAACCGCCGGTAAGGTTGACGGCGTGGTTGGAAACAGGAGCATTGTCGTTGTGGAACTCCCGGATCCAGTTGGTGCCGGTGAAGGAACCGTCCATGATGCTCTTGTAAAGGTCGGGATCGAGAACGGTGGCAAAGTCGGTCGGGGTGAGGCGGTTGTTCTTCTCGGCGGTGTTGATGACCTCGATATACTGTTTGGCATTCAGGACCTCCGGGATGATGGGGGCGTTCTGCCAGCCCACATAACCGTCGTAGCTCAGCTGGAGCTTGCCTTCCTTACCCTGCTTGGTGGTGACGAGGATAACGCCGTTGGCGGCACGGGCACCGTAGATGGCGGCCGATGCGGCATCCTTGAGGATATCGATGCTCTCGATGTCGGAGGGGTTGAGGTTGGCAATGTCGCCGCCGGCAACGCCGTCAATGACGTAGAGGGGCTTATACGAGCCGATGGTACCCATACCACGGATGTTCACGTTGAATCCGTCGCCGGGCTGGCCGGTGTTGGCGATGATGCTCACACCGGGGGTGGAAGACTGCATGGCTCCCAGCGCACTGGTGCTGTTGAGCTTCACAAGGTCGTCGCCCTTGACCTGAATGGTGGAACCTGTGATGAGCTTTTTCTTCTGGACGCCGTAACCCACCACCACAACGTCCTCGAGGAACTCGGAGCTGGTGGTGAGAACCACGTTCATGACTTTGTTCCCGTTTACGGGCACTTCTACCGTGTCGTAGCCAAGGCAGGAAATGACCAGGACGGCGTCGGCTTTGGTCATGAGGGTGAACTCGCCGTCAAGGTTACTGACCGTACCGTTATTGGAGCCTTTTTCCATGATGCCGGCTCCCATTACCGGCTGGTTGGTCTCGTCGACAATTCGGCCGCTCACGCTCAAGGGCTGAGCCTGGGCTGTTGAACTGAGAAGGGCTCCGATGGCAAAAGCCACCGAAACGAAGCATCTCATCAAAACAGGTTTTGATAATAGTTTCATAAGCTAGTGTTTGAATTGATTAATAATTTTAGGGTGTATTGGATTATCTGGTCTTGTTTTCCCGGGCGCTCTGGCAAAGCGCGCGATAGTATTTGAGGAAGTCGCTCCATTTGTAATAGGGAGCCTGGTCTCCGGGCAGGGGCAGCGTCACTTCCCGGCCGCAGAGAAGGGCCTTTACAAGGACGTCGTCTGCGGCATTCTTGTAGAAGATGAGCTGGATGTTTCCGGCCATGCAGGTGTTGTAGTTCTGGTAGACGTACTTAAAGTCGTCCGGGTTCTCCGGGACGGTAAAGGAACCGTCCAGGCCCAGGAGGATGTTGAGCGGGGCCAGGTAGGAGTCATGTCCAAAGCGAAGGTCGGCAATCTCGGTGCTCTTTCCGGAGATGACGGCATCGGCCCTCTCCAAAATATCCTCCACAATGGGGACGGCGAGGAAGCGACGGGTCCAGTAGTGGCGGTAGGAGCCGGCGTTGGCAACCTCCCATCGGCTATACATTTCCTCTACGGAGTAGGGCTCTCCCATCATTCCTTCATGGCCGATGCTGGGGAGTGTGGTGTAGAAGGTATTCAGGGCCGACTGAATGGCCCAGGCTTCCCGGTTCCCGAGCGCGCCTTCCTTGAAGTACTTGTCTACGAACGCCTTTTTCCCTGCGGCAGAACTTTTCGAGACGGAGGGCTCGCCCTGTACGGGGAATTCATCGGGCGTAACGCTCCAGCGGGTCGGGTTCTCCCTGGCATCCGGGACCACAGCGTTCAGCGTCCCCTTGGAAGCTCTCTGGTAAATGTCCAGTTTACGGTTCTGGGCAGAGAGGGACTGGCAGAAGGCCGCCATGCTCACGATGCATCGGCCCTCCAGGGAAGAGAAAGCCTCTACATGGCCTCCCTTTTTGAAGATGTCGGGGAAAGACTCATACATGGTTTTGGCAATGCGGACGTGCTGCGAATAGCCAAGGGGCGTGAGCTCCGTAACGCCCACGGTGAGTTCCGGCTTGATGGCAGAGAATTCCTGGAAGAAAGCTTCACCGGCCTCGGTGAGAATACCCTTATTGTGGGCGCTCGTAAGGAGCGAGTCTATCCTTTTATATAAAGAAGCTTCCCAGTAGTAGCGGGATCCGTGACGGCCATAGTGGCTCAGGTAAAAGGCCTTGTACCCTTTGGGGGCCGGGGTTTGCCTGTAAATCTCGGTGGGATAGGGGAAATCGTTGCCGTAGGACCTGAGCGGGTTTGCAAGCACTTCTTCTCGGACATCTGCTCTCTGGCCCCAGGCAGAAAGGACCGAGGAGAGCAGGAGTACAACTAGTAAAAACTTCTTTTTTAGCATATTAATTAATTCGGTTAGGATCTTTTTCCACGGTGTAAAATTATTCACAAAGGGTGGCAACGATGGTAAATAATGTTGCAATCATGTGTTATCTACGTTTCATTTTCTTATCTTTGAGCCGTGAAACGCCTCTTACTAACCTTAGTCTCTTCCTGCCTTCTTGTATTCTGCCCATGGGTGCATGGCGCAGAGTTCAGGCGGCTTACCATCAACGATGGTCTTTCCGACAACAGTATTTATGTCGTATACAAAGATTCGCAGGGATTCCTGTGGATGGGTACGCATGTGGGCCTGAACCGCTATGACGGTTTCCGCTTCAAGCATTTCTTCGAGGGCCCTGCCTCCATTCCCGACAATTCCATCAACGATATCTTTGAGGATGCGCAGGGACATCTCTGGATGCATACCCCCATGGGTTATTCCTTTATGGACCTTTCCTCAGAAAAGGTAGTCCGCGACCCTTCTTCCTGGCTCGCAGCGCATGGCATTTCGGGGAAGGTGGAAATGATGGAGGCCGATGCCGAGGGAAACCTCTGGGCCGTAGGCGGCGCCACTTTATATGAAATAGACTTCTTCTCGGGAAAGACCGGACAGTGGACGCTGGACGGCAAGCCGGACGGAACCAAGGCCACCGACCTGGTCTTTTCCCAGGACGAGATTACCCTCTGCTGCACCGACGGCCGCATCCTTCGCATAGACCCGGTTTCCATGGAGGTGGCATCGGCCGAGATGTACATTACCCTGGCCCCCGAGCCGCAGGATCCCAATTACCGGCTTTTCAGGGACGCTGCCGGCCTGGAGATCATTTATACGGGAGAAGCCTCCTGGACTCACGATACGGTTACCGGGGAATGGCGGTCGCACAGCGTCCTCATCCGGGATGTGGTGGCCGATGCCTCCGGACGCGTCTGGCTGGCCACCGACCACGGCGGCCTCCTTGTGTACACGCCCGGAGAGAATGCGGTGGAGGTGCTGGACCGCAGGCCCTCACCCGATACTCCTTTCCTCGGTGAGTGTGTCCAGTGCCTGTACATGGACAATAACGGTGTCTTGTGGGTGGGGACCTACAAGAGCGGACTCAGTTTCATGTATGACGGTAAGAACGCTTTTACCCTTACGCCCATGGAAGATGTTACCACCATCCAGGAAGACCTTTCCGGCATCCTGTGGTGTGGCACCGACGGAGACGGCATTATCCGCTACAATCCCGAGACCGGCAAGGGAACCCATATCCGGAAGGAAGCAAGCGGGCTGCTCTCGGACATCATGGTGAGCAGCACCGTAGCGCCCGACGGTTCCCTGTGGTTCGGCGCTTTCCGGGGCGGCCTTACACATTACCGGAACGGGAAATGGACTTCCTATAGTACGGCGGGCGGCGTCCTCGCCAGCAATGACGTCTGGGACATCAAATGCTCTGCCGACGGAACCATCTACATTGGCACGCTGGGCTCCGGCCTCCAGGTGCTGAACACGGTTACCGGCAAGTCGGAGGTCTATCATCACGGGAACAGCGCACTCAAGGAAGACCATGTGAGCTCGCTCTGTTTCTCGGAGAACGGCCTCCTCTACATAGGTCACGCGAAGGGCGTGGATGTGTTTGACCCCAGGGACCGTAGCATCCGGGCTGTGGGCTTCGGACAGCTGGACGGCCTGCATGTGCGGGATCTTTGCATGGACTCCCGGGGCCTTCTCTGGATTGCTTCCAACAAGGGGGTCCATGTTTATGACCCGTCCTCGGAGAAAACCTGTTCGGTGGATATCCGGGGAAACTCCACCAATCTCCACACGGTTTCCGTGTCGGAAGACGCCATGGGCGGCCTGTGGGTCTGCTCCAACAACCTGCTTTCCCGCATTCAGGTCAATCCCGGAGAGAGTGGCTGGGATTTCTTTGCCACCTCTTACGGAACCGGAGAGGGCGTCCCCGACGTCCTTTTCAACAAGAACACCATGGTGCGCCTCTCAAGCGGAGACATCCTCTGCGGCAGCCAGCGGGGAATCGTAAGGATTGTCCCGAAGGATGTGATCGAGGACCAGGATTCTACTTATGTCATGTTCAGCGGGATTGTCCTGCCGGAAGGGGAAAAGAATGTGGAACCGCACATGTCCCTCTCCTGGAAGGAGCGTTCCTTCATCGTCCATCTGGCGTCATCGGCTATCGGCCAGCCCGGTCAGCCCCGGTTCATCTTCAGCACGGACGGCAGCAAGTGGACACCTACCCCCGACGGCATGCCGGCGGTGCAGTTCGCCGCTGCCAAGTCGGGGCGCATCAAACTGGATGTCGCCATCGCCGATGCCGAGGGCAATGCTTCCGGTCCCGTGAGCAGCCTCATTATTACGGTTCGGCCGCCCTGGTACCGAAGCGGCCCGGCCATCTTCCTGTATTCCCTTTTCCTGCTGGGATTCCTGCTTGTTCTGGAACGAATGGGCAGAAGGCGCAGGAAGGAGCGGGAAGAGAAGGCCATTTCGGAGATGAAGCAGGTTTTTTTCATCAATATCAGCCACGAGCTCCGTACTCCGCTCTCGCTTATCCTCTCTCCGCTTTCCAGCGCTATCGAAAAGGAGCAGGATGGGGAGATTAAGGGGGAACTGTTCATCGCGCAGCGCAATGCCCGGAAACTCCTGGATATGGTGAACCAGATGCTGGATCTCCGGGGCCTCATGATGAATGCCCAGAGCGTGCACGTCTCACGGAAAGACCTGGTGGAGACGGTACGCGCTTCGGTGGAACAGTTCCTGGCCCTTCGGGAGAAGGGGATTACCCTCACCTTCAGAACCAACCGGGAGCACATGGAGATGCTCTATGACGAGGACAAGATTACCAAGGTGGTGACCAATCTCCTCAGTAATGCCATCAAGTATACCGAGGAAGGCGGCCGGGTCAGTGTAGACCTGGCCCTGGAGGGAAACGACGCCGTCATTCGGGTGGCCGATAACGGAAAGGGCATCCCCGACAAGGAAAAGCCGCATCTTTTTGATCGGTTCTGGCAGGGGGAAGGCTCCGCGAACAAGGGCGGAAGCGGCATCGGGCTCAATATTGTCAGGGAATATGTGCGCATGCACGAGGGCCGGGTGGAGGTCTCCGACACGCCCGGCGGCGGTGCTACCTTTACGGTGTCTATTCCTGCGAAGGAGTGCGAAGCTTCGGGAGAGGGCTTTGTGAAAAGCTCATTGTATGAGGAGGATGGTGCCGCGGCAGTACCATCGGCCCGCCCTGCCGCGGAGCGGATCAACCTCCTTTTGGTGGACGACAGCGAAGACTTCCTCGATTACCTCTCCGGCGTGCTCTCCTCCGAGTATAGTGTCATTACGGCTACCGACGGACAGGTGGCGCTGCAGAAGATGGAGACGCTGCGGCCGGACATTGTGGTTTCCGACGTGATGATGCCGGTGATGGACGGAAATGAGCTGTGTCAGCGCATCAAGGGAAATCCGGCGACCGCCCATATCCCTGTTGTCATGCTTACGGCCCGGCTCACCGACGAGAATGAGAAGAAGAGCCGCGACTGCGGGGCCGATGATTACTTCACCAAGCCCTTCGATATCAAGGTTCTCCAGGAGCATATCGCCATCCTCGCCTCCGGAACCGGCATCGATACCTCCGGCAAATTGAAGGCCCGCATCGAGGAAAGGAAAGTGGTATCCGTGGACCGCAAACTCGTTGACAAAGTGACGGCCTTTATCGAAGAACACATAATTGAAAGCGAATTGAGCGTAGAGCAGATTGCCGAAGCCATGGGGATGTCGAGAACCAACATTTATCGGCGCATGGTTGCTGCAACCGGTCATACCCCTTCGGAATTCATCAAGATTGTCCGACTCCGGCACGCTGAAAGACTGCTTATGCAAAGTGGGCTTACCATTTCAGAAATCTGCTACGAAGTCGGCTTCACCTCGCCCCGCTATTTCAGCAAGTGCTACAGGGACTTTTACGGATACGTACCTTCAAAAGCGAAGCGTAATCCCGGCGGGGCTGGGGATTAGGCCTCCAGTTTATCGAAGATATTTTGAGCAGCGATATTCGCAGCTCTTTTCGTGCCTCGGGCGGGAATCGAACCCGCACGGCCTTTTCGGGCCAAGGGATTTTAAGTCCCTCGTGTCTACCATTCCACCACCAAGGCAAAATGTGGAGGACTGCAAAGGTAAGAATTATTCGCGGAATTAGAAATACTTCTTCTCGTTCCGGTACAGCGCCAGGAAAATAAATATCAAAATAGTGAACGCCCAGAGCGAAGAGCCGCCGTATGAGAGCAGCGGCAGGGGAATGCCAATAACAGGCATCAGGCCGATGGTCATGCCTACATTGATGAACAGGTGCATGAACACGCACGCCGCCACGCAGTAGCCATAGGTTCGGGCGAAGTGCCATCGGCACCGCTCGGCGTCCATGATCAGGCGTATGATGAGTATCAGGTACAGCAGGATTACGAACAGACAGCCCAGGAAGCCCCATTCCTCACCCACAGTGCAGAAGATGAAGTCCGTACTCTGTTCCGGGACGAAGCCGAAGGTGGTTTGCGTACCCTGCAGGAAACCCTTGCCCAGCAAGCCTCCGGAGCCAATCGCAATCTTGCTCTGGTTCACGTTGTAGCCGGCTCCTGCCAGGTCTTCCTTCATGCCCAGCAGCACCTCGATACGGGAGCGCTGGTGATCCTGCAGGACATTCTGGAAAATATAATCCGTAGAAAAGACCAGCACCACGCCGGCCACGAAGGCGGCGATGGAGACGGCCAGGAACGTATCTTTCTTCCGATAGGCCCAGATGATCAGCATCGGCACGGCGACGGCCGCCCCGCTCAGCATCACGTACATGGGCCGGATGCGGGTGATAAAGCTCCAGAAGTAGCGTGTGGGTTCGCCGGCCTCGGGGACCCAGATGCGGTTCGCGAGGTAATCCATGCGGGCGCTGACAAGAGAGGACAGCCATTCCATCAGGGAAGGCAGCAGGCCGATGATCAGCACCGCGCCGCCGCACAGCATCAGCCTCTTCCAGAAACGGGACGGCTGCATGTAAGCGTTGCTGGCGATGAGCACCGCGATGAGAATGAGGATGGACCAGAACGGGCCCATGGTAAGCGTCGTGATAAAGAGGACGATGACAAGGCCGATCAGTCCCAGCCACCAGCCCGAAAGCCCCTCGCGGTACAGCACGAAGATAAAGCCCGTGTAAACCAGGGCGCTGCCCGTTTCGCTCTCTGCCACGATGACGAGCATCGGGAGGCCGATGATCGCGCAGGCGATGAAGAAGTCCTTGAGCCGCGTTATCTTGAAGCCCTGCTGGCTCACCCACCAGGAGAGAAGGAGGGAAGTGGATATCTTGGAAATCTCCGCCGGCTGGAACCGGATGGGTCCCAGGTCGAACCACGAGTGAGAACCCTTCACGTCCGACGACACGAAAATCACCAGCACCAGCAGCCCCAGGACGAACACATACAGGGGTATGCACACGCCTTCCCACAGCTTTGCCGGCAGGACATAGAGGATGAGGGCGGCCAGTCCCAGCGCCGTAAGGATCCAGATGAACTGCTTTCCGGCGCGGGTCTCGAAGTCCAGCAGGGAAGCGGATGCGTCTGTGTGCGTGGCGGCGAAGATATTGATCCAGCCGATGAAAATCAGCAGGACATAAACCCCGACGAGCACCCAGTCGATGGACTGCCGCTTATGTGTATGCTGGTCAATCATGTTTTACGCGGGACATAAGGTTGGCCGATTTCATGCGCTGCTCCAGCGCCGGACGGCGCGATTCCCCCTTCAGGTATTTTTCCACCATGAGGGAGGCGATGGGGGCGGCATAAGAGGCGCCGAAACCGCCGTTTTCCACATAGGCGGCGATGGCAATCTTCGGATGGTCCATGGGCGCGAAGCAGATGAACACGGAATTGTCGGCACCCCGGGGGTTCTGTGCCGTGCCCGTTTTGCCGCAGATGTCCAGGGAATCCACGTGCGCGATGGCCGCTGTTCCGCCCATGCCCGGGGCGGAGTTTACGGCCCGCCACATGCCGCGGATCACCTTCGGGAACTGCAGCGTATCCACCAGCGTATATTGCTTCTGGGTGAAGCGTTCGTCAATTTCCACGCCCTCGGATGCCTTGATGATGTGCGGAATGTAGTAGTGCCCGCGATTGGCGATGGTGGCGCAGAGGTTGGCCAGGTGCATGGGCGTCGCCAGGATTTCTCCCTGGCCGATGGAGAGGGAAATCACTGTGGTGGAATTCCAGCGTCCACGCCCATAGGCGCGGTTGTAAGTCTTGGAGGAAGGGATGCTGCCGCTGAGTTCCGCGGGGAAATCGCTGCCCAGTTTCCGGCCGAAGCCGAAACTCATCACCATCTCCCGCCAGTGGTCCAGCCCGTCGGCCACCGAGTCGAACTTGCGCTGGTCCAGAATATTCTTGAGCACGTAGCAGTAGTACGCATTGCAGCTCATCATGATGCTCTCCTCCATGTTGAGGGGGCTCTTGTGTACGTGGCAGCCCAGCTTGTGCCCGGCGCCGAAGTGGTAGCCCTGATGGCAGGGGTAGCTCATCTCGGGCCGGAGGACGCCTTCCTGCAGGCCGATGAGCCCGTTCACCAGCTTGAATACCGAGCCGGGCGGGTAAGACGCCTGCACCGCGCGGTTGTACATCGGCTTATAGGGGTCCTGCGAAATATCGTTCCAGTACTTGCCGATATCGGCCAGCATGTTCACGTCGATACCGGGGGCCGATACCAGCGCGAGAATCTCGCCCGTTTCGGGCTCGATGGCGACGATGGAACCCACCTTGCCGGCCATGAGTTCCTGTCCGTACTGCTGGAGTTCCGCGTCGATGGTGGTCACGATATTGTGGCCCGGGATGGCTTCCTTGTCCTCTGTCCCGTCCTTGTAGGGCTGCTCAATCTGGTTGCGGGAATTCCTGAGGTAGATGTGATATCCTTTCTCGCCGCGCAGCTCCTTTTCGCGCGCGGCCTCGATGCCGGTCATGCCCGCATAGTCTCCGCTGCGGTATTCGCCGGGATGAC
>JAEEXZ010000043.1 GCA_016288055.1 Bacteroidales bacterium
CCTGGTCCACGGGTTATGATGTGGATCAGGTCTCGTGGAAACTTGGTTTTTCGCCTTGGACTGGGTATCTTTGCGGCGCAATTGTGTAAATAATGAAAAGAGATTATTTCGAAGGGGCCGATGTGGCCGTCACCGTCTGCGCCAAGGATGGTACTATTCTGGATATGAACGGGAAGTCGCGCAAGACCTTCCTGAAGCCTGGCCGGGAGGAGCTTATCGGCCACAATGTGCTGGATTGCCATCCGGAGCCGGCGCGTTCGATGTTGGCCGATATGCTGGAAAACCCGCGTACAAACGTATATACCGTAGAAAAGGAGGGCGTGAAGAAACTCATCTTCCAGTGCCCCTGGTATGACGGAGATAAATATGCCGGTTTTATGGAACTGTCCATCGTCCTTCCTGAAGTGCTCCCTAACAAAGTCCGTTTGCCCAAATGAAATACAAGGTAGTTATCTTCGATTTGGATGGTACGCTCATCGATTCGCTGGAGGATCTGGGAGAGGCCGTCAACCATGCCATGGACCTCAAAGGTTTTCCGCGCCATACCCGGGAGGAATACCGTCAGATGGTGGGCCATGGCGTCCGCAACCTGGTGATGCAGGCGCTCCCGGCGTCGTTGCAGGCCGATGAAGCCCTGGTCGACGAGTGCCTGTCGGCCTTCAAGGCCTATTACGTGGAGCATATCGACGTGCACACCCGTCCTTATCCCGGAATGGTCGATCTGCTGGGACAACTGCACCGGAGTGGTGTCCGCCTGGCCGTCGCGTCCAACAAGTTCCAGTCCGGAACCGAGCACCTGGTAGCCAAACTCTTCCCGGGCATTCCCTTCGTGGCCATCCTGGGCAACCGGGAAGGCTATCCGCTGAAACCCGATCCGGAAATCGTGGGCGAGGTGCTCCGCGTGGCTGATGTCTCCCAGGCCGATGCCGTCATGGTCGGCGACTCCGGCACCGACATGAAGACGGCCGAAAACGGCGGCGTCCGCGGCATCGCCGTCACCTGGGGCTACCGTGTCCTTGAAGCCACCCCCTCCATCACCCTTGTTCACTCGGCCCAGGAACTCTCCGAGGCCCTGCTTTGATAGCTGATTCAATTAGTCTTCGCTCAAGTCCCAGGACTCGTGCCAGCTGATTGACCGTTGTTTTTTGGCTTCTCCAGATAAAAGGGAGAAGCCTTATCTTTTTTTCGCGGGGAAGCTGGGCGATTTCTGTGGCGAACCACCGCTGGCTGATATCGGCCGCTAATTTGAAGAACTCACTGTCCGGCAGAAGAGTCCTTGGCGCCTCCACCAGCCTCTCTTCCATATCGGCCGCATTCAGCGCTCCGATTGTCTTTAGCCAAAAGGCCTGGTCCCCGTTGAAGGCTTGCTCCAGGTAGTCGATATCACAAAATGTTTCCGGCATGATGTCTCCATCGGCATCTAATAGCCAGGGGACATTTTTCAAGGAATCGCGGGTATGCATCGCCCTGTCCTGCTCCCGTCTGGTAAAGTGACAGACGGCTATCCCTTTGGGTGATTGTGTGTGGTCGGAAAACATGGCTCTGAACCCTGTCCATTTGTACCCGTCAACAGTGCCGCCATTGTCAATTGCGTTGCGGGGAATGTATGCCAGGGCATTCCTGACATACCAGTCGCTGTCCAGGAGGATTGCCTGAACGTCAGTATCTCTCAGAATTCTCTTCTCGAGATACTTGGTCTGAAACCATTGCGCATAATTCCTTTTGAGTTCCTCGGCAAAATTGACTGCGTCCTGATAGTCAGAAGCCAGGACGGCTATGTGGCAGTGGTTGGAGACCACTCCGTAGATGATGACGATGACATCCTTTCTGTTGGCGCAAATGGCGATGTACTTCACCATGACTCCGTAGTCTTCGTTATCCCTGCAAAGGATGGCCTTTTCAAGTCCTTTCATGCTGATGTGAAAGGGCTGAACGCTTTTTACGGCTCCGGAAGGGAGTTTTCTCGTGACAATTCGTTTCATGATTACGATAGTTTTTTGTGGGGTTAATGGAATCTGTGTTTTTCTGAATCATTGGCGTTTGGCCCCAGTCTAGGGGGGGGGTGGACCAGGTCCAGGGCTTGTTTGGACCAGGTCTGCGGTGTGTTTGGACTAGGTCACATTTTAGGGGCTGGACCTGGTCCAACGGGTATGGCTCTCAGGTGCCTGGGTGGCCGATGTGGTGGACCAGGTCCAAGGGTCGGTCGCAAGGGCAGGGGGCAAGTGCCGGGCACATGGACAGGGTACTTGGACTGGGCATATGGACTGGGCGCATGAGCGCGGGAGGGACTAGGCATACGGGGCGGTGAGGGAGCAGCGGCGGAGGAGGTCGGTGGTGATGAAGCCGTGGGCTTCGAGCAGGCCGATGCATTGGACGACGGTGCTGATGGGGAGGGCGGTGAGGGCGGAGAGCTCGTCGGCCGTGATGCCGCGGTGCGAACGGATGGCCATGCCGATGGTGACGGGTGCGCGGCCCAGGCCAGCCGCCCCGCCCAGCCCGGGAGTGCCGGAGGGGAAGGTTTCTTCGAGGAGGTGGCGGAAGGCAGCGGCAGTGGGGGCGGAGGACCAGGAGCCGCCGGGGCCGCGGAGGCGGGCGCCCAGACCCAGTTGGCCGACGAGTTCCGGAATGGTGGTGATAATGTGTGCCATCTCATTGGCGATGAGTGAGTTGCATCCGGCAGAACGGATGTCGTCCACGCGGCCGGGCAGGGCGTAAACGTCGCGGTTGTATTCGACGGCATAGCGGGCGGTCATCAGGGAGCCGCCGCGGGACTTGGACTCAACGACCAGGGTGGCGGAGCACAACCCGGCGATGATCCTGTTACGCCGCAGAAAGTTGTTGGCGACGGGGGAGGTTTCCAGGGGGTAATCCGTGATCAGCGCGCAGCCGCCCGTCCCGACCATCTGGCGGGCCAGGTCCCGGTGCTGCCAGGGATACACCGTGTCGATCCCCGTTGCCATGACGCCGATGGTGCCGAGCCCGTGCTCTAGCGCGCTCTGGTGGGCGATTCCATCGGCCCCATACGCCAGGCCGCTCACGATGCACGGCTGGACCGGCGCCTCCGCCAGCGCCTCCACCAGCTTGCGGCACCATTCCTTTCCGTAGGGGCTGATGTCCCGCGTGCCGACGATAGCTATCATCGGCCGGAGACCCCACACCTCCGTGGGGGACGAGGTTGCGCTCATGTACAGGCCCATGGGCGGGTCCGGCAGTTGCGTGAGGGGAACGGGATAGTCGTCGTCCAGGAGCGAAACGAACCGGCTGCCCTCGCTTTCCACGCGGGCCAGTTCGCGGCGGGCCCACTCCAGCTGGCCTCCGTTCAGTTCTTGGGAAAACGAGCCGTCAAACAGCTCGACAGGGTTGGTCACCCTTTCCATGAGGGTGAGCGCTTTGGCTGGTTGGTAGCCAAACAGTTTGTTCAGGGCGCACAGCGCCACACTTGTATCAGAATAGCTCATGCCGCCAAAGATAGACGGCACAAACGAAAAACCGCACAGGTTGTTGATAACTTGTGCGGTTTTAGCCGTTTTTTTATATGTTTTAGCCGATTTTTGCTAAACAATCAGCAGTGCGTCGCCGTAAGGACCGAAGCGATAGCCCTCCTTGAGGGCCTCTTCGTAGGCGGCCATCACACCCTTGTAACCCCCGAAGGCGGCTACGCTCATGAGCATGGTGCTCTGCGGCAGGTGGAAGTTGGAAACGATGGCGTCCGGAACCGAGTACTGGTACGGAGGGAAGATGAACTTGTTGGTCCATCCGTCGAAGGGGTTCACCTCGTGGGTGGTGGTGACATAGGTCTCCAGGCCGCGCATGACGGTGGCACCAACAGCGACCACCTTCTTGCCGCTGCGCTTGGCCTTGTTGATGGCGGCTGCGGCTTCCTCGGAGATGATGAGGCGCTCGGAGTCCATGCGGTGCTTGGAGAGGTCCTCCACATCCACCGTGCGGAAGTGGCCGATACCCATGTGTACGGTGATGAAAGTCTTCTCGATGTCCTTGAGGATCATGCGGTTGAACAGCTCGCGGCTGAAGTGCAGGCCGGCGGCCGGTGCACTCACGGCGCCTTCGTGGGCTGCGAAAATGGTCTGGTAGTTCTCCACGTCTTCGGGCGTGGTCTTTTCCTTCACCCATTCGGGCACGTAGGGTTCTCCCAGGCCGAAGAGGGCCTGCTTGAAGTCCTCGTACGGACCGTCGAACAGGAAACGCAGGGTGCGGCCGCGGGAGGTGGTGTTGTCGATGACCTCGGCCACCAGGGATTCGTCCTCGCCGAAGTAGAGTTTGTTGCCGATACGGATCTTGCGGGCGGGATCCACGATGACGTCCCACAGGCGCTGCTCACGGTTGAGCTCGCGGAGGAGGAGGACGATGATATCGGCCCCGGTCTTTTCCTTCTTGCCGTAGAGGCGGGCGGGAAAGACTTTGGTGTCGTTCAGGACAAAGGTGTCCCCTTTGCCGAAGTAGTCGATGATATCTTTGAACAGGCGGTGCTCGATTTCACCGGTGTCTTTGTGCAGCACCATCAGACGGGCTTCGTCGCGCCAGCGGGTGGGTTCCTTGGCAATGCGGTCTGCAGGGAGGTCGAAGTTGAACTGTGAAAGTTTCATTACACGTACAAAAATCTATACTATTATAATACGGCATGTAATCAAAAAAAGTTTCATAACTTTGGACCAAACAAATGCTTCTGCCATGAGACGCGCACTTTTCCTGTCATTGCTGCTCTCCTGCCCGCTGTCCGCCGCTGCGCGGAGCGGCGCCGAAGACATCCCGAATGTAGTCCTTACCCGCACCGCCTCGGTAACCATCGAGTATGGCGGCCCCACCCGCGCCGAAGGCCGCTCCTACAATTTTACACCCACTTTCTTCATCTACCCGGACGCCCCACTTGACAACGCCGGCGCGGAGAAACTGCTGGAAGAACTGGATATCCAGCCGCTGCTGGACGCCAACTACGGAACGGCGGTGGTGGTGAATCCGTCGGCCCAGGGATACGACGACGAGGAGGATTTCCGCGTATTCGAGGCCCTTTTTAACCGGTTCCGCGGCCCCGGCAACCTTAAGGTAGCGGGCTTTGGCGCAGGCGCCACGTTCGTGAACCGGGTCATCGCTCCGCGCGCCGGCGGACAGATAGCCGGCATCCTCACCGCAGGGGGAAAGCCCGGAAAGAAAGTGGCCGATGCCGGAGTCCCCGCCTACGTCGCCGGAAAGAACGCCGCCCGCGTGGCCGTCCCCTACCGGAAAGCCCTCAGGGCCGATGAACCCCTCCTCCGGGTGGTCGTGAACGGCGACGCCGCCGCTTCCCCGAAGGAAATCCTGGCCGACGCCTGGAAACAGGTGCTGGGCCGGAATTACCGGTTCAACAACTATCGGCACACCCATTATGAGGGGGCGCGGCTGGGAGAATACGGCTCCTATGAGATGGAACCTTACCTGGACTGCGAAGCACTTGGCATCAGACGCATCGCCGTCGAGCATTCCTCCCTTCTCTGGTATGAGTACTGGCCCGTGGAACTGCTTTCTCCGGACACCCCGGAGCACAGCGTCCCCGTGGTGGTGCTGCTGCACGGTAACAGGAATGACCCCCGCACCCAGGCAGAGACTTCCGGTTTCATCCAGGTGGCGGCCCAGGACCGTTTCTTCGTGGTGGAGATGGAATGGCAGGGGACGCCCAATTACCAGGCCATGGGACATGACGGCATCGAGACGGTCCTGTTCGGACTCCTGGACAAGTATCCCCAGCTGGACCCTTCCCGCATCTATGCCGAGGGGCTTAGCGCCGGTTCCATCACGGCGACGGCCCTGGGAATCAAGAAATCCCACCTCTTCGCAGCTGTGGGCGGCCATTCCGGCGGCATCTACGGCGGCCCTTTCAGGGGCTATGCCACCCTCGAGGCCCTCTGGGCCGAGGCAACCCAGAAACGCGGGTTCGTGGAAATGCCGTACTGCTCCGTCTTCGGCACCCTGGACAATGTGGTGCCCTACATGACGGCGGACAACTGGAAAGACAACAACTACCTCAATGCCTGGAACACCTATGAGCAGATGAATGGCATGGAGGTGGTGTGTGAGATGGATTTCGCCGCGTATCCTGTCTTCGGGCAGCCGTTGGAGGACCGCGAAACCATTGTGACGTCCAAAGGGGACGGGATCACTGTGGAAACCGGCGTTCTGTATAAAGGGCGGATTCCCATGATCAAGCTGGTTGCCGTAATGGATTACGGCCACTGGAACTTCCAGCCCACGGCCCGTATCATGTGGGATTTCTTCCGCCAGTTCCGCCGCGACCCCGAGACCGGGAAGCTACTCCATCAGTAACACGCGGTGGGCGGGAACCTCGGAGGCTGCGGCATCGGCCTGGACCGAGCAGCGGATATCGCGGGATGAGGCGCCGAACAGGAAGGTGTACGTTCCGGCGTCCACTACCCAGGCGCTCTTTTCCTCGTCGAAGGAGGCCAGTTCGCCGGAGGGGAAGGTGAGGGTAAGGATCTCGGATTCGCCGGGGCGCAGTTTTTCTGTCTTTCCGTAGGCCTTGAGTTCCTTTACCGGCTTGTCCAGATTGCTTTCGGGTGCACTCACGTAGAGCTGGACGGCTTCCTTGCCGGCAACGGAGCCGGTGTTGGTCACGGTTACGGTGGCGGTGACGGTGTTGCCGTCATTCACCACGGAAGGTTCACTGTAAGCGAAGGTGGTGTAGCTGAGACCGTAGCCGAAGGGATAGGAAACGGCCATGTCCTTTTTGTCGAACCAGCGATAACCCACGTAAATACCTTCTTCGTAGCGGGTGTAGTCCACATCCTTCTGGCCCACGTCTTCCCGGCGGTTGGTGAAATATACGCCCGTATCGGTGTCGATGGGGAAGTTGGCCGACGAACCGGCGTCCATCAGGTTCACGGGGAAGGTCATGGGCAGTTTGCCGGACGGGCTCTCCACGCCGGTAAGGATGTCGGTCACGGAATTGCCGCCTTCCTGGCCGGCCTGCCAGGCCAGCAGCACGGCGTCAGGGATGTTTTTCCACGAGGCCGTCTCCACAACGCCGCCCACGTTCAGCACCACGACGACCTTCTTGCCCAGGGCATGGAAGGCCTTGGTGACACCGCCGAGGAGTTTCTTCTCGCTTTCGCTGAGGGAGAAGTCGGCGCTGGTGCGGTCGAAGAACTCACCGCTGTTGCGCCCGAAGGTGATGATGGCGATGTCGTTCTTGAGGGCCGATGCCGCCAGCTCGAACAGGTTGGGAACCAGTTCGGAGGGACGGGGAACCGGGTAGAAGGGGGAGTAGTTCTCTCCCTGGGCGGCGCGGAAGGCGGCCTCCTCGTCGGCAATGTGCTTGAGGTAGGCGTCCTTCTTGCTCTCGTCCACCTGGAAACCGGCGTTCTTCAGGCCGTCGAGCAGGGAGACGGTGTAGGCGCGGTTTACATTGCCGCTGCCGGTGCCGCCGGCGATGAAGTCAAAGGAAGTGCAGCCGAATACGGCCACCTTTTTCACGTCCTTGAGGGGAAGGACGCCCTTGTTCTCCAGAAGGACCATGCCTTCCAACGCGCTCTGGCGGGTTACGGCTGCATGGGCTTCGAGGTTCGGCTTGTTGTTATAGGGGTAGGCTTTCACCTTAGGGCTGCGTTTGATCAGTTCCAGGCAGCGGGTGACGCATACATCCAGTTCCTTTTCGCTGAGGGATCCGTCCTTGAGGGCGCCCATGATCTGTTCGTACTGGAGGGCGGTACCGGGCTGGAGCATGTCGTTGCCGGCGGCAATCTGCTCGGCGGCGTTGTCTCCGCCGAACCAGTCGGTCATGACGAGTCCCTGGAAGCCCCACTCGTCACGAAGGACGGTGGTGAGGAGGTCTTTGCGCTGGGAGGTGTAGGTGCCGTTGAGTTTGTTGTAGGAACTCATGATGGTCCAGGGAGCGGCTTCCTTGACGGTGATTTCGAACCCCTTCAGGTAGATTTCGCGCTGGGCGCGGGGGCTGATGATGGCGTTGTTGGCGGTGCGGTTGGTCTCCTGGTTGTTGAAGGCGAAGTGCTTCACGGAGGTGCCTACGTCGTTGCGCTGGACGCCGCGCACATAGGCGGCGGCTGTCTTTCCGGCCACTACGGGATCCTCGGAATAGTACTCGAAGTTGCGCCCGTTCAGGGGATGGCGGTGGATGTTGAGGGCGGGAGCCAGGTAAACATCGGCCCCGTATTCATGCACTTCCTCTCCCATGGCAAAGCCTACGTTCTCTACCAGTTTCTGATTCCATGTGCTGGCGAGAAGGGTGCCGATGGGGAAGTGGGTGCAGTAGTAGGTCTGGTCGTCCCCGGGGCGGGTGGGGTTGATGCGGAGGCCGGCGGGGCCATCGGCCAGCACGATACTGGGAATGCCCAGGCGGGGGATGGCGTAGGTGGTGCCTGCGGCACCGGGGACGATGTCCTGCGTGGCGCCCACGGCGGCGCTGTTGCCGTTGCTGTCGGGCATGCCCATGCCGATGACCAGGCGTGCCTTTTCTTCAAGCGTCATGGCTTTGAGGACTTTCTTCACGGAAGAAGTGGCCAGCTGGGGCTCGCCGCACTGGCAGCCTGCCAGGCCCAGTACGGTGGCGGAAAGGAGGAGGAGTTTCTTCATGTTATAATTGTTTTGTGTTTTATGTCGTTTCGGCAAAGATAACGTAAATAGCATAAAACAAAACCACTTTGAACAATAATGATAATTTTTGAACACGGGATTGTATATATTTGCATGCCGGAGATAACCATTAACTAAAACATAACTATATGAAGAAATCCCTTATGTCTTTGGCTGCCCTCACCCTGGCGATTGTCGCCGTGGCACAGCCCCGTCTGCGTGAAAACAACATCGAAGACGTCCTTCAGGCCATGACCCTTCAGGAGAAGGCCACCCTTCTGGTGGGCGGCGCCCGTGCCGCCGTGGTGAACGGTGTCACTTCCGGCGTCGCGGCCAACGTCCCCGGTGCCGCCGGTAACACCCGCCCGATCGAGCGTCTGGGTATCCCTTCCACCGTCCTGGCCGACGGCCCTGCGGGTCTTCGCATCCAGCCCACCCGTCCGGGAGATAACCATACCTATTATTGTACCGGTTTCCCGGTGGGCACCCTCCTGGCCAGCTCCTGGGACCTTTCCCTGGTGGAGGATGTCACCAAGGCCATGGGCAACGAAGTGCTGGAATACGGCGTGGATGTACTCCTGGCTCCCGGTATGAATATCCACCGCAACCCGCTGTGCGGCCGTAACTTCGAGTATTTCTCCGAGGATCCTCTCCTGTCCGGCAAGATGGCTGCCGCCTATGTAAAGGGCGTCCAGAGCAACGGCGTGGGAACTTCCATCAAGCACTACGCCGCCAACAACCAGGAAACCAACCGCAACGAGGACGACGCCATCATTTCCCAGCGTGCCCTGCGGGAAATCTACCTCAAGAACTTCGAGATTGCCGTGAAGGAAGCCCAGCCCTGGACCGTGATGAGCTCCTACAACAAGCTCAACGGGGATTACACCCAGCAGAGTGAAGGCCTTCTTACCACCATCCTGCGCGACGAATGGGGCTTCCAGGGTATCGTGATGACGGACTGGGGCAACAAGGCAGGTACCGTCAAGAGCGCCAAGGCCGGCAACGACCTCATGGAACCCGGTAACCAGAACGAGATAGACCGCATCGTCGCCGGTGTGGAGGATGGCACCATTTCGCAGGAAGAGCTGGACCGCAACGTCCGCAACATGCTCCGCTACATTGTGCGCACGCCCCGCTTCAAAGGCTATGAGTACACCAACAAGCCGGACCTGAAGGCCCATGCCGAGGTAGCCCGCAAGGCTGCAGGGGAATCCATCGTCCTGCTGCGCAACGAAAATGCCCTGCCCCTGGCCGGTTCCGAGAAGGTGGCTCTCTACGGCATTTCTGCCATCGACTTCGTGGCCGGCGGTACCGGTTCCGGTGACGTGAACAAGGCTTATGTGGTGAACATGGAAGAAGCCATGGCCAAGGCCGGCTTCACCCTGGACAAGAACCTCTCCGACTACTACAAGGCCTACGTGGCCTATGACAAGGCCCAGACCGCCCTCAGCGGCACCACTTTCTCCTGGTTCAGCCGCCGCAAACTCGCCGAGATTGCCATTCCTGCCGCCGCCATCGCCTCCGAAGCCAAGGCCAATGACGTGGCCGTCGTGGTCCTGGGCCGCAACGCCGGTGAAGGCGCCGACCGCAAGCAGGTGGACGACTTCGAGCTTACCGCCGTCGAACGTGACCTCCTCCGCGATGTGAGTACGGCATATCACGCCGCCGGCAAGAAGGTGGTCGTGGTCCTGAACGTGGGCGGTGTCATCGAGACTACCTCCTGGAAGAATATGGTGGATGCCATCGTCCTGCCCTGGAGTCCCGGCCAGGAAGGCGCCAATGCGGTGGCCGATGTCCTCACCGGCAAGGTGAACCCCTCCGGCAAGCTGCCCATGACCTTCCCCGTGAACTTCATGGACCATCCTTCCAGCGCCAACTTCCCCTACAACTACCAGCAGGGCGGCTCCCGCAACTTCTCCTGGGGTCCCCGCCAGCCGCAGAAAGACGTTGACTATACCCGTTATGAAGAGGGTATCTGGGTGGGATACCGCCACTTTGTAACCCGTGACGTGAAGGTGTCCTACCCCTTCGGCTATGGTCTCAGCTATACCACCTTCGCTTACGGAAAGCCTTCCGTAAAGGCCTCCGGAGATGGCTTCACCGCCACCGTGACCGTTACCAACACCGGCTTCGTGGCCGGTAAGGAAGTCGTCGAACTCTACGTGAGCGCTCCCGCCGGCGGCCTGGACAAGCCCGCCCGTGAACTGAAGGCCTTCGGAAAGACCAGGGAGCTGCAGCCCGGAGAAAGCCAGACTCTCACCTTCAAGGTAAGTGCCTACGAGCTGGCTTCCTTCAACGAGGCCGTCAGCGCCTGGGAAGCAGCCGCCGGCAAGTACAGCGTTCAGTTCGGCGCCTCGGTGGAGGACATCCGCTGCGCTGTCCCCTACACGCTGAAGAAGGCCCAGGCCTGGCCCGTCCACAACGTCCTCGCTCCCGCTGCGAAATAAGGCGTTCGTCGAAGAAAATGGGGGAACTGTCGAAAACCGGCAGTTCCTCTTTTCTTTTTACCTTAAATTCGTCTCCGAAATTGCATGATTCTTAAATTGGAAACAAATGAGAATGCTCAGAAAGGTTAAGTTAGTAGTGATGATGCTCTTCCTCTGTTGGGGAGCCATGGCCCAGAACGGCCAGAAGACTATTGTGAAAGGAATGGTGCTGGATTCCCTTACCCGTGCCGGCGAGCCGGCCTCCATTCTGCAGTTCTACCGTCTCCCGGATATGGACAAGCCCGTGGCTTTTACCACCACCGATGAGGAGGGGCGGTTTTCCCACAGTTTCACCCTGGCGGGAGATTATGTCATGGTGTTTGACAATATGGGCCGGAAGGTCCAGCACCGCAGTTTCACCGTTCCCGCCGAGTCGGGGGAGGTGGACCTGGGGGAGATCCTGGCACAGGACAATGCCGAGGTGCTGAAGGCCGGTCAGGTGACGGCCATGCGCCCGCTGGTGAAAATGGAAGTGGACAAGATGATTTACAACGTGGTGGACGACGTGGATTCCAAGACCTCCACCGTGCTGGACATGCTGCGGAAAGTGCCGATGGTCACCGTGGACGCCCAGGACAAAATCACCGTGAACGGATCCTCTTCCTTTAAAGTATATGTGGACGGAAAGCCCAACCAGATGATTTCCCAGAATGCCTCGACGGTATTCAAGGTGATGCCCGCCAGCATGGTGAAGAGCATTGAAGTGGTGACCAACCCGGGCGTCAAGTATGACGCGGAGGGCGTGGGCGGCGTGCTCAACATCACCACCAACCGGGAAGTCACCGGCGGCAAGAGCGTGGCCGAGGGATTCTACGGAACCCTGCAGGCCATGGCCTCCACCCACGGCTACGGCGGCGGCATGTTCGCCAGCATGCAGAAGGGAAAGTTTGCCCTGAGCGCCAACGTGAATGCCATGAAGGAAATCATGCCTTCCACCGTCATGGACATGTCGCGCACCCAGGACAGCGGTTTCTCCTCCGTCACCCACAGCGAGACCGACATGAAACTTCCCCTGCTCATGGGCAACATATCGGCCAGCTACGAGATTGACGCACAGAACCTTCTGTCGGCTACCGCAGGCATCATGCGGATGAAGATGGACCAGGCCGGCATCTCCACCACCGACCTCGTTTTCTCCGAAGAAGAAAAGTACCGCTACAGCGGGAACACCTCCACCGTCGCCAGCAATAACATGATCGAGGCAGGCCTGGACTATCAGCACCTTTGGGCCGATGTCCCCGCCCGCAGCCTCACCTTCAGCTACCAGTTCAACGGGACGCCCGCCGTAAACAATACCCTGAATACCTTCGGCGGCGCCACCGTTCCCGGCTATGACCTTACCGACCGCCGGAGTGACGGCCGGTCCGGCTCCCTGGACCACACTTTCCAGGCAGACTTCACCACCCCCCTGGGAAGCAGCCTTACCCTCTCCACCGGTGCGAAATACATCTATCGGCACAACTCTTCCAGCCAGAAGGATTTCCGGCGGGACGGCTCCGACTTCGTGCCCAACCCTGCATCCAGCCTGGATTACGACTTCTATAACCGCATCGGCGCCGCTTACGCCGAACTCTCCGGCAACTTCGGCCCGTGGGGCGTGAAGGGGGGAGCCCGTTACGAGCACACCTGGCAGACGTACTCCTCCGTGCCTCCGGTGACTACCTCGCCCGACGGCCGCTTCGACGTCCAGTACGGCGCTCTGGTCCCTACGGCCAGCGTCCAGTACAACATCTCGGCCATCCAGAATATCGGCCTCAGTTACAACATGCGCATCAGCCGTCCCGGCATTACCTACCTGAACCCCTACGAGGACACCACGGATCCCACCGCCCTCTCCTACGGCAACTCCGACCTGGAAGTGGAGCGCAGCCACAACCTCTCCCTGGTGTACAGCCTGGTTACGCCCAAGGTCATGCTCAACACCACCCTGCGTCACGGCTATACCGGGAACGGCATTTCCTCCTACAGCTTCTATAAGGACAATGTGCTGAACACCACCTACGGCAACATCATCACCAGCAACAACACCGGGCTCAATGCCTTCGTGATGATCAACCCCACCAACAAGACGCGCATCATGGTGAACGGCGGCATCACTTACAGCGACATTTCCAGCCGGCAGCTGGGACAGCACAACAAGGGTGTGAGCTATAACGTGATGCTGGGCGCCCAGCAGACGCTTCCCTGGGACCTGCGTCTGAGCGCCAACGTGATCGCCATGGGAAGCCAGGTTACGCTGCAGGGAAGTTCCACGGGCATGTCCCTGGGTACCCTCGGCCTCACCAAGACCTTCCTGGAGGACCGCCTGAGCCTGTCCGTGAGCGGTGTCCTTCCGCTGGCCAAAGGGTTCGAGCTTAACATGAGCTCCACCACGCGCGGAAACGGATTCACTTCCGAGATGAGCACCATCATCCCCATGCGGCAGATAGGCTTCCAGATTAGCTGGACGTTTGGTAAACAGGGTAACTACGGTGCCAAGAAAGCCCGCCGCACGATCGAGAAGGACAGCCAGCTCAACAGCACTTCCACTGCAGAAAGCATGGGGTCGATCATGCAAATGTAATTTTTCTTACCTTTGCGTTATGCAAACCCGGAACCGCAGGAATTTTGTGATCAACACCACCCAGATGGTAGTCTGGGCCGGTGTTTTTCTTGTTCCGGCCCTGGTGACCGCCACCATGACCGGTTCCGTGTCCCAGGCCGTGAAGGTTTTTACGGCCGGCGGAACCATCATGCTCCCTACGTTCCTGCTGTACTGCCTGAACTATTATTTTCTGGTTCCCAAGCTGCTGTTCGGCCGCCGGAGCCGGTGGTTCTACCTGGTCAACGCCGTCATCATCCTGGGCTGGACGGTATGGGAGTTCTTCCGTGAACCCGTCGAGTTTCCGCAGGAGGTTATCGACCAGTTCGGCGAAAAGAGCATGTGGGCCTTCTATGTGGGCGGCATGCTGGGCTCGCTCTTTATCCAGTGCCTGATGGTGCTCATCGCCGTGGGGCTGCGCCGGATCATGCGCGCCAACGAAACGGTGGTGGCCGAACTCACCTGGCTCAAGCACCAGCTCAATCCGCACTTCTTGTTCAATACCCTGAACAACATCTCCTCGCTTACGCAGATCGACCCTGACAAGGCGCAGGAAAGCATCGGCCAGCTGAGCGACCTTCTCCGCTATGCCCTCTACGACAGCGAGGCGGAGAAAGTGCCGCTGGCCCAGGAGGTGGAGTTCATGGACAACTACATCGACCTGATGGCCCTCCGCTGCAACGAGCTCACCACCGTTACCAAGGAACTGGATGCAGCGCAGGGTAATGTGCAGGTGGCGCCGCTGCTGTTCATCTCCCTGGTGGAGAATGCCTTCAAGCACGGAGTGAACGCGCGCTACCCTTCGTTCGTGCATGTGATCATGCGTTACGAGGAAGGCACCCTGGTCTTCATTTGCGAAAACTCTCTCTTTGAGAAACAGGGGAGTGACCACATCGGCTCCGGAATCGGGCTGGAGAACATGAAGCGCCGCCTGGAGCTCTTGTATCCCGGCCGCTACCATTACTCCCGGAAGATTGACGGGGATGTCTATTCCGTTGTCGTGAAACTGAATATCTGACTGTGAGAAAACTGCGCTGCATAGTGGTGGACGACGAACCCCTGGCTGTAAAGATGCTGGAGGGGTACATCGGCCGTACGCCGGATCTGGAACTGCTGGCATCGTTCAACGACCCTGTCCTGGCTCTCGGCGAAATCCGCAGCCTTACCCCGGAACTGGTCTTCCTGGATATCCAGATGCCGGATCTGGACGGGATGGAACTGTCCCGCATGCTCCCGGACGGTACCCGTGTCATCTTCACCACCGCCTTCAAGCAATATGCCTTCGAAAGTTACGAAGTGAGTGCCCTGGACTTCCTCCTCAAGCCCATCCGCTACCAGAAGTTCCTGGAGGCCGTGCAGAAGGGCAGGGAGTGGTTCTCGCTCAAGGACAGCGCCGCCGCGGCCGCCCAGCCGGAAAAGGACTGGGTCTATCTGAAGGCCGACGGCGTCCTCCGCAAGGTGGAGTACGCCGACATCCTTTACGTAGAGGGCATGAAAGACTATCTGATGGTGCACCTCCGTTCACAGCGGCAGCCGCTGGTGACGCACCTTACCATGAAGGCCGCCGAGGACATCCTCCCCGGGGAATCCTTCATGCGCATCCACCGTTCCTTCATCGTGAACCTCTCGCAAATAACAAGTGTCTCCGCCCAGGGAGACCTGAAAGTCGGAGACACTTTGCTGCATGTTTCGGAGGGCTATAGGGAAGCCTTCGACGCTTACTTGCGGTCTATCATGGCCTGATATTTCTTTTCCAGCTTCGGGTCCTTCATCGCGCGGGCCATCAGCAGGCAGTTGCGGAGGGCCGTCTCGTCCGAAGGATTCTTCTTGAGTACCCGTTCGTAGTACTTGCGGGCTTGTTTGTATTCCCGGCGCACCAGGTGGTAACTGCCCAGGTTGTTCACGTACAGGGGCTCGTCCTTGCAGTAGGTGAGAAGATGCTCGGAGAGGGCCTTGAAGGCCTGGGCCGATGTTTCCCCGCCCAGCCGGAACAGGCTCACGCAATAATCCTGCATGAAGGCGCGGAACTGCTCTTCCGACACGCTGTCCATACCCTCGTATTCCCAAACCGGATGCTCCTTGTAATGCTTGTCCACGAGGGCCTTCAACTCCTGGAGGGCCATCTCGGGCTTGTCCTTTTCGTAGGCGATGAGGGCGTCAATCCGGGCCATGCGGTAATCCAGGTGCCAGGGTTTGAGGCTGATGGCCTTGCCGATGGCGGAGTTCGCCTGCGCGAAGAGGTCGTCATCGTAGTCGGTGACTTCGAAGTAGTTGTGCTTGACGCCCAGCGAGTCGGTCATCGGAAGCAGCGGCGGCTGGCCCAGGTACTTGTCCACGGACATCTCCTCAATGTGCGAGGAACTGCACCGCGCGAAGCAGAACTTGAAGCGGGCCAGGTACTGCTGCGGGTCTTCGGGCCAGGCGGCCTCCCACTTGTTCAGGTGCGTCTCGACGCCCAGCCCGGCGGGGCCCACGCGCTCTGCCAGATTTGTATAGCGGCGCAGGAATTCCTCCCGGGAGAGCGTTTCCTGTGCGGCGGCCAGAAGCGGCAGCAGGGCCGCGGTGAGAAGGATGAGAATACGTTTCATCGGATATCCATTCGTATGCGTTTGTTCTTGGGATAGAGGTTGTTGCAGCGCTTGCCGAGGTTTTTGCCGGGGCCGAGGGCGTGGCCTTCATAGGCGATGGTCACCGGGCCGATGGGCGCGCCTTCCGGCAGCACGATGGCATCTCCGTGGAGATAATGCAAGGCTGTGAGTCTGTCTACATTGACAATAGGACCCCCGCTCTTATCGCCGGAAGCCGAAAGCGCATTCCCCGGAGCAAAAAAGAGGGCCGATGCTCCGGGGAACGCATCTTTCGGCCTTCCGGCTATGCCCTTGGAGGGGCAATCACTATGTTTTTTCAGCGCTGCTACGTATTGTCCTTCGCCGGGGACTAAGCCAGGCAGAAGGGCGTAGCCGTATT
>JAEEXZ010000007.1 GCA_016288055.1 Bacteroidales bacterium
ATTTCTTGCGGCTCTTGTATCTCTGATAGAACATATCCACACGACCGGCGGTGTCCACCAGCTTCACCTTGCCCGTGTAGAACGGGTGGGAAGTGTTGGAAATTTCCAGCTTCACCAGCGGGTACTCAACGCCCTCGACAGTGATGGTCTCCTTGGAAGGAGCGCAGCTGCGGGTGACGAAGACGGTGTCATTGGACATATCCTTGAAAGCTACAAGACGGTAGGTTTCGGGATGAATTCCTTTCTTCATTTTACGTAAAAATTAAATTGTTAACAATTTTGGACCGCAAAGATAGAAATTATCTAAGAGAAATCCAAATTATTTCATTCTATACGGCGTGTCTTCGTACAAAACGTAGCGCTTGGCCTTGCGAATCCACTTCTGCTCTTCCACCTTCATGTGCTCCTGCACGACGTCGAAGCCGATTTCCTCCTTGAGGTAGGCCTCGAGCACGGGGTCTGCCAGTTTGGTCCAGAAAGCGGGCTCGAACTCGAAGGCCGAGTAATGCTCGCGGAACCAGCGCATCAGGTGCAGGGTGTGCAGGAGACTGTGGTAGGGCTCTCCGGGTACCAGCATAATCTGGAAACCGAAGCAGCGCTGTCCCGCATATCGGCCGGCCGCCGGCGTGAAGGAACAGGGCCTGAGCAGGGCGCCGTGCGCCTGGGGAAGCTCCTCCGGGCGGAGAGGCTTCACGAAGGGCGCGCCGATGTACTCGTAAGGCCGTGCCGTGCCGATTCCTGGCGTAAGCGAAGTGTTGTTCCACAGACCGCCGCCGCTGTACAGGTAGGAGCTGAACAGGCCGGGGATGTCGGAGGCCGGGGCGATGGTCCAGGGCATGAGTTGCCGGTTGGCGTCCGTCGCCATGGCCGATATGACATGGATGGGGAAGCGGGCCCCCGTCTCCGACGCATACAGGTTCACCAGCTCACCCAGGGTGAGGCCGTGCCGATGCGCCACCTTGGGGACGTACATTTCTCCGGCTACCGCCGGGATGGTGCCTTCCACCACGCGTCCGGAAGGGTTCAGATGGTCCACTATATATAAGGAAGGGGCTTCATCACCAAGGAGCGCGAGCATCTCCATGAGCTGCATCACGTCCTTGGTGTAATTGAAGTACCTTACTCCCACATCCTGGATTTCCACCACGACGGCACTCAGTTCCCGCAGCTGGTCTGCCTCGCAGACAATATGGTTGGTGCCGGGGGTGAGCTCCGCTTCGCGCGGATTGAAAACCGTAGCCAGGTTGCCCCGCTGGGCGAAGATATCCCACATCCAGCGGCTTTTGGCCGTGTCCCAGCAGTTCTGCGTGCAGAAGCACCCGACCTTGCCGTAGAGCAAGGCCTTGTCCAGCTGGTCCTCCAGCGGTGTGGTCCGGAATGAAAACACTATGCTCCGATAATCTTGTTGGCTACAGCGATGACCTCGTTGCCCAGGGCCTCGGCGGCTTCCATGGTGGAAGCTTCGGAGTAGATGCGGATAATGGGCTCCGTGTTGGATTTGCGCAGGTGCACCCAAGTCTTGTTGGCTTCAAAGTTGATCTTGACGCCGTCGATGTCGTTGATGTTCTCGTTGGCGTAGATTTTCTTGAGCTCGGAGAGAATCTTTTCAATGAGGGCGCTGTCGCTGAGCTGGATCTTGTTCTTGGCGATGAAGTACTGAGGGTAGGTCTTCTTGAGTTCGCTTACCTTCATCTTCTTGTGGGCCAGGTTGGAAAGGAACAGGGCCGTGCCTACCATGGCGTCGCGTCCGGCGTGGATGGCGGGATAGATGACGCCTCCGTTGCCTTCGCCGCCGATGAGGGCGCCCACCTTGTGCATGAGGGTGGTCACGTTAACCTCGCCTACGGCCGATGCGTAATAGGTGCCGCCGTGCTTCTCCGTAACGTCGCGCAGGGCGCGGGTGGAGGAGAGGTTGGAAACGGTGGCGATGGGCTTGCCTTCCTTCTGGGCCAGCTCGCAGAGATAATCGGCCACGCTCACGAGTGTGTATTCTTCCACGAAGGGCTCGCCGTCCTCCTGGATGAAGGCCAGACGGTCCACGTCGGGATCGACGGAGATGCCGAGGTCTGCTTTTTCTTTCTTGACGGTCTCGCACAGGTCCACGAGGTTGGCGGGAAGCGGTTCGGGGTTGTGTGCGAAGTCTCCGGTGGGATTGCAGTTGAGGCCGATGCATTTGACACCGAGGCGCTCCAGCAGGCGGGGCATGATGATACCGCCCACGGAGTTGATGGCATCCACCACTACCGTGAAGTGGGCGGCCTTGATGGCCTCCACGTCAACGGCCGGGAGGGCCAGGACGGCGTCCAGGTGCTTGTCGGTGAAATCTTCTTCTTCTACATTGCCCAGGTTGTCCACCTCGGCAAAATTGAAATCCTCTTTCTCTGCCAGGTCAAGGACGGCCTGTCCTTCTACGGCGGTGAGGAATTCACCCTTGTCGTTGAGAAGCTTGAGGGCGTTCCACTGGCGGGGGTTGTGGCTGGCGGTGAGGATGATGCCGCCGTCTGCATGGGCGAAGAGAACGGCCATTTCCGTGGTGGGAGTGCTGGCGAAGCCGCATTTGACAACGTCGATGCCGCAGCCGATGAGCGTGCCCACGACAAGCTGCTCTACCATGTCGCCCGACATGCGGGCGTCCTTGCCGACGACAATCTTGTAACGCTCGCCGTTGGGCTTTGCCTTGCGCTGGGGAAGCGTGGCGGCATAAGCAGCCGTAAACTTGACAACATCGATGGGGGTAAGTGCGCCGCCCGGGGCGCCTCCGATGGTTCCGCGAATACCGGAAATGGATTTAATTAAGGTCATAATGCAATCAATGTGTTCAATGAGCCAGCAAAATTACTAAATTTGCGACCTTAAAACAATAGGTAAACGTATGAAAGGGTTTTGGACTGTTTTGATGCTGGTCTTTTCGAACGTCTTCATGACGTTCGCCTGGTATGGACACCTGAAGCTTCAGGAGATGAAAATATCCACCGGCTGGCCGCTCATCCTCATCATCCTGTTCTCCTGGGGGATTGCGTTCTTTGAGTACTGCCTTACGGTTCCGGCCAACCGCATCGGCTTCATCGACAACGGCGGCCCCTTCAACCTGATGCAACTGAAGGTGATCCAGGAAGTGATTTCCCTCACCATCTTTACCGTCATCGTCACTTTCCTGTTCAAGGGACAGGCGCTGCAGTGGAATCACCTGGCCGCTTTCGTGTGCCTGGTGCTCGCAGTTTTTTTTGTATTTTTGAAATAAAAATTTGCGGAAATAAAAAATATTCGTACCTTTGCACTCCCAACCGCTGGGTTCGTATAACGGTTAGTACTCGAGATTCTCAATCTCGCAATAGGAGTTCGATTCTCCTACCCAGTACAAGAAAACCTCTGCAAGTCGTTGCAGAGGTTTTTTTCTATATGTGGCCGCCGCCTTCCCGGCGCAGTTCTTCGTCAACGCGGTCTTTTTCTGCCATGAGGAGTTCCAGCAGCCAGTTCTTCTGCTCCTCCGTGAGCCCCAGGTCCCGGCAGGCGCTCTCGTAGCGGTTGATGACGGCTTCCTGGTAACGGTTGTTCGCCATGGATTTGCGGATTTCCTCCTCGATGGTCTCGTGCTCGATTTCGTAGCTTTCCTTGTAGTAGTTCTTGTACGTGAGTTCGGTCACGTACTTCAGGCAGTAGTAGAACATGCTGCTGGACAGGATGACCACACCCAGGATGCCCAGGATGAGGGGGACTTTCTGGATGAGGGCCAGCATGGCCAGGATGCCGCCAGAGAGGAAATACAGGAGGGCGAGCAGTTCATGTTTATAGTATTTGAGGATTTTGCACTTCATAGTTGTAGCGTGTTGAATTTACGTTTCTGCAGGAGTTTGATCCGCAGGTTGTTTTCGGCCTCCATGGTCTCGATGGTCCTCTGGTATGCCCGGCGGGCCGTGAGCATGGCGTTGTTCTGGGCGCGCATTTCTTCCAGGTTTTCGCGAAGACGCCACTGCTGTACGACGATGGAGATGAACGCCACCGTGAACATGACCAGAAAACCGGCCAGGATGGCCATCTGGTTCTGCGCCTTGAGCCCCTGGGCTTGTTCCCGGAGATGCGCGTTGTCCATTTCGGCGTCCAGGACGGCCAGGTCTTCGTTCTGAACACGGATGTAGGCCGAATCGCGCGCCTCCATCAGGCGGGTCAGCTCCTGGTAGGCGCCTGAGTAATCGCCCATATCGGCATATACGGCCTGCCGCAGTGTCAGGCGCTCGTGCTCGTTGCGGATGGCATCGGCCTTCCTGAGCGCCTCGTTGAATGCGCCGCGGGAGCGGAGGTATGTGATGTCCAGCGCGCCGCGCGTGTCGGCGTCGGTCTGCAGGGTGTACAGCGGGTCTTTGACAAGCGTGTTGTAGGCATCCCAGAAGGCGGAGTAGTGGCCCTGAGAGTGGTGCAGGACGGCCCGGGTCATCAGCGCCCGGATGCGGATGGCGGGGAAAAAAGCTTCGTACTGCTCGGCCCGCGTGCAGAAGGCCTCGGCCTCGGTGTAACGGCCGATCGCCACGGATTCCTGAGCCAGAAGGATGTAGAGGTTGGGCAGTTCCTGCTCCGAGTGTGATTCGCGGCAGTACTGCACGGCTTTCTCCAGATTCTTGATGGCCAGCACGTGGTTCTCCCGTTCGCTCTGGATGAGGCCGATGATGCGATAGGCATACATGCGCCCCTCCGGCCTTTTCTCGGCCGATGAAATCCGTTCCATGGCACGCGCCTCCAGCATGGCCTGCGAGGCGTTGCCCAGTCGCACGAGGAACTCTCCGTACTCGTGCAACGTGGCAAAGTAGAACTCGCGGCAGTCTTTTCGCTCGGCCAGGAGGGATTTGATTTCATCGGCCGCGGCCGTCATGCGCTGTTCCTCTCCCCGGGCGAAGCGCACCGGAATCTCCAGCGAAAGCGCCAGGCACTTGTAGCGGAGATTGTTCTGAGCGACACCTTCCCGGTAGAGGGAGTCGGCCAGCGACAGGTTCTGCGGGTTGAACTGCTGCATGCGACCGTAGGCGTAGCGGACAAAGGTGTCCTGGTCCACGCGCAGACGATTTACTATCTGCGCCCGGGTTCCCGGACACAGTGAGAGGGTCAGTGCTATGACCGCAAGATGCCGTCGCATGGCTAACGCTTTTTATTCTCGACGATGGTCATCTGCGTAACGACGCAACTGAGCAGCTTTTCCATGATGATGGGCTTCATGATGAAGTCGTTGGCGCCGGCTTTGAAGCCTTTTACGACATCTTCATTGGAGTTGAGGGCCGATAGGATGACAATCTGGATGTCGGCTGTGGAGGGGTTCTCGCGCAGTCGCCGGATTACCTCGAAGCCGTCGATTCCGGGCATCATCAGGTCCAGCAGGATGAGATCCGGCTTCTGTTCGGCTACGGCGTCCAGTGCCTCCTGGCCGCTTTTAGCCGTTCGAAGCTTGAAATTGAATCGGGATAGCATTTTTTGAACCAGAACAAGGTTCAAAGGGATGTCATCGACAGCCAAAACGTTGTATTTGGCATAGTCGTGATCCTGTGCGTAAAACGGGGTCATAGAAATGTGGTTTTTCAAGTTTAAGTGTAGGAAGTTTATTCATGTCTATTGGTTGTTGGTGGCGACGCGCGCCGCCCAGACTTTTGGCGTATAACCGGTTATTCGTTTGAAAGTGCTGTTGAACGAGGATGCGCTCAGGAACCCGCAGGCTCTGGCGATTTCATCCTGCGTGGAGTCTTTGTGCTTGCGGATATACTGTTCCGCGTAATCTACGCGCAGGATGTTGAGCACCTCCGGGAATCCCAGGTTGTAGGTGCGGTTGACCATCTTGGAGACGTAGGTCTTGTTGGAGTGCAGCCGTTCGGAAACATCCGAAAGCGTGAGACTGGGCTGCAGGAACAGTTGCTCGTCCATCATCAGGTGCTGGAAGCGGGTGAGCAGGCTTTCCTCGTCCCGGGACATGGGATTGGGGCCGAGTACCGTGGTGGAAAGCGTGGGTGTCTTGGACCGGCCGATATGGCGGCCGGGATTCTCCGCGCCGGCCTGGATCTCCAGGCGGGAGAGAACGTGCGTGAGGGATTCTCCGCGCAGTTCGCCGATCATGTCCAGGATGACCTCCTCCGCCACGCTTTCTGCACATTCCTTATTATAATTAAAGCGGAAGGCGGTGCGGATTTCGGGGATGGAGATAAATTCCTTTGCGCTGAACAGGGCGAAAAACCCAAAGAAGAAATCCACGATGGAGATGACGATGACCAGCGGGGTTACCCAGGCAGGTTCCCGGCCCGACATGGGGGCGTGGAGGATAATTTTCAGGAACAGGGTGAAGAGAATGATCAGGCACAGCGTAACCTGGATCTCCAGAACGCGCATGCGGCGGTTCCGGAACAGGAAATCCACCCAGTGAGTGGGCTTGAAGCGGAACTTGATGGCCAGCATGACGGAATGGATGATCATGATGACGGCCTCAACGGCCATCACTGCACGGAAAGCGACCACGCTCCACGCATAATAGGTGCGCTCTGCGCCGTTGGTAAACAGGGTGTCTCCCTTATAGCCGGCATGCATCCTCTCCAGGAAATCGTTGATATTGGCTACGCCGTACACGCTGGTGATGATGAGGGAGGCCGTGAACAGCATGGCCGGCAGGATAACCCAGAGGGTCTGGTAGGGCCGATGCTTGAAGTTCCCGGAAAGATGGGCGAAGTAAATGCTGTTGAACGGAATGATGGCGGGCGTCATGAGCTGGACCACCAGGATGCTGATGGCCTCGGAGTGAAGGACCTGCCCCAGCATGAGGTCTCCGGTAGCGGTGACGAAAATGGTGAGCAGACTCCACTCGATGATGCGGAAGGTGGACGTGCGGGAAGCGAGCAGGCTGTGGACAGCCGCCCAGAACAGGAAGATAAGGCCCGGTACCAGATATAAGAAGTTCAGGCGCATTTAAAAGTCTTCGTTGTTTTCGTAAATCTTGGTTTCCCACTCGTCCACTGCGGCGCCGAAGCTGATTTCCCTGTAGATGGAGCTCAGGTCCAGGCCGATATGGAAGGTATATTGTTTCCCGGGTATCATGGTGTTACCCGGTAAGATTCCGTAAATGAGATACTTGCGAATTTGTCCGGGTAGCGGGGCGAAGTGTTCGCCCTCGTACTCGAAGCCTTCGACATCGAATTCCGCCTCCACATATTGACGTCCTAGGATAACGTCGTCCGGAATGGCGTAGAAGCGGCTGCTTTCCGCCATGCGGGGGACCAGCGCATCCCTGCCGACGAACAACTCTCCGGAAGAGCCGGCACCAACGGGGGCGTCCCCTTCGAAAACCGTGACGTTGCGGTAGTAGCCCTGGAAATCCCAGTTCCCGCGGCCGTTGACGATGTCGTTCACATAAACGCCGGCGGAGGCTACGTTGAACGCCGTGAGCTTTCTGAGGCGTATGTGGCCCTGCAGCGCTGCGTCAGGCGTGACGTCGCAGACCTTGAAGCCGATGTCGTTGGTGATGTGCCCGAATTCCAGCGGGAGGGTGTTAAGCTCGGCGATGCTGCGCTCGACGGTCTTCGAAACGAGCGGTCCGGCTTCCGTCTGGGCTGCTGCGAAGGGTATGGAGTAAGCCTGGTAGCCCTTCTGGTAGCTCAAGTCCTTTACGTGGGGGTAATAGGCGCTGAACAGGATCTGGGAGGCCGCCTCCAGCAGGCTTCCGCCCAGGAACAGGGAGTATTTGCCGTCTTCTCCGCTGTGAACGGGTGCGTTATCCATCAGGAGGGTGCCATTTTCGCCGTCGATGCCGATCAGGGAAAAGGGCTTCCGGATATCCATCGTGGCCAGCAGGTCCGTGGCATCTACGATTTCGCCCTTGGTGAGCGGTGTCGCCGGGGAAGCGATGCGCTCCTGCGGGATGCTTTCACCCTCGCGGGTAACGGAAATATCGAAATATAACCTGGACTGCCGGGGGGCGGGTGCCTGCTCGGACAGGCGCTGGCAGCCGACAAGCGAAACCCCTGCCGCCACAAGCGCCAAATAATGCAAAAAATGTTGTTTTTTATGCATAGTGTCCATGATTATTCGCGCAAATATAATAATATTCTCAAACTTTACCAATTTTGACATCGAATCTTTCTGAAAATTGTGCGATTTTTTCAAATTCGTAAATTTTTGCTAATTGCTGAAACGGAAAAATATTCATCTTGCCGAGTGTTTCATAAATCAAATCGAATTATATGTTATTGGCGTGTTTTAATTGAGTATTTCATATTTTTTGAAACGATTTTTACAATTTTTTATGGAGTTTGACGTATTCAAGAATCGTAAAAATCTTTCGAAACCAAAAATTATTCGCTTGAAATACAAGTAAAAACTCCATAACTTTGCCGCCGAAAAATTTAGCCGCATTTTGACTCAACAAACTAATCATAGCCCTATGTTTGCCACGGTAGTCTTTAAAGCTACCGTGTGTTTATTCTGTGCGGTTGCTTTTTCTTTCGTCTCGCGTGCGCAGGAGCGCGACGCGTACACGCGTATTAATGTATTGTTCCCCGTAAACCGTTCCGTCCTTCTCCGGGATTTCGCCGGCAATGCAGAATCCCTTGCCATGCTGGATCGTATCCTGGACGAGACGGTTCCTGGCGATATCCATGTGGGTATTATCTTCTCCGCTGCATCCCCGGAAGGACCTGTCCGTAACAATAATTCCCTGTCCCGCCGTCGCGGCCAGGCGCTGCGCGCCTATATCCTCGCTCACCGTCCCGACCTGGAGGACTGTCTTCAGATCCATTCCTTGGGCGAAGCCTGGTATGAGTTCACCATCCTGCGCATCTCCCGCCCCAAACTTCGTTATGCGCGCGTGGATGTTTCCCGTGAGGCGCTCTCTCCTGCTTCGACGCAGGTCTTCCTTGACGGGAGCTTTGTCCGTCAGGGGCTTGATATTCCCTCCGTGGCCCTCCGGCAGTCCGGCCTCCGTCCCGTTTTCGGCCTTAGCACCAACCTCCCTTACGATATTACCTATGTCCCCGGCTATGGCGTCACTTCCATTCCCAGTTTCTCGCTGGAGTATTATCCTGCGCGAGGACGCTGGACCGTCGGGGCTGATGTAGAGTGGCCCATGTGGCGTCACTATGAGAGTCACCGTTTCTTCCAGGTGAACAATATCACCCTGTGGACGCGCCGCTACTTCAAGGAAAGCCAGGGCCGTTACAAGGGGGCTTACCTGTTCGCCAGCGCGAATGCCGCCCGTTATGGAATCGGCTGGGATGCCCGGGGCTGGGAAGGCGAAGGAATCGGCGCTTCGCTCGGCGCCGGCTACAAGGTGGTCTTCGGCAAGGGACGCGTGTTCCTGGACATGGGGGTTGCCGTGGGCGCTTTCTATTCGGCCTACGATCCCTATGTATATGGCTTCGACCATACCCGTCGTTATTACTATGACTATGACGGCGACGTGGACCTTTTCGTCGCACGCCGCAAGCGCCTGATGTGGGTAGGTCCCACCCGGCTCTATATTTCCATCGGAATCGACCTTTTCAACCGCCACGCAAGATGACACCCCGCCGCCTCATATCGCTTGTGAGCCTGGGTGTACTCTTCCTGGGCAGTTGCTCCATCGAGCCGCCGCTGTATCTGCGCCGGCCCGTGGCTACCCGTCTGGTGCTTTCCACCCATGTGAATGTGGACATCATGTGGCAGCTGGACTGGCAGGCAAAGTGGCAGTTCAACTGGAACGCCTCCGCCCTGGGCCCTGTAGGTTACCCGCAGCCGGCCGGTATGCGCCTGCATATCTACACGCAGAACGCCGAGGGAGTCCCGGCCATGCACACCGTCCACAATTTCGTGGGAACGAGCGCCACCATGGATGTGTTTGTAGGAAAGCACAATCTGCTGTTCCACAACAACGATTCCGAGACCCTGCTTTTCACGGCGGACGATGAACTTTCCCCTGTGCACAGCTACACCCGCATCATTTCTTCCGGCCTCAGGACATCCAATCCGGTGCAGACCACCGCCCAGAAGATGTCCGGCGTCCCCACCAAGGCGGACGAAATCGAGGAAGAACCCGTGGCCCTGATGCCGGATGCCCTCTACGCCCTCTATGACGAAAACCGTCTCATTACCGACAATCCTGACGACTATGTATATGAGGACGGACGTTACGTGCTGAAGATTACCGGAGACCTTACTCCCGCCACCTATATCTACCTCATCCAGGTTAAGCTGCTGAACAATGGCGGCCGGGTGGTGGGCAGCGGAGGCGGCGCAGCCCTTACCGGCATGTCCGCCGGCGTGAACCTCTGGACCCGGGAAACCCACGCCCAGACCGTGAGCGTCCCCATGGATATGTACATGGACCGCGCGCAGGATATGCTGGGTGCCCGTTTGCTCAGCTTCGGTCTTCCAGGCTGCAACCCCTACGACGAGGAAAGCGTAGCCGCCGCGCCCCGCAAGGAGCACTTCCTGGTGATGAATGTCAGTTATTCCAACGGCAGCTGGAGGAATGTGCGCGTTGACATCACCGACGAAGTTCGCGCCCTTCCGCTTGGCGGAGTAATCACCCTGGAGATCGATGTGGACGACATTCCGCCCGACAGTTCTCCGGGGGGTATCCCTGGCGGAGGCTTCCAGGCCCTCGTCTCCGATTGGGAAGAACAAATTGGAATAACGACTATTTCAGACTGATATAACTCATTTTATTAACTTTTAACCAAATCAAAAATGCGTATGAAAAAGATTGTTTTCATCGCCGCAGTTGCCCTGGCAGCTGCCGCTTGCAGCAAGACCTACTCCGTGGGTCCCGACTCCCAGAAGTCCGTTGGCTTCTCCTCCTGGAACGACGTGATGACGAAGGCCGACAAGTCCGCCTTTGTCGCTAACGACGAAATCGAGGTGTACGGTTACAAACACAATGACGGGGCCGACATAGCCACCGTGTTCAACGACGTCGATGTGAAGTACGACGGTGCCAACTGGACGTATTCTCCCATCCGTTTCTGGGACAGGAACTTCAGCCACTACACTTTCTTCGGCGTTTATCCCAAGGATAAGCTCAACTCCGGCGACTATGCCCAGAACGGTCTGTTCGCTACCGGCGACTTCACCTATGACGGCGCATCCGAGCAGCTGCTCATCGCCAAGAAGACCACCGTCGCCAAGGCCAACTTCGGCCAGACGGTCAACCTCACCTTCAAGCACCTCGCTTCCAAGGTGGACATCAAAGTGAAGAAGCACACCGAGATCCTGGACGTCAAACTCACCGTGAACAGCATTTCCGTGAACGACATCCAGACCAAGGGTTCCTTCACCGTCTCCAGCTACGATGGTTCCAACAACCCTGTCGGCAGCTGGGCCGTGGCCTCCTCTCCCGTAAAGAATGACAACACCGTGGCTCCTTACAAGAACGCCACTGCCGTTGAGATCGCCGCCGGCGCCAACACTCCCGCCGACCTGATCATCGGCCTTATCGCCATGCCTCAGACCATGGCTACCGGTACCGGCGCCCAGACCATCACCATCAACTACACGCTCACTACCGGTGTCGCTCCCAACCTGGATTCCGTGAACTATACGAAGACCTTCGAGATCGGCGCCTTCGACAAGACCAATCCCGATCCCTCCGACAAGAACAACACCACCCCCTTCATCTCTGCCTGGGAGCCCGGCGTCCACTACACCTACTACATCACCATCAACGCCGACAACAAGATTACCTTCTCGGCCGACATCGAAGACTGGGCTGATGCCACTGTCATCGAAGGTCATCACTATATCTTCCAGTAGTATTCCATGTCTTCCCGCATCATACGCATAGCAGTTCTGGCAACATGGGGCAGCCTGGTCTTTTCAGGCTGCACCATGCGGCTGGACAACCCCGTGCAGGACGAGGCCCCCATCGGCTTCAGCGCGGAGTCGGCACTGCTAAGCGAAGATGCGACCAAAACGGGGTCGCCCAAGGTGTACTTCACTCCGGACGACAGGTTCTTCGTGTACGGCACCAAAACCCGGCAGGGAAACCGTTACGCCGTTTTCTGCGGCGATACGGTGGATACGCCCAACGGATCCTCCTGGGATTATGCGCCGCACCGTTTCTGGGACTTTACCTGCAGCAGTTACGACTTCCTGGCTATCGCCGGGCCGGATGGCAACCAAAGCATCCTTTGCAATCCGGCAGATGCCGCAGGCGCACTCAGTGCCCAGATCAGTTACGACCCTACCGTGGCCCAGTACGACCTCATGGCCGCCTGCACCCGGCGCCGTCTGGAAACCCACACCACGACCCCCGTCCACTTCCAGTTCTCACATCTGCTCTCCGCCGTTAGCGTCGTTGTATTCAATGACTCTCCCGAGATGAGCATTACCCTCGACAGTTACCGCTTCCAGAACCTGTGCACACAGGGGAGGGGGCTGGTGGAACAGAACGGTGACAACATCGTCATCTCTTCGGAGTGGCTGTCACCGGGCTACAACACGAACCGTGTCCTGGGTTGTGCTCCCGGCGCAACGCTTACCGCAGGAACCCGTTTCCCGGAGGCAGGAACCCCTTATGTGACGGATCTGATGATTCCTCAAGAATTCGGCCTTAACCTTTCATATATTCCACGTCTGGTATTGACTTACCGGTATCGTGAAGAGGGAGAGTCTGAGGACACAGTGATTGAAACCTCCGTCCGGCTGGAAGAAATATACGTTAAAGGCTCTGACAAGCTGATCACCTGCTGGCTTCCCGGCGTGCGTTACATCTACGAGATCCACATCCGTATGGGTGGCGGTGTCCGTGTGAATGTGCGCGTCGCCCCCTGGGAAGAAGTGCAGGCCGAGACCCCCGGCATCACGATATAATGCGAAAGTATCGTACATATAAGGTCCTGTTGGCGGCAGCGGTAACGCTGTTGCCGGCCGCCTCCTGTGTCCGCGAGGAGGTCCCTGTCCAGACGGGCGGGGTCACCCTCCGTCTGTCACTGGGCGAGGTCCTTACGAAGGCCGATGAACCGGACCTGCTGGTAGCGATGGTCAGCCGGAACGGGAACGTCGTCGCCCGCTATCCCGGCGCGACGTCTTCCTGCCTGAGCATGGAGGCCGATGCCGAAGGTCTCGCGGAATCCGTGGTCGAGTTCAACTCGGTGACGGCCGGTACGTACAGCGTGTATGCCCTGGCCAACACCGCGGGACTGGACCCCGCTACGCGGTCGGCCTTCCTGTCGGCCGGTACCAGGCAGGCCATCGAGGCCGTCACGGTGCTTCCGGCTTCCGGAAGCCCTTCCTACGCCGGCGGCGCCATGCCGCTCTCGGCAAAGGGAAGTGTCACGGTGAATGCCGGACACAACGGCCAGGTGCTCCTGGACCTCCAGCGCGTTTTCGCCCGTGTCAGTATCTCGTTCAAGAACGAAACCGGCGGGGAAATTACCCTGAGCGACTGCGAAGTCACCCTCAAGGCGATGAACCCCGGGAACGGTTACCTCTTCTTCCGCGAGACTGATACCGTGGCCGGCAGCGGCGACCTGGTGATCTCCCGCAGCGGAGACATCGTCATCGGCAATGCCACCTCCAGCGACTACGCGCTCCTTTCAGAGCTTACTTTCCCCAGCGAGGCCCCGTTGCAGCCCCGCGGCCGCCGTTACCTGTGCGACATCGCATTCCGTATCGGCAGCACTCCCCACCTTTTCGAGGATCTTCCCGTGCACGACCGCCGATCGGCCGATATTCCCCGGGTGGGGCGCAACCAGCATTTGAAGATTGAAACCCGCATCAGCAAAAAGGAGGACGAGGAAGACGTAACCTTCTTCTTTGACGTGGTGGACTGGGTGGATAAACCGCAGTACATTGAGTTCAATTAAGATGAAACGTTGGCTGGGCATATTGATGATGATTCTCGTGGCTTCCTGCACAAGGGAGCTGGATCCCGCATGTGAACGCGTACGGGAAGGTGATCCCGTCATGCTCCAGATTGGCTTCGGTACGGACGACTTCCTGCATGTAGAGCTGGGGACGAAGGCCGAAGCCAATCGGGCCGACGAGTCACGCGTGAAGGACCTCTACGTGCTCCTGTTCGACGAGAACGGGGACCGTTTCTACGGCCGTTACTTCACTTATGAACATGCTTATGCCGAGCGGGCTACGCTGCTTTCCCAGAACGCGGAAGGCTGGTACGTGGACAACTCGGCCTATGTGGGCGGCTCCTATACCACCACCAACGGTGTGGTGAAGATTGCGACGGTGGCGCGGCAGAACGTTACGCTGGTACTGCTGGCGAACGTCGCCAATACCGTCACCTCGCTGGACGACCGTCCGACGGCCGTGGACCGTCTGGCCGAGATCCAGACGCTCTCCGAGCTCCAGTCTGTCCGCATCACCCTCCGGCAGGAAGTGGTGAACCGTTCCGACGCCTTCCTGATGATGGGTACGGCCGACGGCCTGGACACCACCACCATGGTATGGACGGAAACCGGCGGCAATCCGGCCGTGGGCGTGCATCTGCATACCCTGGAAGCCAAGGTGAAGTTCTGCGTGAGCTACAACACCACCAACATCGACCCCGAGAACACCCGTACCCGTAACTGGCGTGTGTCCAATATTCCTACCAGCAGCTTCCTCTTCGCCCAGGGCCACAACCCCGGCGACGTGAGCTATTTCACCACCGAGGAGGCCTACTTCGAGGGAACTGAGGTGGATGAAGAAGGGAAAGAGTGGCATGTGTTCTCCTTCTATATGCTGGAAAACCTGCAGCAGCCCCGCGCCCTGATTGAACCCGACGGAGACTATTACATGCGGGAACTTCAGGAGAAGAACGTGGATCCCGACCATGCCGGCGATCAGTATTTCTCCGAGTATTATACCAACGGCGACTACGTGTATGCGCCCCAGAGAGGTACGCTGGTTAACTTCGACGTGCTGCTCGGCCTTACCGAGGCCGGCCTAATGAGCATCCTGGGTTCCAACCAGTCCCAGCACGCGCTCACGGCCCAGACACGTTACACCATCCACCTGGGAGACTTCTCTTCCAGCAAGGGCGCCGTGCACAACTATGACAATTACGACGTGGCCCGCGGCCATGCGTACACCTATTACATTACCATCCAGAACTCCGAGAGCATTTTCATCGAGGTGAAGGGAAAGGGCGCCGAGGGCATCCGTGAGGAGGAACCCGCCCAGGAAGGCACGCTCCTGCTGGCCACCGACGAACTCATCAACTGCGACGCCCACTACGAGTATCACAGCATGACATTCACCTATACTCCCGAGCTGGATGCGGAACACATCTCCTGGTATGTGAAGACTCCCTTCTCCGAAGGCGGCGGCGCCTGGGATTCCACTCCCGCGGAACTGGCCCAGCAGGATTACAAATGGGTGAAGTTCGGGCTCAACAATGTGGGACCGGACGGCAAGTACCAGACTTACCGCCTGCAGTACCCCGGAGACGGAAGCCCTGAACTCATGGATATCCATGAACTGGTGCGTTTCCTCATCGAGCAGACGGCCCTGGAAACAGCCGGGGAACCCTCTGCCTTCCTCCAGGAAGACCCTTCCAGTCCGCCCGTGATTCGTATGACCGCTTTCGTGGAGGAGTTCTACTATGAGAAGAATCCCATCACCTCGGAAGAGGATCCGGAGCTGTGGAGACGCTTCGTGAATGCCAAACCCCGTGAGCTGCACATCCTGTCCGACGCCCGTTACAGCCAGGACCGGCAGAGCAGCGTGGTTACCTCCAGCCACTCCATCATCCAGCATTCCATCCAGACCATCTACAACATCTATTCGCCCAGCCTCAGCAGCCTCTGGGGAACTGAGCACAAGGACGAGATGTCCTATGCCGAGCGTCACGGCAAGGACGCCAGCCAGCGTGCGTGGACCTGGTGGCCTTCCGGCGAGGGGCTGCCTGCCGGTACCACCGTGCAACCGAAAGACGACGACAACGGCCGTATGAACACCGCCGCCCTCTGGGGCCTGTACACCGGTCAGACGCAGTATTGGGCCGACGATGACCAGGGCCACGTGGGCTTCCTGAACTATAACGTGGAGAATACGCTCCCCGAACTGAAAAACGACTACAAGTACCTGGCGTACTCCTGCCTCACCCGCAACCGGGACAATGACGGCGACGGTGTCATCGAGCCGGACGAACTGCGCTGGTACACCGCATCCATCAACCAGCTGGTAGGTATCTGGGTGGGCAATGAATCGCTGTCCACCACGGCCCGCCTGTACCAGCCTGTGAACGCCAATTCCGACGCTCCGCTGGACTGGCGCTCCTGGGTTATCTCCAGTACCGCATCCGAGTCGGTGGCAGACCCGAACCTGATCCGTGCAGAGGAAGGCGCTACCAAGTCGGACTTCTCCTTCTATGACTGGGCCGGCTTCACCCCCGGAAACCGCGACCAGGTGTCCACCATCCGCTGCGTGCGCAACATCGGCACGTATGTTTCCAACGGGGTTCGGAAGGATATTACCTATGCTCCCTACGAGTACATGGTGGACCAGTATTACGAAGTGCCTGCCGGTACCGACCCCAACGGAAAGGTGCTGCCCAACGAGGACGGAACCTATACGATCCGCTTCTCCAACCTGAACCCCGCTTCCGTGCGTGAATACACGGAATATGACCTTCCTTATCACAACGAGAACGCCATCCATGACCGCGTGTACCTGGAACTGAACATGCAGAATCCGGCCGATTATGTGTTCGCGGACGGTTCCCCCTCCACCCAGGATGAAGAAGGCATCAACAGCGATATCACCCGCAACGGATACAATAACTACTGCCCGGCCGGTTACCGCCTTCCCAATATGACGGAACTGCTGCTGATGGCTATCCTGCAGCCGGACGGCTATTGGGACCAAAACGTCAATTACCCCTGCCGTTCCTTCTTTACCCGCGGTAAACTGGGCGACAACCTTACCGACTCCGAAAAGAAGAAGGTGGGTTGGGGATACAACCGCAATACCGGCCGCGTCCACCTGCTGGATGCCGGCAACCATATCCACGGCGTCCGCTGCGTGCGTGACCGGAACCGTACCGGCGACATCACCGGCAGGATCTCCGTCACGGGCGCCGAGGGCCTGCTGCCCGGCGAAACCACCCGCATCCAGCTCAACTTCAGCTCCCAGGGTTCCGCCCTGAGAAACCTTTCGCTCGCGCTGGTGTATGTCACCACAAGCGGCGTGGAAGCCAGTACGGAAATCCCGCTCACGGGCGTTACGCTCTCCGGACTCACCCTCCGGACGGAGATTGACTGGGAGGTGCCCGATGTGCCCATCCTGGGCAACATGTCGGTACGCGCTACGGTGCGCAACGAAGCCGGCGTGCTCCGCACCTTCGAGACTCCTGTGAAACTGCTCTCCGGCGTGTTCACTTCCGTGCGCCTGCTGCCCTGTGTGTACGATGCATCGACCCAGAATCCTCCGTTCCCGGTGGCTGTGACCGTTTCGTCGGCCTCCATGCCCATCGAACAGGTGAGCCTGTGTATCAGCGACCCGGACGGTGACATCCGTCGCGTGGCCCTGCCGGTCGGCGCCGGCGAAGAGCATTTCCTGAGTGCCGTGTACAACTTTGAATATCAGCTGCGTTCGCTGCAGACCGGCGTGTACGAGTTCCTCGTGGAGGCCGTGGTGCGCAAGAACGAGAACGACGTGGCCGTGCGGTCGGCATCGGCCAGCATGGAGATCCTCAAGGTGAATTACTGGCCGAACCCGCTGCCCGAGGCCCCGCTCGTGTGGAATACTTCCGCGGATATCACCGGGCTCTGGGACAAGCAGGAGGTGAAGAACATGCGCTTCAGCGCCGGGGACTTCATCGAGGCCAATATGGATATCGCCAACTGTACTTACCACGAGGTGATGCAGGAGAACAACCCCAGCCAGCGCGACAACAGTCTTACCATCGGTCGTGACAACCTGATCAGTATCGGCGTGAACGATACCGACTACGCTACAGACGATATCAAGGTTCCGTATGTCTTCCATGTCTTCTATCCCGCGCACGACGACTCTGCGTCGAGCGGCAAGGACTGGCTGCGCCTGAATCCGTCCACCCCCGCCGGCCGCAGCAACGGCTGCAATTACAAGTGGTTCCGGGGTGGGGAAGGGACGGGCTTCACCCTTTACAGCGGGGCCCTGTACAAACCGACGCTTACGGATTTGCAGCACTTCCGCTTCTCGGGCGAAGGCGTCTTCTGGAACGACCAGAAGGTGGATTTCGACCATAGCGGGGTGGAATGGAACAAGGCGAATGCGAAGGCAAGCTATAATACAATCCTGCAGGCCAGTACTGTGTTCGTTGGCTCCACGCAGGGTCTGCACCACAGCCGCGCCGGCTACATGTTCGTGCGCGCCGTACACAACAGTTCCTCTGAAAACGCTGCCGGCGGCGGAGTGAACTTCGGTAACAATCCGGTAAATGGAGGTGCCCTGTAATGAAACGGATACTTTATTTCGCAATATCAGTCCTGCTGGTGGCCTGCGGGAAAGAAACCCTTCCTTCTGAACGGGTGCTGCACCGCATCCCGTACAGCGTCGGGGCCAGCGAGGCCGTCCTTTCCAAGGCTTCCCTGAACGGGGAATCGCAGTACGTCTTCTGCGAGGGAGACCGCCTTTACGTCTGTGCCGCCGGGGCCGATTCCGACCTTCTCTTCGGCATCCTGGACATGGTGTCCGGCGCCGGAGCGACGGATGCCCGCTTCGAGGGCGACCTTTTCTGCGACGAATCTTTCACTCCATCGGCCGATACGCCCGTCTCCGTGACGCTGGTGAGTGCGGGGGACCGCATCCATACGGTGGCTGACGGACGCGTCATCGGCACGTCCTATCCTGCGGATGCGTATGAGGACAGCTTTGTGCATGCCGTTGAACGGCTGAGCGACTTTACCGCCACGGGTGTTTTCGGCGACCGGGAATTCGTCCTGAATCAGCAGTCGTCTTTCCTGCTCTTTACGGTGGCCCTTGCCGAGGCCGAAGACGGTGCGGCGGTGACGCTTGTGCTGCGGAATCACGACGGCGCCCAGACGCTTTGCACGGCCTCATGTGTGGCCGTGGAAACCGACGGTGTGGTCACTGTCGCGTTCACGGCTGCCCTGCCCGGCGGTACCACCCTTTCCGACGCAGCCCTGGAGGTCATGGACGGAGGCTCCCCCCGTTCTTTCGGCGTGTCTGACTTTACGCTGGCGCCCAATGCGTTCTACACCATAGATCGCGCGGCCGGAAGCGAGTACTTCACGGTCCAGGCCATCGAGAACGGTACGCAGATTACGTTCCAGTATGCCGGGGCCGATGACGGAGTGCAGTACAGCCTGGACCGGGTTACCTGGATCCCTTACCAGACCACAGACGGAGCCATCACGCTCAATGCCGGGGAAAAGGTCTTTTTCCGGGGCAAGCGCAGCAATTATGCCAGCGTCAATAACGTCACGCTCCTTACCGTGGCCGACAACAGGCCCTGCTATGTGTACGGTAACTTCATGAGCCTCCTTTGCACCGGAAATTACGTGCCCTCCGCCAGCGTGGGAACCGACGCCTTCCGCGGTGCATTCCGTGGCGCTACCTGGCTGCGCTCCCATCCTTCCCAGAAGATGGTCCTTCCGGCCACGCAACTGGGGCAGAGCTGCTATCGGGAAATGTTCTATGGCTGCACCGGCCTGGTGACAGGCCCTGAGCTGCCGGCTACGCAGCTGGCTGTGGACTGCTATTACCATATGTTCCGCGGCTGCACCAGCCTGTCCTCTGCGGTGGTGCTGCCGGCCAGGACCATGGTTTCCGGCTGCTACTTTGCCACTTTCTATGACTGCAAGGCGCTTACCAGCGTCACCTGTATGCTGGAGACGGCCCCTACACAAGCAGAAAAGGTAGCCAACTTGGACAAGTGGTTCAAGAACATTACGGTGAGGGGAACTTTCAAGTGCCCCGCCTCCATGGTTACGTTCTGGAACTCACAGAAGACCTCGTCGGCTACCAGTTTCGGCAGCATTCCGTCCAGCTGGACGGTTCAGGCTGTGGCTGAGTAGTTTACTTTTCTTCTTCCTCTACCTCTACCTCTTCTTTGACGAACACGCCCTTGAAAGCAGTGGGGGTGTTGCCGAATACGAGCGAGAAGCTAAGCTCTTCTTCAGTGCGGGTGCCGGTGAAACCGGTTACCTTGAAGTTGGGGAACTCGCCGCCCAGGGCCAGAGGAATGGACTCTTCACAGGTGAGGACTCTTCCGTTCTGGCTTACCTGGATGCCGGGAATGGTAATGTCCATCTGGGGCATCTTCGGAGCTAATTTTACCTTGTACATGATGATGCTGGCGGTCTTGCCGTCTTCGGAAACGGTGACGTTGACTTTTGCGTCTTCGAGGGTGAAGAGGTCGCCGCTGGTGAGGTTGACTGTTACGGTGCCGTTATAATCGGCTTCGGGAGCAAGGGGCTCCTCCACGGGAGCGGGTTTGGTGCAGGCGAACAGTGCGGCAACGGCCACGGAGAGAATTGCTAAGTTTTTGATTTTCATGATATTTATAATTTAAAAGTGATTCCACAGTATAGTGCCAGCGGTTTGCCGGCTGCAAAGAATTCGTTTCCTACGGACTTGAAATAGAAGACATTGCTGCGCGTGTCCGTGAGGTTTTCTCCGCGGACATAGACCTCGAAGCGGGGGAAGGACAGGCCCACGCGGGCGTCCAGCCGCAGGGAGAAAGGTTCCTGGCGGGAGTTGTCCTCGTTCCAGTAGAAGGGACCGGTTCCGCGGAGTGAGGCGTCAAGCTTCAGAACGGTATCGGCCGTGAGGTTCCACCGGTATCCGGCGCCGGCATGGAGCGTATGGGCCGGGATATAGGGAATGGCGTTTCCGGCGTAGTCGTTGTTGCCGTCGTTGTAGAGGATGAAACGGGCGTCGCAGTAGGAGTAGGCGGCACGCAGCTGCCACTGTCCCGGGGTCCACAGGGCCTCCGCCTCTGCGCCCAGGCTGCGGCTCCTTCCGGCATTCGTCATCATGCGGCCGGTGGATTTTCCGGGAGGAAAGACGGTGAGCTGCTGGTTCTCCACTTCCAGCCAGTAGAGGGCGGCATCGGCCCTTACATTCCCTTTGTGGACGCGAAGGCCTGCTTCGAAGTTCCACGCCTGTTCCGGGTTGTATTCGGTGTTTCCGGCGTTTATGCTCACCATGGGTTTGCTCAGGTACACGCCCAGATCCCTCATCATGGCGGTCATCGTCTGGTTCTGCAGGATGTCGGAGAAAATCTGTGTGTTGAATCCGCCGCTGCGGTAGCCCCGTGCAACGGTTCCGTACATTTTTACGGCTTCGGAGGCCTCATACAGGGCCGACAGCTTGGGCAGCAACTGCACCCGTCCGTGCACGCGGGAGCCGCGGTAGGGGACTTCGAAGGCCTTGGCGTTGACCATTGTGGGATGGAACTGGTAATGAAGCTGTGCCAGGCAGTCGTAGTCCATGCGGGCACCTTCGTAGTCCAGGCGCAGGCCGGCCGTGAGTATCCAGGAACCGGTGCGGTACACGGACTCATGGAAAAGGGCTGCGTTCCAGCTGCCGATGAGGAAGTCCGAATTCACCGGCATGGTCTGGTCTGTGATGTCCAGATAGCCGATGTTTTCCGGGATATTCCTGTTCGCATTGTCCAGAATGAGGGTCTGGATGCCGTCTCGCTTGAAGGTGACGGGAGCATAGGAGTGGTTGAGCCTGTAAAAGGCGAATACGCCGGTGGTGGGCTGCCAGCTGTCGTTCCTCGCGGCTTTGCGGAGGAGGACTTCGGCCGTCGCTGCCCCGCTCAGCTGCTTCTGCTCAAGGGTGAAGATGCTGCGGGCGGTGTAGTCCTGGTCCATGTGCATGTCGTCGGCCAGCAGTTGCAGGGACGCCGTTCCTTCCAGGGTGTAGCGGTCGCCGCTGCGCTCAAGGCGTACGCCGTCCACCAGGGACAGTCGCTTGTAGCTGCCTTCGTCATTGTAGGAGACGGGGTGCTGGACGCCGTCCTCGTACAGGCCATAGGCGAATCCGCCCTCCTGTGAGAGGCTCATCCGGAGGAGGTTGCTGAGGGAGAGGTTTCCATCGGCCTTCTCCCATTTCCAATGCGTCTGGAGGCCGTTGTAGGGATCACAGGGGCGGTTGCCCTTTGTGGCATTGGGGAAAAATCCGTCCGTGTGGCGGAAGCTGGCCGCGAAGGCGTGGTTTCCACTTGTGAAGGATCCGCCGGCGCGCAGCGTATTGGCACTGCCATATTCCAGATAGAAGGAGGGTTTCTCCTTCGATGCAGGGGAGAGCGTCCTGAGGGCCAGTACGCCGCCCATGGCATTGCGTCCGTAGAGGGTACCCTGCGGGCCTCGCAGGAGTGTGGCGCTGCGGACCGCTTCCCAGTCAAAGTCGTATGCGTTCTTGTCAATGACAGGAATGCCGTCCACATACAGGCCCAGCACCGGGTTCTCCATACGGGAGCCCAGGCCGCGCAGGTAAATGGTAGAGGTGAGGGAGGCGCCGTATTCGGGTATGTGCAGGCTGGGCACCATGGCCGACAGATGCTGGGGCCGATATGCCCCCGCGCTCTGCATCGTCTGCAGGGATACCGTCGTTGCCGCCGCCGCAATACGGGCAGTGGGCAGCGCCTCTTTGAGAGCGGTTACATGGGATGCCGTAAGGGTTGTATCCAGCCCCTCGGCAATCATTAAGGATAAAAATACACTAACAAACATCGCGGCCACAAAGGTCGCGATATTTGCAGAGATATTTTAGAATGATATGTATAACGATTAGGACAATTCGTGACTCTGGTTCAATTGATTGATCAGGTCTTCCTTACTTGTGGCCAAAGTTGCGATTTCTATCTTTTCCATTTTGTCGAGGAACTGCTCTATTCCCGTCTGGCCGGTCCTGTAGGAGAAGGTTGCCATCTGCGGCTGTTTTTTTCTGGCCAGGACATTTCCGTCCTGATCGTAAATGGTGACGCTCGCCTCGACTCCGTAACCGATTTCGTAAGAATCGTATTCGCTGACAATCTGGGGGAGAGGGTCCTTGCGTACGGCAACAATGGTGCACTCGAATTCTTCCGGGGCGCCGGAAACGCTTACGGGATCGGGAGCGTACTTCCACTCGTTGCCTGCGATGGCCTTGGTGTGCTTCTTGCCGTCGAGGCCGATGTAGTCAACGGTAATGTCATAGTACTTGAGCATGTCATCGCTAATCCCTCTGAGAGTGTATGTGATCTGGCAGTTGTTTTCCACGACAGAACACGCGGACTGCTTGAAATTGAACGTGTAAAAGATGTCTCCAGCCGTTACCGTTAAGGTGTATTCGTTTGTCTGAGAATTGTCGTTGGCTTTGAATGCGACGGTCAGGTTGTTGTCTTTTATTTCTGCATGGAGATATTCACCGTCAACGGACATCGCCTTGTCGTTCACACGCTCCAAATGAAGATATTGGTCGTTTTCCTTGGCATTGACAAGCCAGGGCTGGGAATAGTTGCTGCAGGAGAAGATGAGAGTGGCTCCCTCCGTGGGGATTTCATAAGTTCCTTTATTTGTTTGCGTGGCTTCCGTCTCGGCCTTCCATTCCATGGCGTCCCATTTTTGGTTATGCTTGTTGCATGAAGCAATAGCGAGACAGGCAAGTAGAACATAGGTAAGTTTGCAGAATTTCGTTGTACTCATGGCTAAATAGTTTTTTTTATCTTCGCCCCTGGGTGGACCAAATTTTGTGCCAGCAATGGCCGATTGCGTGCTTTGACCATTTTCTCCAAGTGGGTTAAAGCACACTGACCGGGTTTGTACGGCCGATAGCGTGCTTTAGGGGATGTTGCAGGTGGAACGACAAAACGCGGCAGGTGGGCAAAATTCTTTCCACCTGCGGCACTGTATGCTCTGAGTGGCCGATTTGCGCTGCAGGTGGTCAACAAAAATGCCCACCTGCAGCACTTCATCGACCCACCTGCGGCGGTACGGCTGCCCACCTGCGTCACGTTTTATCTCTGCCGTCGAACCACAAAAAAGCCAAGGCAAAAACCTTGGCTAATTTCATCAACTATTGGATTATAAGATTAATACTCTTCTTCATTCCACATGAAGTCCTCTTTGGTGGGGTAGTCCGGCCAGATGTCTTCGATGGATTCGTAGATTTCCGCGTTGTCGTCGTCGAGTTCTTCGAGGTTCTCAATTACCTCGTCGGGGGCACAGGTGCGGGTGGCGTAGTCGATAAGTTCGTCTTTAGTGGCCGGCCAGGGAGCGTCATCCAGGCTGCTGGCAAGTTCGAGTGTCCAAAACATAGATTTAAGTTTTAATTATTTTTTGTAATTTTGCATCCTCAAAGCAAAAATCTGCTACAAAGAATAGACCATGGCATACAGAAAAGTAGAAGAATACGACGAAAAAACTACGCAGGAGATCGCGGGGCATATAAAAGCCATTCTGGGACTGCTGGGAGAGGATGTGGAGCGCGAAGGTCTCGTCAAAACTCCGGAGCGTGTCGCCAAGGCTATGCAGTTCCTCACGCAGGGATACTTCCAGGACGGTGAGACCATCATCAAGAGCGCTCTGTTTCAGGAACCTTACAATCATATGGTCATCGTCAAGGACATCGAGCTTTTCTCCCTGTGCGAACACCACATGTTGCCGTTTATCGGCAAAGCGCATGTCGCGTACATCCCCAAGGGCGAAATCACCGGACTTAGCAAAGTGGCTCGCGTAGTGGAGACCTTCTCCCGCCGCCTGCAGGTCCAGGAGCGCCTGACGGAGCAGATCCGCGACTGCATCCAGGAGTCCTTGCACCCGCTGGGCGTCGCCGTCGTCATCGAAGCCATGCACACCTGCATGTCCATGCGCGGCGTACAGAAATCCAACGCCGTCACCACGACATCGGCCTTCTCCGGCATCTTCCTCAAGAGCGACAAAACCCGCAACGAGTTCCTGAAACTCATCGAAAAATAGTTCTGCCAAATTGGCAGAACCAGGCCCCTTGGCCTGTGATTTGACTACTCAGAAGCGACCTCCACGGAGGCCGCTTTTTTGAATCAATTAGACTTATATATATTATGGCAAACAAAGGACAGATTGGAGTAACTACCGAGAATATCTTCCCGGTGATCAAGCAGTTTTTGTACAGTGACCACGAGATTTTCCTGCGCGAACTGGTGGCCAATGCCGTTGATGCAACCCAGAAGATGAAGGCCCTCGCCGCCAGCGGCGACTATAAGGCCGAGCTGGGAGACCTCAAGGTGAGCATTATCCTGGACGAAGCCGCCAAAACCCTCAAGATTGTCGATGAAGGTATCGGCATGACGGAAGAAGAAGTTGACAAGTACATCAACCAGATCGCATTCTCCAGCGCCGGCGAGTTCCTCGAGAAATACAAAGACCAGATTGGCAACATCATTGGCCACTTCGGCCTGGGCTTCTACAGCGCCTTCATGGTGGCCAAGAAGGTGACCATCGACACGCTCTCCTGGAAGGAAGGCGCCAAGGCCGTGAAGTGGAGCTGCGACGGCTCGCCCGCCTACGAAATGGAGGCCTCCGACAAGGCCGACAGAGGCACGACCATCACCCTTTTCCTGGATGACGACTCCAAGGAGTACGCCGAGAAATCCCGCATCGAGGGCCTCCTGAACAAGTACTGCAAGTTCATGCCCGTTCCCATCGTCTTCGGAAAGGAGCAGGAATGGAAGGACGGCAAGTACGTGGATACCGACAAAGACAAGATTATCAACTCCGTGGAGCCCCTGTGGACCAAAGCCCCCTCCGAGCTGAAGGACGAAGACTACCAGAACTTCTATCGTACCCTCTTCCCGATGAACGAGGAGCCTTTGTTCTGGATCCACCTGAACGTGGACTATCCCTTCAACCTCACGGGTATCCTCTACTTCCCCAAGCTCAAGGACCGCGTGGCTGTGGAGCGTAACAAGATTTCCCTCTACTGCAACCAGATGTTCGTGACGGACCACGTGGACAACATCGTCCCGGACTTCATGACCCTGCTGCACGGTGTCATCGACTCCCCGGACATTCCGCTGAACGTCTCCCGTTCCTACCTCCAGAGCGACGCCTCCGTAAAGAAGATCTCCACCTACATCACCAAGAAGGTGGCCGACCGCCTGGAAAGCATCTTCAAGGAGGAGCGCGCCCAGCTGGAGCAGAAGTGGGACAACCTCAAGCTCTTCATCGAGTACGGTATGCTCTCCGACGAAAAGTTCTGCGAGCGCGCCCTCAAGTTCGCCCTTCTCAAGAACACCGAAGGCAAGTACTTCAGCTTCGACGAGTACAAGGAGGCCGTGAAGGACAACCAGGCCGATAAGGACAAGAAGCTGGTCTATCTGTACGCCACTAAGCCCGAGGACCAGTACGCCTTCATCCAGGCTGCCAAGGACAAGGGTTACGATGTCCTGCTGATGGACTGCGAACTGGACAGCCACTACGTGAACCTCCTGGAGCAGAAACTCACGGACACCCGCTTCGCCCGCGTGGACTCCGACGCCGTGGAGAACCTCATCCCCAAGGAGGAGCGCATCAAGCCCGAAATGAAGGAAGACGAACGCTACGACCTGGAGAACCTCTTTAAGGCCGCCCTCCCGCAGGGCAACGACTACTTCGTGCAGGGCGAGAACCTGGGGGCCGATGCCGCCCCGATCCTCATCACCCAGAACGAATTCATGCGCCGTTACCGCGAAATGAGCGCCCTCGGCGGAGGCATGAACTTCTACGGCTCCATGCCTGAGAGCTACAACATCACCGTGAACATGGAGCACCCGACTGTTCAGAAGATTCTGGAAGGGAAGCCTGTCGGAGACGTCAAGTCCGACGAGCACAAGGCCGATCTGAAGACCTACGCCGATGCCAACGAGTCCCTCCACCAGATTGTGGACCTGGCCCTCCTCGCCAATGGCATGCTGAAAGGCAAAGCCCTGGCCGACTTCATCTCCCGCAGCTACAGCATCCTGAAATAGTATAGCGTTAACAGAAAAGGCGCCGGGAAAACACCCGGCGCCTTTTTTATATTCCATGGCCCCAGGGGCCGGCAGAATCTCCTACCAGCCGGCAGGATAATTCATCGTAATGCAGTGAAGTCCGCCGTGGCCGGAGAGAAGGGCGCGGCAGTCGATGATCTCCACTTTGCGGTCCGGGAAGGCGGACTGGAGGGCCGATGCCGCCACCTGGTCCAGCGCGGAAGCGGCGCCGGGCATGAGCACGGCTCCGTTCACGATGAGGAAGTTGGCATAAGAGGCCGGGAGGCGGTAGTCATCAAGGTACATGGGCTCCGGCAGGGGGAGAGGGATGAGCTTGTAGGGCTTTCCGTCAAGGGTGCGGAAACTGCGCAACTGCTCTTCCATGGCTTTGAGGCTGGCGTAGTTTTCATCGGCCTCGTTCTCACAGGTGGTATAGGCGATGGTGTCCGGGCTGCAGAAACGCGCCAGGATGTCCACGTGGCTGTCGGTGTCATCGCCCGCGATGGAGCCGTGGTCCAGCCAGAGGATGCGCTGCAGGCCGAAGGCTTCCTTCAGTTTGCGCTCCACCTCCCCGCGGGAGAGCTGCTCGTTGCGGTTGAGGGAAAGGAGGCACTCGGAAGTGGCCATGAGGGTGCCGGCGCCGTCCGTGTCGATGCTGCCGCCTTCCAGTACATAGGGACGCATGTCGCGGTATTGGACATCGACCTGGAATACTCCGGCATCGAAGATGCGGCGGGTAATCTGGTTGTCCAGCCAGGAGGCGAACTTGAGCCCCCAGCCGTTGAAGACGAAGTCCTCAATGCACTTCTGGCCGCCGTCGCCCCAGACGGAGATGGCGCCGTGGTCGCGGGCCCAGGTGTCGTTGAGCGGGCATTCGACCATGCGGATGGGGAGGGCCGATGGATCAAAGTCGCGGGCGGCCATATCGGCCTTGCACTCGCGGATGTCCCGGCAGACGATGAGCAGCGGCTCGTAGCGGGTGATGGCCCTGGCCACGTTCACATAGCAGTCCAGCACGTGCGGAAGGTCATACCATTCGGTGTCCGGGTGCGGCCATGTAAGCTGCACGAAACCTTGTTTTTCCCATTCTGCGGGCAGTCTCATATCCTCGATAATTAAGTGGTGCAAAGATACGACATTTCCGATTATTTTGCTATATTTGTACGAATGTACTAAAACCTTAAGAACAGATCATGAAAACCAATTACCCTCATTATCTGACGCGTCTTCAGGACGCCACCCGGAAATTCTGGGACAAACCTGCTCTGAACACCATTGGTGGAGATTCATTCACCTACGCACAGATGGCAACGGATATCGCCCGTTTCCACATTGTGTTCGAAAAAGCCGGCTTCAAGAAAGGTGACAAGATTGCCCTCTGCGCCAATAACGGTGCCAAGTGGGGCTTCGCATACCTCGCCGTCAATACCTACGAGACGGTTATTGTCCCCATTCTGGCAGATTTCACCCCCGAAAGCGTCATGGGTCTGGTGAACCACTCCGAAAGCGTGGCCCTCTTCACCAACGCAGCCCGCTGGGCCAAGATGGACGCCGCCAAGATGCCCGGCCTCAAAGTAGTCTTCGACGTAGATACCTGGAAGACGCTTTACTGCACGGATCCCGCCATTCAGGAGAGCGTGGACAACCTGGATGCACTTTTCAAAGAGAAGTATCCCAAGGGCTTCGGCCCGGAAGATGTCGTTTTCCCCGTTGACAACTGGGACGACCTTTCCACCATCAACTATACGTCCGGTTCCACCGGAGACCCCAAGGGCGTCATGCTCACTTACCGTAACTTCAGCGCCAACGTGGACTTCGCCCAGCGCCATGTGCCGGCCGGTGACAAGATGGTTTCCATGCTGCCCATGGCCCACATGTACGGCCTGGTAATCGAGTTCCTCTACCCGCTGTGCAACGGTACCTCCATCTACTGGATGGGCAAGGCCCCGACTCCGGCCACCCTGCTGAAGGCCTTTGCCGATGTGAAACCTTACCTGCTCATCACCGTTCCGCTGGTGATGGAGAAGATTTACAAGTCCAAGGTGAAACCCACCCTGGAAAAGCCGCTTATCAAGTTCCTCACCAAGATCCCCGGCCTTAACAGTGTCATCTACAAGAAGGTCAAGGATGGCCTGGTGCAGGCCTTCGGCGGCAATGTGCAGGAGTTCATCATGGGAGGCGCCGCGCTCAATCCGGAGGTGGAACGCCTGTTCAAGAAAATCGGCTTCCCTTACCTCGTCGGCTACGGCATGACGGAGGCCTGCCCCCTGCTCGCCTATGAGCACTGGACCAAATATGTGGCCGGCTCCTGCGGCAAGGCCGTTGACTGCGCAGAGGTACGTATAGACTCCGACGATCCTCAGCACGTCGTCGGCGAAATCCAGGCCCGCGGTGAGAACATCATGGTGGGCTACTTCAAGAATCCCGAGGCTACCGCCAACGCCTTTACGGAGGATGGCTGGCTTCGTACCGGAGACCTGGGTATTATCGATGCAGACGGCAACATCTTCATCCGCGGCCGTTCCAAGAACATGATCCTGGGACCTTCCGGCCAGAACATCTACCCCGAAGAGCTTGAGGCCGTAGTGAACAACCAGCCTTACGTGATGGAATCCGTGGTGGTGGACCGTGGCGGCAAGCTTGTCGCCCTCGTCTTCCCCGACGAGCAGGCCATCGCCACCGCCCTGCTGGATAGCGAAGCCAAGGCCGAGATTCCCGAAAACATTCGCCTCGGTGCCAACCGCCAGCTCCCTGGCTACAGCCAGATTGCCAAGGTGGAACTTATGGACAAGCCCTTCGAAAAGACTCCGAAGATGTCCATCCGCCGCTTCCTGTACAAGTAGTAATCACTTTTGAAAGCAAGGCAGGCCACGCATTGTGCGCGGCCTGCCTTTTTTGGATAGGGGTGCCACAGAAGTAATTCTGGAGGTAAAATAAGTTCTGGGGGAGTTATTTGCCGAAGCGTTGCAGGAGAACGTCGTAGGCGTCGATGCGACGGTCGCGGAGGAAGGGCCAGCCGCGGCGGACGTACTCGCATTGTTCCATGTCCAGTTCTACGACATGGACACCTTCTTCTGATTTTTCGAACTCGGTGAGGAGCTCGCCCTGAGCGCCGGTGGCGAAGGAGTGCCCCCAGAAGTCAATGCCGGTGGAGTGGCCGGTAGGGTCTGGCTCGACGCCGGTGCGGTTGCAGGTGATAACGGGGAGGCCGTTGGCTACACTGTGGCCGCGCTGGACCAGTTGCCAGGCCTGGCGCTGCTGCGCCTGCTCCCAGTCGGGATCCGTAGGGACGCCGCCGATGGCAGTGGGATAGATGAGCATCTCGGCCCCGTTCAGGGCCATGGCGCGGGCGGCTTCCGGATACCACTGGTCCCAGCATACCAGCACGCCCAGCGTACCGACGGACGTCTTGATGGGCTCGAAGCCCATGTCGCCGGGGGTGAAGTAGAACTTCTCGTAAAAGAGGGGGTCGTCGGGGATGTGCATCTTGCGGTACTTGCCGGCGATGCTGCCGTCCTTCTCCAGGACGACGGCGGTGTTGTGGTAGATGCCCGGGGTGCGGCGCTCGAAGAGCGAGAGGACGATCACCACGCCCAGCTCGCGTGCCAGGGCGCCGAAAGACTCGGTGGAAGGGCCGGGGATGGGCTCCGCCAGGTCGCACAGGCGGGCGTTTTCCTCCTGGCAGAAGTACAGGCTGTTGTGAAGTTCCTGCAGCACGACAAGCTGCGCCCCCTGGGCGGCAGCCTCGCGTACGTACCCCTGCAGGCGGGCGATGTTATCGGGAATGTCGGCGGTGCAGTGCTGCTGCACCATGCCCACTTTCAGTTTTCTCATTATTTGTAGCGGGTGAATTGGCGAAGTTCGTTTTCTGCCTTGATTTTGTCGATGATGGCGCAGACCAGGCGGTAGGTTCTGGAATCCTTGGTGTAGGAAGCCGGCGTGATGAAGTTCACGCGGCCCTGGCGCAGCAGTTTCTGGGCCGATTCCTTCTTCTTCGGGCGGGAAGGGTCGAACACGGCGATGGCGTTGCCTCCGAACATGGTAACCAGCTTCATGGACGGCACGTCGGTTTCTCCGTCCCCGAAGTAAATCATGTTGGTGAAGGGGATGCGCTTGGATTCATCGGCCAGGGACTCGTTCACCTTGGTGGCGTCGCGGGAAGAGAAGATGCCTTTCTGGATCTTGAACAGGTACTGGGTTTTGGCCGTGTAGTCCACGGCGATTCCCGGCCACTCGGCTTCTCCTTTTTCGTTGTACAGGAAGCTGCCGGCGAAGATGTGTTTGAATTCCCGGGCGATGGGGGAGCCGTCAATGATCTCCGTAAGACCGGAGGAGTTGATGTAGTGCTCCACGATGACGCCGTGCTTCTCCCCGTATTCGTTGATATTGCGGAACCACTCCCGCACGCCCTCGTACAGCTTGATGTCCTCGCCGTACTTCCTGAAGTTCTCGCGCGTGAGTTTGATGTGGTTCTTCTTGGCCTCGTCCACCATGAGCTTCATGTACGCGAGAATGTCGGAGGCATCCTGGCCGATGGCGAGCCCGTTGCTCTTGGACCAGAATTCCTCCGGCGTCTGGCCGATGGCCTGGATAAAGCCGAACTCCTGCATATTGCCCGGAGACAGCGTGCCGTCGAAGTCGTATATGAGGCCGATGATGGGTTTGCGCCGCATGACGGGAAATACTAGAAGATTTCTCCCAGGTTAAAGCTTACACCAACCGTAGCGGTAGGGAAGACGACCGCACGGCCGCCGCCCTTGGTGAATACGGAGGGATTGGTGGCGATGGCCATCAGGTCCAGCGTGATGCTGGCCTCTTTGCAAACCTTGAACTCATTGAGCATGCCAACCCCAAAAGCCCAGGTGTACTGGCCTTTGGCGAAGACAGTGCGGCTCTTGCTCACCTTGGCTGCACCGCCGTTCACATAGATGGCTGCATCCCAGATACGGTCTTCGTTCATGCCGAGGATGTCCTTGGAGATGGAGTAGAGGAAGTCTGCGTGGATGTAGCTGAATCCATAAGGCGTCCCGGCGGGAATGTCCTGCGCCGTGAGATCCTGCTTGCACTTGTTCCAGCCGCCGTGCACGCCCAGACGGGCGCCGAAACGGGGCGAGAACCACTTGCCGATGGTAATATCCGTGGCAAAGCCCATGTCTCCCCAGGTCTTGGGGTTAAGCGGATGCAGGATGGTTACGTTGGCTCCTACGCCGGCGCTGACGAAGGTGTTGTCAATGAAACGATCCTGTGCGTTGGCCTTGGCGGGCTGGAGAAGAATGACAGCAGCAATTGCCGCTGCAAGGGTATAGATGCTTTTCATAATCCTGTTATTAATACAGACAAATGTAGCTATTATTTGTATAAAAACAAAGAAAGCATCTCCGGGGAGATGCTTTCCTGTATTGAGTTGTAAGGGTAAACTTACTTAACCTCGATGGTAACCACGCGGTTCTTGGCGGCGCCGTTGAACAGCTGGATGGTAGCACCGTGAGCGGCGGTCTCGATGTTTTCCTCGCAGGCACCAGCCTTCTTCAGGAGGTCAACAACGGTCTTTACGCGCTGCTCGGAGAGCTTCTGGTTGCGCTTGGCGGTACCAGTCTGCTTGTCGGCGTAACCGTTGACGGCGAGCTTGGTGTCGGCCTTGACTACGTTCTCGGTGAAGTACTCGAGGTGAGCCTTTTCACGAGCGGAGAGCTTGGCGCTGCCGCAGTCGAAGTAGAGGGTGAGAGGGGAACCGGCCTTGACGTCAACAGCGGTGAAGGTGCCGTTTTCGTAGAGGTAGGTCTGACCGTTCACGAGGTTCTTGAAGGGAGCGAGCTCGTTCTCGAGGGCAGCAACCTGGGCCTTGAGGGCAGCGTTCTCTTTCTCAAGAGCGGCCACCTTGTCGGCGAGGGCGTTGTACTGCTCGGTGGTGAAGGGCACGGGGATCACCACAGGGGTGACGGAGCTCAGACGGCTGAAGCCGGTCTTACCGAGGTTGAATGCGAGGCCGATGGTAGCGGAGAGAGGGAACTCGAACTGGCCGATTTTCTTCTCTACGGTCACCTTGTAGGTGGAAGCCTTGGCGGCCATGGCGCGGAGGTCGAGGGTGATGTTCACACGGTTGGAAACACGGAAGGTGTTGTAGATACCGGCACCCATAACCCACTCGTTATCCTGGTCAACACGGGCGTAACCGCCGGAGATGTAAGGATTGACATTCCAAATACGGGTCTCTTTGTAACCCCAGAAGGTGTTGGTGAGGCTCCAGAGGAGGTCGCCGGTTACAAAGTGCTGAGGGGTCTTACCGAAGCCGTCTCCCTTGATGTCGTTGGAGATACCGAGGTAGTTGATACGGCCGCCGATAAACGGAGTCCACCATTTGCCGAAGGCAACGTCAACAGCGAGACCGCCCTTGCCCTGGGCGAAAGGAATACCTTCCTTATTCTGCAGGTTCAGACCAGCGTTGATGCCGGCGCCAACACCGATGAAAGTGTTGTCGAAGGCCTTGTTGGTCACGTAAGCACCGCGAACAACCTTACCGTTTTCGTCGCGATTTGCATTCTCCTGAGCATTGGCGTTCAGAGAGAAGAGGAGGCTTGCAGTGGCAAGAGCTCCAAGAATCATTTTGATACCTTTCATAATAAAGTATAAAAACAAAAAGTTATTAAATTCTCGTCCTTTAAGGGCCATTTTCCACCCTTAATCAACGCAAATTTATACAATATTTTTTTTGAAACCAAATTTAAACCTCATTTTTTAAAGGTTTTCTCCAAAAGAATGTAACTTTGCAGGAGGTATGGAATTCAAATTAAAGTCGTCATACGAGCCTTCCGGAGACCAGCCGGAAGCCATCGAACAACTGTGCAAAGCGCTCGGCCAGGGCGTGCCGGGCGTCACGCTTCTGGGCGTCACCGGCTCCGGAAAAACCTTCACTATGGCCAACGTAATCCAGCGCCTGCAGCGTCCAGCCCTCATTTTGAGCCATAACAAGACGCTGGCCGCCCAGCTCTATGGAGAGTTCAAGGCCTTCTTCCCGGACAACGCCGTGGAATACTTCGTCTCCTATTACGACTACTACCAGCCGGAGGCCTATATCCCCTCGACGGATACCTACATCGAAAAAGATCTTAGCATCAACGATAAAATCGACGAACTGCGCGTGAGTGCCGCATCGGCCCTGATGAGCGGCCGAAGGGACGTGATTGTCATCTCGTCCGTGAGCTGCCTCTACGGCATCGGCAATCCCGACGACTTCCATGACCAGACGGTGACGGTGCGAAGGGGAGAGCAGATGAGCATGACGCGCCTTCTGTACAAGATCGTGGACGCTCTCTACTACCGCACGGAGACGGACTTCAAGCGCGGCTCCTTCCGCGTGCGCGGGGATACGGTCGATATCTTCCTGGGAGGGGCCGATTATGCCGCCCGCATCGAATTCTTCGGGGACGAGGTGGACCGCATCGCCCTCATCGACCCGGTGAGCGGCGCCGTCTTCGAAGAGTTGGAGAAGATAGACCTCTACCCGGCCAAAAACTTCGTGACGTCCAAGGAAAAGGGCGCCAAGGCCGTGAGCCAGATCCAGGAGGACCTGGTGAAGCAGGTGGAGTATTTCGAATCCATCGGCAAATTCCTGGAGGCCAAACGCCTGAAGCAGCGGGTGGAATATGACATTGAGATGATCAAGGAGATGGGCTACTGCCCCGGCGTGGAGAATTACTCCCGCTATTTCGACGGACGTAAGCCCGGCCAGCGCCCCTTTACGCTCATCGACTATTTCCCGGACGACTTCCTGGTCTTCATCGACGAAAGCCACGTCACCCTGCCCCAGATCCGCGCCATGTACGGCGGAGACCATTCCCGCAAGGAGACGCTGGTGGAGTACGGCTTCCGACTTCCCGCCGCCAGCGACAACCGCCCCCTCACCTTCGACGAGTTCGAGGCCGTCGCGGGCCAGACCGTCTATGTGAGCGCCACCCCGGCCGATTATGAACTGGAAAAGAGCGAAGGCCTGGTGGTGGAGCAGATCGTACGCCCTACGGGTCTCCTGGACCCGCCCATCGAAGTGCGGCCCACCAAGAACCAGGTGGACGACCTCATGGAGGAAATCCGCCGGCGGGCCGAGAAAGACGAGCGCGTCCTGGTGACCACTCTTACCAAGCGCATGGCCGAAGAACTGGACAGCTACTTTGGCCGGAACGGCGTGCGCTGCCGCTACATCCACTCCGACGTCGATACGGCAGACCGCGTGGAGATCATCGAGGACTTCAAGAACGGCCTCTTTGACGTGCTCATCGGCGTGAACCTCCTCCGCGAAGGCCTGGACATCCCCACGGTCTCCCTCGTCGCCATCCTGGACGCCGACAAAGAAGGCTTCCTGCGCAGCGGCCGCGCCCTCACGCAGACCGCCGGCCGTGCCGCCCGCAATATCCACGGCCTTGTGATCATGTATGCCGATACCGTCACGCAGAGCATGGACGAGACCATCCGCGAAACCGCCCGCCGCCGCGCCAAACAGCAGGAATATAATCAGCTGCACGGCATCACGCCCACCCAGGTGCAGGTGCGGGCCAACGTGCTCATGAGCGAGCTGGTCAAATCCGGCGAAGACACTACCCATGTGTCCGGCTTCCTGAACCCGGTCCTGAACAACAGCGTCACGGGCCACGTGAGCGCCCGGGACAGTGTCTCGCATCCAGAGTACGTCCCTTCCGCCTCCGAACTGGGCAAGGGCGACGTCTCCGTCGGCCTCGGGCACGACGCCCGGCGCGAGAGTACATCGGCCTACGTGGACGGCTATGTGAAGGCCGATCTTGCCGCCGTCCTGCAGGACCCCGTGATCCGTTCCATGTCCCGCGAGCAGGTGGAAAAGGCTGCCGCCGAGGCCAAGCGCAAGATGCAAAAAGCGGCCGCCGATCTGGATTTCACGGCAGCCGCCAAGTATCGCGACGAAATGTGGGCCCTTGAGGAGTATCTCAAGGTGTGGAAGGACTAAAGCTTGAGGATTTCCTTGAAGAGGAGTTCTTCGTCTCCCGGGGTGTAACCCAGGTGGGAATAGACCAGTTTCCCGTTTTTGTCGAAGAGGAAGACGTAGGGGCAGGACGTGACCTTCATGGCGCGGGCCAGCTCCTTGTTTACGTCATAGTAGAACTGGAAGTCGTCCCAGCCGCGGCCGTGTACCATGGCTTTGGCTTTGGACAGGGAACGGGTGTCGTCGGTGCAGACGCCGATGAAGCGGAACGGCTTTTGGGCCTGCCACTCGGCGAAGACCTCCGAGATGGCGTCCATCTCTTCGATGCAGTATTTGCAGGTGACAAACCAGAAGGAAACCACGTAAGGGGTTTTGTGGTCCACCCACTGGGCCGGGGTGGTAATGCCGCCCTCGGCCGTCTGGAGTTCCACTTTTGTGTAGTCCTGGCCGAAGAGGCTGGCGCAGGAGAGCAGTGCGATGGCAAGGATGCCGATAATCTTTTTCATACGTTAAAAGTGATATGCCAGGCGGAGCAGACCGCCTTTATATTCCGGCTGCCAGCGACATACGCCGCCGGAGCAGACCATGCCGGAACGCTGATGGCCGTAGGCCAGGTCTGCCTTGAGGCCCCGGTGCGTGAATGATACCCCGGCCTCGTAGTAATGTTCACGGGAGCTGCCGTGGTTGAACAGGTCCTGGACGTGGATGCTCCAGCCATCGACGGAAGAGAGTTCCAGCGATCCGGCCATCCAGTCTTTCGTCAGTTCCTCCGAATACATGTACTGGGCCTGCGAGCGCAGGGACAGTTTTCCGGGGAAACGGTACAGGACATCCAGCACGAATACATTCTGTGCATTGGTTGCCTTGCGGTTTCCATGGGAGGGAGAATTCTCCTGGATGCTTACGAATGCCACGGTCTTGAGCCTCCGGTTCCAGCGTTTCTCTACCTGGATGTTGATGTCCCGGTAGGCCATGCGCAGGGTTTCCTGGGCGGGCAGGGCCTGCGGCAGGGCGAAGATATAGGCCCCGTTCACGTGGAATTTCCATGTCTTGTAGCTGTAGTAGAGGTCTGCGCTGCCGCCCAGTTCCCCGCTTGCGAAAGTGGTATAGGGGTTCAGGGCCGCGAGCGAATAGGACTGCTCCATGCACAGGGAGGGAAGGTAGTTCAGGCCCATCGGATCCAGCATGTTGCAGAGCCTCCTGAGGGTGAGGGTAGAGGAGAACTTGCCGGCGCCGTAACCCAGTTCCAGGGTCTGCGCGTTGCCGCCCGGCTTGCCCACCCATTCGCCCCGGGCCGAGAAACCGCCTGCGGCGTAGGAGGTGAGGGCCGACCACCACACGGCCGGAGAGCCTTCGCCCATGCGCGAAACCACACTGCCTTCCAGCGAAAAACCGCCGAGATGCAGGCCGGCCTCTGCCCCGGCGAGGGCGTGGGAGGAGTATCCCAGGAACTCACGGGACCATCCGCCCAGGGCTTTCAGGGAAAACACGTCTTCGGATGAACGGAAGGTGACGCGGCCGCCGCCCAGGGAGTTGTTCCAGCCCAGGTTGCGGTCTTCCCAGCTGCGGAAGATCACGCCCGTGCCGAACTGGTCGTAAAAGTCTCCGGCGGTGAGGCTCCAGCTGCGGTCCGTCCAGGCGATGTATTTCCCCGGCAGTCCGATCCCCTTTAACCGGGCGTCGTAGCCCGGCATGGGTGTGGGGTAATACTCTGCCTGAAGACCGGCGGAGAAACGGCCGAAGGAGTAGTCCAGTTTGAGGTAGTTGTTGGAATAGAACGCTCCTTCCTCCAGCAGGGAGTTGGATTCCAGGCTGCCGGAAAACACATGCTCCTGTGCCTGTACCCCGAAGGATACAGACACAAGCAGCAGTGAAATCAAATACTTTACGGGCTTCATGTTTTACTGCTCGTAGGCAGGCACAAGCGTCTCCCCGGCTTTGACCACGGCGGCGTTATCTACATAGTAACCGCCGTAGTTGTCGCTGCTGATGGCCTCCTGACTGCCGAAGGCGCGCTGTACGTAAACGACCACCTTGAGATTCTCCTTCTTGTAGCTGGCGGGGATCGAGGCGGTGAACTTCTTGTTTACTACGGTGTTGGCGTTGGCGACGGTGACGGATTCACCCTTGATGGGAGTAAGGGCGATGCGGGCGATGTCGTCGTGCTGGTAGTCATTGACATATGCGCCCACGTGGTTGTCGGCCTGCTTGTTGATGATGTTGCTTTCCGTGATGACGGCCGTGTACTTGTAAGTCTCGGCCTTGCTCAGGAAAAGATCGATGTCCACCAGGAGGGAGGAAGCGCTGAAGCTGGTTTTGATACCGATCGTGCTGGTGACGGGATATTTGCTTTCGGTCTCATTGACAGCATCCACGATAAGGCTGGCCGTGTAGTCGGTGTCCTGGTAGTTGGGGATGTCGATACGTCCGTCCACGATGCCGCTGGGATAGCCTCCGACTTTGTACTGGGTTGCCAGTTGGCTCACCTGACTGAAAGCCAGGTCACTGTCGCTGGCGTGTACATTCAGGGGAATGATTTTTCCGGGGAGGCTTGTCTGCGCCTTCTTGACGGCTTCCGCCATGAAAGGACACCAGCCGCACCAGGTGGCGGTGAAGCGAAGCATCAGGGAATGATGGGCGAAGGGGGTATTCCAGTCAACGCCGTCCTTGGACAGCTGGGTGACGGTCAGGGGAACGCACTTCTGGTCGTCGTTGCAGAAAACGATGATGCCGCTGCGGCTTTCCTCCCCGTCATTCTGGGTGACGCTGAAAGTGTGGACCTTGCGGTTGAGGCCGGCGTCCTTGACACCGGTTTCGGTTATCCATTCGGGTTTCTCGGTAATGTGGTAGCCGACGGAACTGACAATTTCCACGTCGAAGGTTTCCGCGTTGAAGCGGAGCGAGGGAGCGGGCGTGGCGATACGGAAATCCGCTCCGTAAACGGCACGGACGGCATTGCCTTCCATACGGGCCGTAGCCATGGGAAGGAGATACTGGCCCTCGAAGAACAGGGTATGTGCCTGCTTCTCATTGTCGGAGAGGCTGGCGCTCCAGTAGGTAGCGGCCTCATTGGCGACCACCGTGGGCAGGAAGATAGTGTTCTTGGTCCTCTTGCTGGTGATGAGGAAACCTTTCACGCCTTTTTTCTGGGTGAACTCCCAGGTGGTGTTGGCCGTGGCGCGCAGTTCATCCCATTCCTTCTTGGTGGGCATGCGCCACTGGGAACCCAGCGAAGCGGCAGCTGCGTCATCCTCGGGATACAGGATGACGATGCCGTCCTTCTTGCTGTACCGGGAAGGAACTTCTCCCCATTTGTAGTTTTTCCAGGAGTAGGTGCCCTTGCTTTCGGTTTCACCCCAGGCGTAGCTGTTTCCTGCATCCTGGATGTGGTTGGCGCCCACGTTCATGTTGGCCCACTTCACAGACAGGCCCATGTCCACCATCTCGAACTTGTCGGGCTGGGCGGCCGTAACGGTGAGCTGGCAATGTGCTTCGCTGTCTCCCGCTTTTGCCGTGATGACGGCGGTGCCGGCTTTGAGGGCCTTTACCACACCGTCCTTGACGCTGGCGACATCGGCCTTGTCGATGCTCCAGCTTGCCTTCTTCCCGGCAGGGGATACTTTGGCGGTAAGAGTCTGGCTTTCGCCTTCTTCGAGAGTGAGTTCCGTCTTGTCGAGCGAGACGGTGTACGTTTCCCCGTTTGCAGAGGGGTCCTTAGTGCAGGACAGGGGAAGAACCAGCAGGCACATCAGGCCCGCTGCCATTTGTTGAATTCGTTTTTTCATAAAGGTAATTTTGGGTTTGATCGGGATGAATGGTGAGGGCGTTCATGACAATGTCGTCCTCCAGTGCATACACTACTAAATACTTGTTTTGGAGATTCTCCGGAATGTCCGATGTAAACGTCGCGCTGGCTTCCTGGCCCGCCTGCAGGGTTCCCAGCGGCTTGCCCTGCGTCCCGGGCTCCAGGTAGCCTCTCAGTACGGCGTTGCAGACATAAGAGGGACCGTATCCGGACTGGTTGGCCACCACGACTCCGTCCTCGGCCCAGGCAGCGGCCACTTTGAAGGATGCGGCGCGTACGGCTTTGACCCGTATGGTGAGCAGGATTTTGCCGTTCTCGGTACGGGCTTCCGCGGCAAGGCCGCAGGGCTCATTCTTGAGGGCCTCGTCCACGTAAGCAACCACGGCCGATGCATCCTGTCCGCCGGACAACGTCGCAGGGTCCATGTCAAGCAGGAGGGAGGGATAGGAGAAGACGAAGAAGGCGTCGTTGAGGGCGTTGTCTTCATCCGGGGACAGCTCGTCTTCGTGGTGGACGGCGAGGGGGATGATGCGTCCGGGCCGATTCCTGGCCGCTTCCTCGAGCGCCGCCGCCATGTTGGGACAATACTGGCACCAGGTGGCCGTAAAGCCTACGGCCAGCACCTGCCGGTAGAATACCGTACCGGATTCGGCTCCGCCGGGGCCGGTCCCGCCGGTTCCTTGGCCGGGGTCTTCAGGGTCATCTTTCTGCCCGACACAGGCTGCGAGGGGGAGCGCCAGTGCCAGGATGAATAACCATTTTTTCATGTTCTTGTTACCTTGGATACGTGTTTTAAAGTTCGTATTTGTGACAATACTTTGTCAAGTTCGAGGTTGGAGGGAACGGAGAGCTTGACGGCAATCTCGTAGGTACCGTTGCGCGGGTTCTCGTTCACGTTGAAACTGCGGATGCTGGCCTTGAACTGCCCCACGACTTCCATGATTTTGTTCAGGACAGAGCCTTCCAGGTCCGTGATGATCTTGAGGGCGACCTGGAAGCTGCCGCTGGAAGGGGCATCGGCCCATTTTACTTTCTGGATGCGATAGGGGTAGGCTTCCAGGAGGCGGGCGGCGTTGGGACAGGTGATGCGGTGGATCTTGATGCCGTCCTCGCGCGTGACGAATCCGAAGACATCGTCCCCGAAGACCGGATTGCAGCACTTGGCCATCTTATAGTCTATTCCCTTGACATTCTTGGCGTTGAGTACCAGGATGTCATCTTTGCTTTCATAGTGGCGCTGGGCTTTGGCCGATGCCTGCACAGCCTCTGCGGCTTCCACGGAAGCGGCGTGGCGTTCGGCTTCTCCCAGGATGAAGTCCTTGACGGTGTTGACGTCGATGGCCCCCGAGCCGATGGCCGCGTAAAAAGCGGTGAGGGAAGAATAGCTGAGTTTGGTGCGGAGCTCCGTGAGCATAGCGTCCGGAAGTTCCAGTTTCCAGTTCTTGAGGCGGCGCTCCAGCAGTTCCCGGCCATCCACGGCGCGGGTCTGTTCCTGGGCGGCCATGGCCTGCTTGATTTTGGCGCGGGCCTTGGCTGTCACCACCCAGTTTATCCAGTCCTGCGTGGGATGCTGGTTCTTGGAGGTAAGGATCTCCACGACGTCTCCGGTCGAGAGCTTCTCCTTGATGGAGACCGCTTTGCCGTTAACCTTGGCGCCCACGCAGTGCGCGCCGATGTTGGAATGGATGCCGAAGGCGAAGTCGAGGACGGTGGAATCGGCCGCAAGGATGCGCAGCTCACCGGTGGGGGTGAACACGAAAATCTCCTTGGACGGCGGCTGGGGAAGGTCTTCCTTGTTCTCGTCCGGGTGCTCCAGCGCAAAACGGACGGACTTCAGCCAGGTGTCCAGCGTCTCCTGCCGCTTGATTCCCTTGTAGCTCCAGTGGGAGGCGAAGCCGTTTTCGGCGATGTCGTCCATGCGCTTGGTGCGGATCTGTACTTCGATGTAGGCGCCCTCCTTGTTCTTGACCGTGATGTGCAGGCTCTCGTAGCCGTTGGGTTTGGGGTTGGTGACCCAGTCCCTCAGGCGCTTGGTGTCCTGCTCGTATTCTTCCGTCACAAAGCCGAACACCTTCCAGCAGAGTTCCTTCTCCAGGGCGTGGTCTTCTCCGTCGCAGTCGATGATGAAGCGCATGGCGAACACGTCGAAAACGCCTTCGAAAGGCACTTTCTGCTTGTTCATCTTCTGCCAGATGGAGTAGGCGGCCTTGGTGCGGATTTTCAGCTTGTAGCGGATGCCCTCCGCGTCCAGTTTGGATTTGAGGGGCTCGATGAACTGGGCCATCAGGCGCTCGCGGTCCTTTTCTCCGGCCTTGAGCTTATTGGTGATGAGACGGTACTGCTCCGGCTCTGCGTAGTTGAGGTAGATGTCTTCCATCTCCCGCTTCATGTTGTACAGGCCCAGCTGGTGGGCAAGGGGAATGTACAGCATGAGCGTTTCCAGAATCTTTCCCTCGCGGCTGGCTTTGGGGAAGATCTTGAGGCTGCGCATGACTTCCAGGCGGTCGGCCAGTTTGAGCACGGTAACGCGCGGGTCTGCCGAATACTGGATAATGAGTTTCTTGTAGTTTTCCGCCTCCAGGCGCGTGTCCTTGGGCTTGATGGTGGAAATCTTGTTGAGGCCGTCCACCAGGGTGCAGATGGAAGCGCCCCAATCGGCCTCCTTGACGGGATAGCCGCCCATGCGGGAGGCTTCGTGCAGATAGACGGCGGCGATACACTCCTCCGGCAGGCCGATTTCATCGGCCACGATGGCGGCGACGGCGTCCGGATGGCCGATGAAGGGCGATCCGTCGTGACGGGTGTGGTCCCTGAGGGCCTCGGCGGCCTCGGCGCGGGCTTTGTCGATGAGGGGTGTAGTTACCATATTAATTGCTGGCTGCGCGCTGCCGCTGGGTCAGCGCTTTTTGAAACGCGCGGGCATTCCGGAGATGCTCCGTATAGGAGGCGGCGAAGCGGTGGCTGCCGTTGAACGAAGGATCTGCACAGAAGAAGATGTAGTTGTGGCTCTTGGGGTACAGCACGGCTTCCAGGCAGCTCTTCGGAGGGCAGGAAATGGGCCCGGGAGGAAGACCTGCGTACTTGTAGGTGTTGTACGGGGAGTCAACCGAGAGATGCGTCTTGAGGATGCGGCGGGGTTCATAGTCGAAGCAGTAGGCGACGGTGGGGTCTGCCTGGAGCTTCATCCCTGTCCTGAGACGATTGAGGTACACGCCGGCGATGGTGGGCTGCTCGGGGACATAGCGGGTTTCTCCGTCCACGATGGAGGCGAGGGCGGCCGCTTCCCGGGGGGTGAGCCCCTGCGCCTTGGCGGCGGCGACGCGTTCGGGGGTCCACCACGCATCGCGCTCTTTGACCAGACGGTCCATGATTTCACGGACGGAGGCCGTCCAGCGTATCTGGTACGTATCCGGGATGATGAGCGTGAAAAGCTGCCGGCTGTCTGCTCCGTATCTGAGGAGGGAGTCGTCGCTGCAAATGAAGGCCGCGACGTCGGCGGAGTCTGCCAACATCTGGGCGCCGATCTTGCGGGCCAGGATGCCGGGCGTGCGGATGGAACCGGACAGCGTAAGGTTCACGGGTGTCTGCCAGCCCTTGTGGAGCATGCGCATGACATACATGCTGGTGCAGGTGGAGTCAACGAGGTAGTGGCCCACCTCAAGGGTTTCCACTTCGCGGAAAGCGCGGCGCAGGCTGGCGGGCTTCCGGACCTGTCCGGTGGCGATGATTTCCTCGCACACGGACTCCGGGTCCATCGTGGGGTACACATAGACGTCGAAGGCGCCCTTGAAGTTGGGAGCCTTGCGGTCGTACCACATGCGGTAGGCCCAGATGCCGCCGGCCGTAAGGAGGATGAGGCCGATGGCGATGAGAATCCAGTAAGTCTTCTTCATGGACTAGCGGAGTTTAAGCTCGTCCAGCTGGTGCAGGACAACGGGTGTGGACAGGTGGTTGAGCTTCCGGATGGCCTTCTCCTTCACGGCGAAGCGCTGGCAGATGGCGTGGAAATCCTCTCCGTCCGTTTCTACGATATATTTGTCCAGGCCCGCGGGGGCCTTGTTCTTCTTGGGGGCCAGGTACACGATGGTGCCGGGCAGCAGCTCGGGGTCTCCCTTGAGGTCGTTGTAACGCAGTACCTCGCTCTTGAACAGATGGTTCTCCCGGGCGATGGAGGCATAGGTCTCTCCCTCGGAGGCGTAGATGAAGGGAACGTCGTTCAGGGAGTAGAGCGTGCGCTCCGGTGCGAAGGAATACTCTTCCGAGACCAGGACGGGCTCCTCGATCTTGTGCGGAGGAGCGGGCATGGCGGCGGCTTCTTCCGGCGTCAGGTTGTCGAAGCGGGCCAGGTCGTATTGCTCTATGTATTTGATGAGTTTGGCGGGGTAGTTCGGGTCTGTGGCATAGCCGGCGCGGCGAAGGCCGTATGCCCAGCCTTTGTAGTCCGTGCGTTCCAGGTCGAAGAGGAACTTGTAACGGTCCCGGTAACGCAGAAAATCCGAATGGTCGCGGAAGCTTTCTTCGGGGGAGTCATAGACGCGGAAGCATTCTCCCTTGGCGTCGTCGTCGTGGTACATGGTTTTTCCGGTCCAACCTACGTGGCACTTGATGCCGAAGTGGTTGTTGCCTTCCTTGGCCAGGCGTGAAAGACCGGACCCGGACTCCAGCAGGCCCTGCGCCAGGGTGATGCTGGCGGGTACTCCGCTGCGGTGCATCTCCTCGACGGCCAGCGCGGAGTAACGGCGGATGTAACGTTCCTGGGGGGTATCGTCCCCGGCGGCCTGCAGGAACAGGCCCAGCGTGATAAAGAGAACGGCTATGAGGATTTTCTTCATAGCCGCTAATTTACAAAAAAATTTCATATTCCTGCCCGTCAGAGGTCGCGAATGTGTTTGGAAAGACTTTACGGCATTCCGCCTCGTAGGCTTTCCCGTTAACATTCCGGGAAGAGAAGTGGCCGATGAGAAGCTTTCCCACGCCGGCCTCCTGTGCCAGATGGGCGGCCTGGAGGGTGGTGGAGTGGTGGCGCTGGGCGCCTTGGTCGGCGAGTTCCTCCAGATAGGTGGTCTCGTGATAGAGGATCGTGGTGCCTCTGACCCAGTCGGCCTCCTCGGGGAAGGGGGCGGTGTCCGTGACGTAGGCGTAGCTGCGCGGGACGAAAGGCTTGTAGGCGGCTTCCTCGGCGGGAATGACGCAGCCATCGGCCCGAACGACGTCTTCTCCGCGCTTGAGGGTGCCGATCTCCGTGAGGGTGAGGCCATATTTCCCGATGGCGTCCTTGTGCACGTTGAACGGCGGGTCTTTTTCTTCGAAGCGGAAGCCGAAGGTCTCGATGCCGTGGTTCAGGGGGAAGGCCTGCACGCGGAGGCTCTTGGTTTCCAGGATGGTCTCCGGCTCCTTCATCTTTAGGGGCGTGTAGCGGATCTCGAAGCCGATGCCGTCGCCGTAATAGCTGAGGAAGAATTTGAGGATGGGGCCGAAGTTCACGGGGGCGTAGATGTTCAGCGGCATCTGGCGTCCCTTCATGCCGAGGGTGCTCAGAAGGCCGAAAATGCCGAACACGTGGTCTCCGTGGATATGGGTGAGGAAAAGGGAATCCAGTTTCATCATGGGAATCTTATGCTCCACCATGGCGTTCTGGGTTCCTTCTCCACAGTCCAAAAGGAACAAGCGCCCATGCACATGCAGTGCCTGGGCGCTTTGATTCCGGCCCCTTACGGGCATGGCAGAAGCCGTGCCCAGTAAGGTAACCTTAAATATATGGGGCGAATTACTCACCCTTCTCGAGCTGCTCCTTGAGGGCGGCCAGAGCGGAGATGTCACCGAGGGTGGTCTTCTCTACGCTGGTCTGCACCTTCTTGATGGCCTTCTTGGTGCCTTCGGCCTCGGCGCTCTCACGGGCGACCTTGGCTTCCTGGTACGTACGGACGTGGGACACGCGGATGGTGCGGGTGCTGCGGCGCAGGTCAACGATCTTCACGGGCAGGGTCTCGCCTACGAGGGCGGTCTTGCCGTCTTCCTTGGTGAGCTCGCGGTTGAAGGCGGTCACCTCGGTGCCGTCGGCCAGGGTGAGGGTGGTGTTCTTGTCACCGATCACGCTCACGGTAGCGTCCACAACGGTACCCACAGGGTACTTGGCCTCGAGCTCGTCCCAAGGGTTGGGGGTGAGCTGCTTGTGGCCCAGGGAAAGCTTGTGGCTGTTCTCGTCGAAGTCGAGGATGACTACGTCGATCACGTCACCGCTCTGAACCATCTCGGCGGGATGCTTGATCTTGTTCCAGGAGAGGTCGGAGATGTGGATGAGACCTTCAACACCGTCCTCCAGCTCTGCGAACACACCGAAGTTGGTGATGTTGCGAACGGTAGCCTTGTGCTGGGAACCCACGGGATATTTGTCGCGGATGCTCTCCCAAGGGTTGGCGGTGAGCTGCTTGATGCCGAGGGACATCTTGCGGGCCTCGCGGTCCAGGGTGAGGATGACGGCCTCTACCTCGTCGCCCATCTTCAGGAATTCCTGAGCGCTGTGCAGGCGGGGGCTCCAGCTCATCTCGGAAACGTGTACCAGACCTTCCACGCCGGGCTCAACCTCGACGAAGGCGCCGTAATCGGCCACGGCGACGACTTTACCCTTCACGGTGTCGCCAACCTTGAGGTCTGCAGAGAGGGCCTCCCAAGGATGGGGGGTAAGCTGCTTCAGACCCAGGGCGATACGCTTCTGCTGCTCGTTGAAGTCGAGGACGACGACGTTGATCTTCTGGTCCAGGGCAACCACCTCTTCCGGATGGGAGATGCGGCCCCAGCTGAGGTCGGTGATGTGGATGAGACCGTCCACGCCGCCCAGATCTACGAATACGCCGTAGTTGGTGATGTTCTTGACAACGCCTTCCAGGACCTGGCCCTTCTCGAGCTTGGAAATGAGCTCGGTGCGCTTGAGTTCCTGTTCGGCCTCCAGGAGAGCCTTGTGGGAAACGACCACATTGCGGAATTCCTGGTTGATTTTAACAATCTTGAAGTCCATGGTGGTGTCCACGAATACATCGTAGTCACGGATGGGCTTGATATCGATCTGGGAGCCGGGGAGGAATGCCTCGATACCGAACACGTCCACGATCATGCCGCCCTTGGTGCGGGTCTTGACGTAACCCTTGACGATCTCGCCGCTTTCGTAGGCAGCGTTGACCATATCCCAGGATTTGAGCTGGCGGGCTTTCTTGTGGGAGATCACGAGCTGGCCTTTGCGGTCCTCGGCGCTTTCCACAAGGACTTCCACCTTGTCACCGACCTTCAGGTCCGGGTTGTAACGGAACTCGGGGGCGGAGATGACACCTTCGCTCTTGGCGCCGATGTTCACGACCACCTCACGCTTGGTGATGGCGGTGACGACACCCTCGACCACCTCGTTCTCGGTGACCTTGTTGAGGGTCTGCTCATACTTGGCCATGGTTTCCTCTTTGGAACCTACCTGGCCGTCATTCTCGAAGGCGTCCCAATCGAACTCCTCGGGAGCGATGGAAGCATTCAGGGCTTTCTTAATTTCTTCAGACATAATTGATTTGGTTGAAAAAACTAGTAGTTAAACATTATTTTTTGAGCTTTTGCCATGGCACGCTTACGCGCGCGTCCGGGAAAAAAGCGGGCAAATATACGAAATAATATTTAATCCTGCAAATATCTGCGCCTTAGGACGTCCAGATCGTCGTCCATGATGCCCATGGTTTCCTCCAGGTAACCGGGGATGGAGCCGTAGTTGGCTTCCAATACGTCCAGCGCATGACGGAAGTTTTTTACGCTCACGCCCATGAAGGCGCGGACGACTTCTTTCTCCTCTTCGCCGCCGCCGGCGGCTTCCACATCGGCAACGAATTTGTCCACGACGGGACGGTAGATGTCGTTGGAGTGGGAAAAGTCTTCGATGATGGTTTCCTTATCGGCCCCCAGGGCGCCGAGGATGAGCGCCGCGCCTATCCCGGTGCGGTCTTTCCCCTGCGAGCAGTGCCACAGGACGGCGCCTTCTTCCGTTTCCAGGATGAGGTTCAGGAACGAGGCGTACTGCAACTGGGAGAATTCGCTCAGGATGAGGGAGGGGTACAGCTGACGGGCCTTTTCCTTGAAAATGTTCATGAAGGAAAGGCGTACGATGTGGGCCGGGAGGTTCAGGAAGACGTCCTGCGGGACGGCCTCGCCGCTGCGTTTTTCGGCTTCGAGGTCCAGGGTGGGCAGCAGGATGTGCTCCGCGCCCGGGACGGGGCGGTCCGGTTGGGACGAGGCTTCCTGCAGGGTGCGGAAGTCAAAGATTTTCTTCAGGTGAAGGTCTTCGCTGAGGTGGCGGATGTCTTCGTCCGTGGCTTCGTTGAGGTGTGCCGTCCGCAGCAGAAGGCCGCTCCGGACGGTTTTGTTTCCAATCCGGATGCCGCCGAGGTCTCTCGCGTTGATGACACCCTCCAGCATAGGCTACTTGTAAAGGTGGCGCTTGATGCTGCCTTTGGCGGTGCGCTCGAAGGGAAGGTCCACCAGCTCCACGTAGAAAATCTGGCTGAATTTGGGAAGCTGCTGGTTGGCGCGGCTGCGGATTTCGAAGGCCATCTGGTTCTGCTGCTCCTCGTTGGTGCCCACGACTGCATCGGCATGGGGATACACGAGGGCGACGATTTTCCCGTCGCGGGACAGGACCACGGACTCTTCCACGATGGGGTCGTTGGAGAGGATCTGCTCCACTTCCTCGGGGTAGATGTTCTGGCCGGAGGAGTTGAGGATGAGGGCCTTGATACGGCCGCGGATGAAGATGTTGCCGGCGTCGTCCATCACGCCCAGGTCTCCGGTGCGGAACCAGCCGTCTTCGGTGTGGGCCGCTTCATCGGCCGCGGGATTCTTGTAGTATCCCAGGGTGATGTTGGGGCCGCGGGACTGGATTTCTCCGGGGACGCGCTCGGGGTCCGAGGACTCGATGCGGATCTCGTGGATGGGCTTGCCGCAGGAACCGGCCACATAGCCCTTGGGCATCTCGAAGGCCAGCAGGGGACAGGCCTCCGTCATGCCGTAGCCTACGGCGTAGGGGAGGCTGATCTTGCGGAAGGCCACTTCCACTTTCCAGTTCAGGGGAGCGCCGCCGATGATGATGGTGCGCACGCGTCCGCCGAAGTTGGACAGGACTTTCTCGCCGATGGATTTATAGAAAGACATGCGGACGCCCGGAACGGAGCTGAGGAGCTTGCCGGAACGGGAGTTGAGCATGGGACGGACCCAGGAGGTATAGATCTTTTCCATCACCATGGGGACGGTGATGATAAGGGACGGCCGCACCTGCTGCATGGCCTTCATCAGAAGGGACGGGGAGGGCGTCTTTCCGAGGAAACAGATCTGGTATCCGGTGCAGCACGGGTAGATGAACTCCATGGCCAGACCGTAGATGTGGGCCAGCGGCAGCATGGAGACGATGGCCTCGGGCTGGTCGGAGATGTGCTTCTGGCAGTACTCCACGATGTCTGACATGGCGCCGAAACTGAGCATGACCCCTTTGGGATCTCCGGAAGTTCCGGAGGTATAGTTGATGATGGCAAGGCCATCCATGTTGCTGTGGTATTCCACTTTCATGGGGTCCAGGCCGTCGGGGTATTCCTTGTTGAAGGCTGCCATGCGGTTGTCCCAGGCCTGCTGATACTCCGGCGTGCCCCACAGGAGGCGGTCCTCACGGGCGTCCAGGACACCTTTCAGGAGAGGAAGGCTCTCGCGGTCCAGGTTTTTCCAGATGTCGGAGTCGGTGATGAGGAGCACGCTGTCCGAGTGGTGGATGAGCTGCATGGCGCCGCGCGGCGTGAAGTTGGGCAGGATGGGAACGATGACGGCCTCGTAGGTATTGGCTGCCAGGAAGAAAATGCCCCATCGGGCCGAGTTGCGGGCCACCAGGGCAATCTTGTCGCCTTTCTTTATGCCGGCTTCCCTGAAAAACGCATGCAGGCACGCCATCTTCACGGCTATGTCTGCGTATGTATAACTTGCCCCCTCGAAGTCACTCAGGGCAGGGGAAAACGCCCTGTTGTGTACTTGATTCTCCAGTTTTTTCAGGTAGTGCTTCATTCGTTCTCACTTTTGTTCATTCTGCAAATATACAATTTTTCCGGCAAAGTGTTTTGTGACTGTGGAAGACCGGGCCGGGTGGGACGGTAGGAGATTGCTGATAATGGGAAATGCCCGGCAGTGACCGGGCATGACGTAAATCCTTTCCAGTGCCTAGAACGACACAAGGGTGCGCTATTTCTTGAGCTTGCCCTCCATGAGGGTGTCGTATTCGAGACGCTTGCGGAAGATGTCGATGGCGGTGTAGATGGCGCTCATCATGGAGCGGGGATCGGCCTCGTCGCGGCCGGCCATCTCGTAGGCGGTGCCGTGGTCGGGGGAGGTGCGGACGATGGGAAGGCCCGCGGTGAAGTTGACGCCGTCGGCAAAGGCGATGGCCTTGAACGGTGCGAGGCCCTGGTCGTGGTACATGGCGAGAGTGGCGTCGAAGCGGGAGTAGTTCCCCAAGCCGAAGTAGCCGTCGGGGGAGTACGGGCCGAATGCCTGGATACCTTCTTCCTGTGCCTTCTGCACGGCCGGGAGGATGATGTTCTGCTCTTCGTCGCCCAGGAGGCCGCCGTCACCGCAGTGGGGGTTCAGGCCCAGGACCGCAATCTTGGGATCCGGAATGCCGAAGTCGCGTTCCAGGGAGGCCTTCATGATACGGAGTTTCCCCAGGATGCTTTCTTTGGTGAGGGTTTTGGAGACGTCCCGGAGGGGAATATGTCCCGTGACGACACCCACCTTGAGCTGGCTGCTTACCATAATCATGGTGACGTCGTCCACGTTGAACTCCTTCTGCAGGTACTCGGTGTGCCCGGTGTTGGAGAAGCCCTCGGCGCTCATCGCCCGCTTGTTGATGGGAGCGGTGACCAGCACGTCAATCTGTCCTTCCTTGAGATCCTTCACGGCCATTTCCAGGGACTTGATGGCGGCCTTGGCGCTGTCCGGAGTGCTCTGTCCGGGCTCTGCGTAGATGTTGTCCGGCAGGCAGTTCACCAGGTTGATCTTCTTTTGCTTGGCCTCGGCGGCCGAGGGGATCACATTGATGTCCATCGGGCCGATATTATGCACGGTCTTGCGGTAGAAGCCCATGAGCTTGGAGGAACCGTAAATGACCGGCGTGAAAGAGTCCAGGATGCGTTCGTCGCACAGGGACTTGATGATTACTTCGTATCCAATGCCGTTGCTGTCACCTTGCGTGATGCCGACGACGAGTTTCGGGAGAGCCATAGTTCAAAATTTTAAGCTACAAATATAAGAAAAAATCCGAGACCTAAATCAAGGTTTCGGAAGCTTCCGTGGCCAGGTAGCCCGTATCATCCGGGAGGTTGGCCCCGTGATAGGCGGCGACGGCCAGACGGTCGCAGCGCTCGTTCTCCGGATGCCCGGCGTGCCCCTTGATCCAGTGGAAGGCCACGCGGTGCTTCTGGTAAACGGCGTCGAAGCGCATCCACAGGTCCACATTCTTCTTGCCCTTGAAGCCGGTGCGCTTCCATTTGTCCAGCCAGCCTTCGTTGAGAGCCTTCACTACGTAGGAGGAGTCGCTCACGACATGGACCTCCGCGTTGTCCCACCTGATCTGCTCCAGGCCGATGATCACCGCCAGCAGTTCCATGCGGTTGTTGGTGGTGCGGGCGAAGCCGCCGGAGAGCTCCTTCTCATGGGAGCCGCAGCGCAGCACGATGCCGTATCCGCCCGGCCCGGGATTGCCGCTGGCCGCCCCGTCCGTATAAAGATATATAGGTTCTTTCGTTGCCATAAATTCACGCAAAGATAGGAAAAAGGCTTGGATTATTCGGGAAAAAGGAATAAATTCGTGTTGATAAACATGAAACCCAAAACCTTTAGTGTTATGAAAAAACTTTTTGTTATCCTGGCCCTGAGCCTGGCCGCCCTGACCGCCAAGGCCCAGGTTTATGTGGGCGGCGGCCTCACTTTCGTGGGTACGGCTGCAAACGGCGAAAACGCCGCCGTGTTCTCCATCGCTCCGGAAGTGGGCTACAATTTCAATGACGACATGGCAGCCGGTGTAAGCCTCGGACTTGGTTTCAGTGAAGGTGTCACCGTCTTCGACATCAATCCTTATTTCCGTTACTATTTCGCGGAAGTGGGCCCCGTCCGCTTCTTCGGAGATGCCAAACTCAACTTTACGAACACCAGTTCCAAAGTTGCTTCCTCCTCCACCTGGGGAGTGGGTGTCGCTGCCGGTATCGCCGTTCCCCTGAACGACAAGTGGTCCTTCGTAACCCACGTGTGCTCGCTGGGCTATTATGGCAATACCTTCAATTTTGGCATCAACCCCGGCTCCACCATCGGCGTATACTACGCTTTCTAAGCGTCGGCCCGTTAATGACAGGCGCGGCTCCCCTGCGGAGTCGCGTTTTTTTTGTATATTTGTGAGCTATGACTGATTACAAGAACTTCGTTAAGGAACAAGTGGCCGAATCGGCCCGCGTGAAAGAGCAATTTCTGGCCGATGAAAACGCCATGGACCGCCTCGCGGAGGTGGCCGCCCTCCTGGTGAGGACCTACCGCGCCGGCGGCAAGACCCTTTGGGCGGGGAACGGCGGGAGCGCCGCCGACGCCCAGCACATGGCGGCCGAGCTGGTGAACAAGTTCCGCCTGGACCGCACCGGCCTTCCGGCCCTGGCCCTCACCGTGGATACGTCTATCCTTACCGCTATCGGCAACGATTATGGTTACGATGAGGTTTTCTATCGGCAAATCATCGCGTGCGGAGCGCCGGGGGACGTCTTTATCGGCATTTCCACTTCGGGAAATTCGGCCAACCTGGTGCGTGCGCTGGACGCCTGCCGGGAGAAGGGCGTGGTGAGCGTCGCCATCGTCGGGGAGGAAGCCTGCCGGATGGACGCTTACGACTATGTTATCCACATCCCTTCGAAAGACACGCCGCGCATCCAGGAATGCCAGACCCTGGCTGGTCACATTATATGTGACGTCGTCGAAAGGAGTTTCTTTGGCGGGGAAAGTTTTTTGCAGTCTTAAATTTTTTTACTAACTTTGCGGCGCAATTTTGAAAGCAAGAGTTTTTAACAACAAATAACTAACACAAACAATTATGATCAGACTTGGTATTAACGGTTTTGGCCGTATCGGTCGTATGGTTTTCCGCGCTGCCGTGGAGAACTTCTCTAAGGACATCGTGGTCGTCGGTATCAACGACCTCCTCGATCCCGATTATCTCGCTTACATGCTCAAGTACGACTCCGTACATGGTCAGTTCAACCACGATATCAAAGTGGAAGGCAACTACCTCATCGTAGATGGCAACAAGATTCAGGTCTTCTGCGAGAAGGATCCCGCCAACATCACCTGGGGTGCCCTCAACACCGACGTCGTTGTTGAGTCCACCGGTTTCTTCCTCACCGCCGAGCTCGCCGAGGCTCACATCAAGGCCGGTGCCAAGAAGGTTATCATGTCCGCTCCTTCCAAGGACGCTACCCCTATGTTCGTTTACGGCGTAAACCACAACACCTACGCTGGCCAGAACATCATCTCCAACGCTTCCTGCACCACCAACTGCCTGGCTCCTATCACCAAGGTGCTCAACGACAAGTTCGGTGTTGTCCGTGGCCTGATGACCACCGTTCACGCTGCTACCGCTACCCAGAAGACCGTTGACGGTCCTTCCAAGAAAGACTGGCGTGGTGGCCGTGGTATCCTCGAGAACATCATCCCTTCCTCCACTGGCGCTGCCAAGGCTGTAGGTAAGGTTCTTCCCGAGCTGAACGGCAAACTCACCGGTATGTCCCTGCGCGTTCCCACCAGCGATGTGTCCTTCGTTGACCTGACCTGCGAACTCGCCAAGGAAGCTACCTACGAGGAGATCTGCGCTGCCATGAAGGCCGCCTCCGAGGGTGAGCTCAAGGGTGTTCTCGGTTACACCAACGAGGCTGTGGTTTCCACCGACTTCCGCAACGACTCCCGCACTTCCATCTTCGATGAGAAGGCCGGTATCCAGCTGGACAAGACCTTCGTGAAGGTTTGCGCCTGGTACGACAACGAGTGGGGTTACAGCAACAAGGTTTGCGAAATGGCTAAGGTGATCACCAAGTAAGTTGTTTCGGAAACACTTCTTTAAGGCCGGCTCTGTTTGGAGCCGGTCTTTTTTTTGTGTGGGGGGGAGGGGTGGTGCAGGTGTGGGGGTGGATGGTGCAGGTCCCATTTTAGGCCTTGAACCTGCTCCATCAGAACAACGTAGAAGGCCAATTCGCGGCGCAGGTTTCGCCCCTGTTTTGGAACCTGCTCCAATTATCGTGGAACCTGCACCAGACACCGTGAGACCTGCGCTAGGTATTGGGACAGAAGGGAATCGGCTAGATGTAGGTTACCCTATAAATTTGTCAAAAAGGAACAATTTTTTCGAAAAATGATTATCTTTGGGCGTTAATAGATAAACAATTAACCCATTAAGAACATGAAAAACTCCATCTACCTGCTCTTTGCGCTGCTTAGCTTTGCTTTGACCCTGGGTCTCGTTTCCTGTGATAAGGAACAGCCGCTACCTGCTGCAAAGATTACGGCCGTCAAGTATTATCCGGAAGACAAGATGACTGCCTATAACATCGAATACCCTTCCAAGGATCCGTTCGGCCATCCCATTACCCTCTCTGGCGCCATTACTGTGGGTGATGAAATCAAAAATGGAAAGGCTCCGGCAGTGGGCGTGGTGCTTGTCAATCATTTCACCGTATATCGTAAGGATCAGTGCCCCTCCAAGGGAGACCTCATGATCCAGAAGTTCGTGGTAGGCAGCCACATGGTTGGTGTATCGGCCGATTATTACGGCTTCGGCTGTACGGAAGACAAAAACCAGGCATATTGTGTGGGGTCTGTCAATGCACAGGCCAGCGTTGACTGCCTTCTTGCTGCCCGTGAGCTCTTCCCCAGTATCAATATCACCATGGATGAGAGCAAAAACTACCTTTTCAATCTGGGTTACTCCCAGGGTGGTCAGACAACTGTTGCCGTGGAGAAACTGGTGGCAGAGAAGTATCCGGACATCAAAATCACTCATTCCTTTGCCGGTGGCGGCCCGTACGATATGCCCGCTACGTACCGGGAGATGACCCGGACAGACATCTCCGGCATGCCTTCTACCATTATCAGTGTCATGCTGGCTTTCAACGAGTACTCCAGAATGGGTTATACCCGCGACAGATTGTTACAGGGAGACGCCCTCGCCAATGCAGACAACTGGCTCCTGAGTAAGAATTACACTCAGCAGGAAATTGACGCCATGATTGGCTCCCTTAAGTTTTCCAACTTTGCCAGCAAGGAAATTCAGGATATGAAGTCTGAGGTTTCCCAAAAACTGATGCATGCCCTTGAGAAAGAGAACCTGGCCAAAACCTGGAAGCCCACCAAGGACGCCCGCATCGCCCTCATCCACCACAAGAAGGACATCACCGTGCCCGTTGTGAACCAGACCAATCTGTATAACTATCTGGTGAATACGCTGGGCCTGAGCAAGGATGATATCACGCAATCGGTCGTCGGGGACATTACCTGGATGCCCGACATGCCAGCCCATGAAAATGGCGCCATTGATTTTGCCCTGATCATTTTTGACACACTCATTAACCGATACGGCTTTGACTTCTGGCTCCTGAATGAGGACAACGTCGTAAAGATGATTGAAGAGATCTTCAACGAGATATCCAAGTAGTATGATAAAGACCGGCTCTGTTGCGAGCCGGTCTTTTGTTGGAGTGATGGTGGTTGGCGGCGCAGGTTCTGAGTTAGATGGCGCAGGGCGTGATCTGAATGGTGCAGGCATCGGCTTGAATGGCGCAGGTGCCGAGGTAGATGGTGCAGGTGTCGAACTAAATGGCGCAGGTCCCATTTTAGGCCTTGAACCTGCTCCATCAGAACAACGTAGAAGGCCAATTCGCGGCGCCGGTTTCGCCCCTATTTTGGAACCTGCTCCAATTATCGTGGAACCTGCTCCATGCACCGTGAGACCTGCGCCATCCGGGGTGAAGGCACAGAGACCAGGCTCTAAGGCAGAAAATGTGCTTTTAAGAGGGGAGTGGCTAGATGTGGAGTTTGGCGTTTAGCACTGTGTAGTCGGTGAGGTCGGCTACACAGGGGGTGATGGTGATCCAGCCGTCTTTGACCAGAAGGTGATCGGCCTGGGTGGGGTCGGTGTCGTCATTGACGAATTCGCCTTTCATGAAGTAGGCTTTCTCTCCGGGTTCCAGTTCCACGCGGTGCTGCTGCCACAGGAAGGAGTCCGTAAGGCCCAGTTCTACAAGGCGCCTTTCGTCCCATTCTTCGAACTCCTTGATCCAGTGGCCATGCCCTTGCCGGGCCCACTTGACACCCTTGATGAGCTCCAGAGGCGAATCCGGAAAATTCACGTTGAAGTAAAGCCCGGGCCTGTCCTGCGGCCAGTGCGCCAGGAGATCCCGGATAATCCCGGGAAGCAAGTGCTCTACGGCGGAGAGGTCGGCATCGGCCCGATGGGAAGTAATGGATATGCCGATGCCCTTGATTCCGTTGATGGCTGCTTCTTCCACCGCGCCCAGGGTGGCGCTGTAGTTGGCGCCGGTAGAAGCGTTGCTGCCGTGGTTGATGCCTGCAACGACAAGGTCCGGATTGCGGTTCTCGTACTTGTACTGCAGGCCGAACTTCACACAGGAAGCCGGTGTAGCATCCAGATAGGACCAGTTTCCGGGACCTTCCCCGGGAAGCTCCTTGTAGGCCAGCTGTTTCACACCCAAAGACACGGCGATGGACATGGCGCTCTGGTGGTATTTGGGAGCCACTACCGTCACTTCGCCGAACTTGGCCATCACACGGGCCAGGACATGGATACCTGCCGCTTTATATCCGTCATCGTTGGAAATCAGAATTCTCATAACACAAAGATACGGAATTTTGCGGTGAAAACTTGTTTCTTTAAAGGAAATCCCGTATTTTTGCAATCCTTTCCGCGGGGTATTAGCTCAGTTGGCTAGAGCGATAGGTTCGCAATCTATAGGTCAGGGGTTCGACTCCCCTATACTCCACTTTCAG
>JAEEXZ010000044.1 GCA_016288055.1 Bacteroidales bacterium
AGCGTACCGGAGATGTCTGCCAGCGAAGAAGTGGTGCTCTCCTGCACCTTCCCGGAGGACGCTCCCGTCTCCCTGCTTCTCGGAAAGAAGGGCGTTTTCCATCGCATGATGGCCTATACGCCGGTTCTTAAAGATATCTTCAACACGTCGGTGGACCTGTACAAACTGCTGTCCCGTCCCTTCCTGAGATGGGCCCAGTGCGCCAGCCATATCGATGCGGATCCTTCCCGTCTGAAAGAGTATCTGGAGGGGCTGGATCTGGAAGCCGTCCGGAAAGATCTTACCGCCGAACATCTGGAGGCGGCACTCGCCACGATTGAAGCCCAGGTAGCACTATGAGAATGAACGTGAAAAGGACACTTGTCTCTTTTATCCCCCTTGTTGTCCTGGTAGCGCTGCTCGCCTTCGACATTTCCATCTTTGGTTCGGATTCCATCCTGGGTGCCTCGCAGGTGTCGCTGCTGGTCGCGGCCGGCGTGGCGGTCTGGCTGGGAATGTGGTTGTACCGGATTCCCTGGAAGGAGTTTGAACGGGAGATCTGTGCGAATATCGGCAATGTGGGATCGGCCATCCTGATTCTGCTCCTGATCGGTGCCATTTCCGGCACCTGGACCATGAGCGGTGTGGTTCCGTCCTTCATCTATTACGGAATCCAGATTATCAGCCCCAAGCTGTTCCTGCTTACGGCCTGCGTGCTGTGTGCGCTGGTTTCCGTAATGACCGGCTCCTCCTGGACCACCATCGCCACGGTGGGCGTGGCCCTTCTGGGAATCGGCCGGGCCGAGGGATTCTCGGATGCTATGACGGCCGGCGCCATCATCTCGGGCGCTTACTTCGGAGACAAGATCTCCCCCCTGTCGGACACGACGGTGCTGGCCTCCTCGGTGAACCGGGTGGGTCTTTTCGAACACATCCAGTACATGTATTATACGACGGTTCCCTCCTTCCTCATTACGCTTGCGCTGTTCACGGTGCTGGGGTTTGTGGGCGGCGGGTCGCCCGATATGCCGGCCGAGGTATATTCCGGCACGCTGGCTGCGAAATTCCACATCACGCCCTGGCTGATGATCGTACCGGCCATCACGGGCTTTCTGATCTGGAAGAGAATGCCGGCCATCCTGGTGCTGTCCCTGTCGGTCCTGACGGCCTCCGTCGCCGCGCTGGTGTTCCAGCCGGAGATTGTGCGGTCGGTGGGAGAGGCGGTGACGGAGGGATCATCGGCCCGCATATTCTTTACGGGCATCGTGGAGAGCATCTATAATTCGGTGACGCTGGATACGGGCGTGGCCGAGGTGAACCAGCTGGTCGCTACGCGCGGCATGCTGGGTATGCTCAACACCATCTATCTCATCCTGTGCGCCATGTGCTTCGGCGCCGCCATGCAGGCCAGCGGCATGATCGCGGACATGTCTTCCGTCCTTCGGCCCCTCACCCGTACCCGCGGCGGGCTGGTTGGTTCCACAGTCCTGACGGGAACGGCCTTGAACGGAATCGTCTCCGACCAGTACCTGTCCGTCATCCTTACCAGCAACATCTACCGGAACGCCTTCGAAAAGGGAGGCTACGAAAACCGGCTCCTGAGCCGCAGCGTGGAGGATTCCGCTACGGTCACCTCGCCCCTGTTCCCCTGGTCCAGCTGCGGCATGACGCAGGCCACCATCCTGAGTGTTCCCACCCTGGTTTACGCCCCTTTCTGCTTTTTCTGCCTCCTGTCTCCCCTGATGTCTTTCCTGGTGGCGGTCATCGGGTGGAAAATCAGGAGAAAATAAATAGCTATAAATAGGGATTGAATGCCGCGGAAAGGTTCTGTATCTTTGCCGCGGTTTTTAGTTGCGTTTATGAAGAAGGTGTTACTGAGCACTTGTTTTCTTGTGCTTTTTATCCAACTGGCTTTTTCTCAGTCCTTCCGTTTGTCCGGCCGTGTGACCGACGAAGACGGCCTTCCCGTGGAACTGGCCGTGGTGTCGCTCAACCGTTCCCTCTGGGTAACAACGGATAAAGACGGAAAGTATGAGTTCTCGAATCTGAAAAAGGGAAAATACGAATATCTGGTATCTTTTGTCGGTTTCAAGGAAATAAACGGATCGGTGGAGCTGGCCTCCTCCCGGACGATGGATTTTCGCCTGCAGGCGTTAAGCCTTGTCCTGGACAGCGTGACTGTCACTGCAGAACGGGAAGATCTGGGTTCCAAATCTGTCATTAACGAAGAGGCGGTCCGCCACCTGCAGCCCAAGAGCGTGAGCGACCTGCTGCAACTGGTTCCCGGCAACCTGGCCCGGAACCCCAACCTGAACGAACTCTCGCAGGCAAGCGTACGGGAAATCGATCCCAAGTCCAATGCCTCCCTGGGCACCTCCGTCATCGTGGACGGAACGCCCCTCAGCAATGACGCCAATCTCCAGGCCATTGCCTCTACCCGTTATGGCTCGGCTTCCGGAACGCAGACCGACGGCATGAGCGACCAGACTACCGCCGGTGGTGGCGCCGACCTCCGGACCGTCAGCGCCGGCGTGGTGGAATCCATGGAAGTGATCAGCGGTATTCCCTCGGCCGAATACGGGAATCTTACCTCCGGCGTTGTTATCGTAAAGACCAAGGCCGGCCGCACTCCCTGGGAAATCAAGTCGCAGATAGACCCCCAGTCCAAGCTGGTCTATCTGGGAAAAGGTTTCGCCCTGAAGCGCGGCGGCTCTTTCAACATAGGCGGAGACTGGAGCCAGAGCTACGCCGACCCTCGCCGGAAGTATCTGGGCTACGACCGCCTGACCGCCGCGGCTGGTTACTCCAAGGTGTGGAACCGGGCCAGCCTTCATGTGAGAGGTTCTGTCTATTCCAATGTCAACGAGCGTAAGACAGACCCCCAGCTGGCCCAGAAGGAAATCAATTACACCAACCGGAACATGGGATTCCGCCTCTCGGCAAGCGGCAGCTTCCAGCCCGGGAAAGATGCCTTTCTGAGCTCCCTGGACTACAATTTCTCTACCCAGGCTTCCCGCACGGAAGACCTCCACGAGAGCAAGGTCTGGAGCCCGGACGGCGCCGTTACCGACACCCGTGAAAGCGGCCTCCACCAGGCTGCCCAGAAAATCAAGCCCTATTATGCCGCGTACAGCCTGCACGGAGTGCCTGTGAATGTCTTTGCCCAGCTCATTGCCGGGAAATACTTCCAGACAGGACAGAACGATTATAACAAGATAAGGGCAGGTGTGGAATATACGCTGGATGTCAATCTGGGAAGAGGCTTCACCTATGACGCGGAAACCCCGCCCCAGGCTGCGTCGGCCCATACGCTGAGGCCGCGCGCCTACAAAGACATCCCCGCCCTGAACACCTTGTCGGCCTTCGTGACCGACAAGGGCCGCCTGTCCCTCGGCGGGCGCACGGCCCTCAAATCCGAGGTAGGCTTGCGCGTTTCCAGCCTGAAGGGCTACTTCGTGGTGGAACCCCGCTTAAATCTGTCCCTGGGCCTGCTGGACGAAGCCCTGTCCCTGAATGCCGGCTTCGGCATCTCCAACAAGATGCCGCCCCTTCTGTATCTGTACCCGGAGCCTGCCTACTACGACTTCATCTGCCTGAACCGCTATTCGGAAGTTTCCGGAACCGGCCTGGCCGTCATTGATACGCAGATTGTGAACGAAACGTCCAATCCGGACCTGAGGCCGGCCCACGCCGTGAAAAGGGAACTGGGCCTGAGCTGGAAGACAAAGGCGGCGACCGGCTTCGTTACCTTCTTCCACGAAACGCACACCGACGAGTTCGGTTATGACGGCCAGCTGTACTACGGGAAATACAAGCAGTTCGTGGTCCCCGACGGCGCGACCGACCTGGCCCTGGAGGGGAACAAGGTCTTCTATACCCTCTCCGGAGCCCGCCAGGCGGCCGATGAGGTGCAGAAGATGGAGTTCTCCAGCTGGAGCCGTCCGTCCAACAACGCCCGCAGGATCAAGTACGGCATCGAATACGGTCTGGACTTGGGTACCATCCGTCCCATCCGGACGTCCGTGAGCATTAACGGCGCATGGTTCCACATCCAGAGAACCCGGGAAACCGCCAGCACCAGCTATCGCAGCAAGATAGACCTGTACGCGCCCATGATGCCCGCCGGACGCGGCACCGTCCAGAACCGCGTCAATACCAGTTTCCGTTTCATCACCCATATCCCCGAGGTGAAACTGGTCCTCACTACCACGCTGCAAGTCGTGTGGTATGAGTCCCTCCGTTCCGTTTACCTGGATGAAAACGGGCATTCAAGAGCCTTCGACTACACCTATCAGGGCAAGGACTACCTGGCTGTGGAGCCGCTGGGCTTCTACGACCGCGACGGACAGTTCACGGCCTGGAATGGCGCCGCCATGAACGCCGACCCGGCCCTGAATTACATGCTGGACCGCTTCTACACCTACGGTTTCCTGCCGGATGTCGTCGAGCCCTGGGCCCTTCTCAACATAAGGCTCACCAAGGAGATCGGCTCCCACGCCCAGATTTCCTTCACGGCCAACAACGTAACCAATACAAGCCGCTATCATGTGGACAGGAACAGCCAGTCCAAGACTCAGCTATACCCGAGTATGTACTTTGGAGCAGAAATCAAAATCAATCTATAGAATATGAAGCGCATTATGAACATGTTGGGCGCGCTGGCTGTAGCAGCCACCGCCCTCCTCGCCTCTTCCTGCGAAAAGGCCGAGACTGCCAAGAAATTCACCCTTACCGTAAGTGTCGCCCTTCCTGAGGGAGTGGCAGAACTCGGTGACATTACCGTTGAGGCTGTAAAAGGCACCGCCACCACTGCCCTCGAGGTGGTAAAGGCCGAGAATGCCATCACGGCATCGGCCTCCCTCCCGCAGGGCGAATACAAGGTCTCTGTGAGCGGCAGCATCTCCGCCGCCAAGAAGGTAGTGGGCGCCGCCGAGGTCTCCCTCTATGAGGACAAGACCGTCGAGGTGGCCCTTGCCGTGGCATCGGCCTCTCCCATCATCATCAAGGCTGTCCAGTACACCCCCGGCAAGCAGTATTACATCCAGCCCCTCAGCGATACCTGGATCGAGCTGGTGAACAACTCCGACGAAGTCCAGTACCTGGATCAGATTATCCTGATGGGCGGTATGGGCCGCCAGAGCAAGGCCAACCCCTGGCAGGCCAACGGCATGGAAAACCTGTACGGCGGTAATTGCCAGAGCCCGGTTTACGCCTTCCCCGGCGAGGGTACCGACTACCCCCTGCAGCCCGGTGAGAGCGTCGTGATTGCCAACGCCCCCATCAACCACTCCGCCCAGGGCGAAGGTTTCGAGGGCTGCGCAGACCTTTCCAAGGCCGATTGGGAATTCTACGGCTCCTACAACGCCAAGGATACCGACTATGACGGCATCCGCAACATGGAACTCGTCACCGCCTTTTTCACCAGCCAGCTCAACTGGGGCCAGAACTTCTTTGGCTGGGCCGGTCTCATCGCCAAACTGCCCGCCGGTGTTACTCCCGCCCAATATGCCGCCAACCCCGAGAACGTGATGACTACCCCCGGAACCACCTCCTCCCTGCAGTATCTCATGATTCCCAGCGAGTATGTGCTGGACGCCATCGATGTATGGGAAGCCGATGCCGAGGTTCACTATCCCACCTTCCTCCCCGTTGACGACGCAGAGGGTATTGCCGGTCCTGCCGCCTGGAGTGGCCTGGCTGTCCGCCGCAAGGTGACCAAGATCGAGAACGGCCGCGCCTACTACAAGGACACCAACAAGTCCTCCGCCGACTTTGTGGTGGAGAAGGTCGTCCCCGGCGCCAAACCCACTGAAGTAGATGCAGAATAAGTTTCGTCGCACATTTCTTCTCCTGCCGATGCTCCTCCTGGTGCCGGCAGGGGAAGTTTTTGCGCAGGTGTGGCATGCCGAAAGGGACAACACCGCCCGGAACGTCCGCAGCGAAAGCGCCTCTCCCGTCTCGCTCTCCTATCATCCCGTAGCCGACTGGAAGGCCGCCGTTGCCGCCTGGAACTTTGAAAAGGGAGATTACCACCGCCCCGACCGTCCTGCCGGGAAGAGCGAGCTGGACCTTTCTGTCCAGGAGGTGGGAACCCTTGGCAACGTTCGCACGCAGGGACTTCTCCAGTACCGGAACACCCGGGAGTTCGAGCGAAACTGGAATTCCCTCACGGGCAACGATCCCGACAATCCCTATACTCTGGGAGACACCGTAGCGGACGACGCCACCACCGAGCGCTTCGACCTTGAAGGCGCCCTGTCCTGGAACATCGGTTCCCGCTGGATTGCCGCCGGGAAAATCGGCCTCACCACCGCGAGACTTACCGACACGCGGGATCCCCGCCCCAGCAATGACTTCTCTCGCATTCCGTTCACGCTGGGCCTGGAATACCGCCAGGGTGAAGGCTGGAGCGCAGGCCTCTACGGAGGAGCGGAGCTCTTCTTCTCCCAGTTCGCCTACAGCCTGGAGGATGGCCAGACGGCCTACCGCTACTACAAGATGAAGGGCATGGGAGACTATTTTGCCTTCAGCTCCTCGGAAAGCGCCAGTGCGCCCCGCGAGTATTCCGGCGCGGCATGGAGGGTCGGCATCAACATGGCCCTTACCCGCAGCCGCCTGGAAAACTTTATGGAACTGGGCTTCGAGACTGGCAGCGAAAATGCCCGCGACGGTGGGGCCGCCTATGAATGGAAGGCCGGAGACTACCGCTATACCCGCCTTACCTTCCTGGAACGGCTGGATATCAAGGGGACCTTGCGCCAGAGCGTCGTCCTCCAGGCCAGCCTCAAGCTCATGGATGGCTTCTGGTACGACCAGAAACAACGGACAGACACCGAACACGGCAACCTCTCCTATTACGAGATTATGAGCCGATACAAGAACAACGCCGGCTCCAGGCTCACGGTGGAGGCCTGTTACCGCGTGAGCCGGGCGCAGTCCTGGGGCATGTCCGCCGGTGCGACGCTACTCGCCGAAGGCCATACGCACTATACCGACGGAGACCCGCGGAAGCAGGCCTGGAACCTGCTGGAATGTAAGGCCGATGCCTGGAAGACGTTCCCCGTCGGCGCTCATACCCTGGACCTTTGGGCCGGCGTGGGCTATCGGCTTCCGCTGGGAGAGGCTGTCTATGCAACGGGCAATGCAGCCTCTGCAAAGGACGATATCTCCGAGGCCTATGTGGCACCGGTGTTTGCCTACGAGACATCGGCCCGGCTGCACGCCTTCCTCAGGGCCGACTGGGTGTTTGCACCCGTCGGACAGCTCTGTCCCGGCGTCTTTGTGAAGGGCCATATACTGAAAGCTGGAACCGCCTGGTACGGAGCTTCCGCAGGCGCTTTCCTCAGGTTTTAAAAGCAAACATGAAAACAAAGATTTTTATCTCCCTCCTCTCATTCATCCTTTTGTGCTCCTGCTCTCACCGGGCAGGTGTCGCCGTCGTTATCGACCCTGTGAGCGAACGGGAGGCATCGGCCCAGCTGGACCGCTATGAAACGGCGCTGGAAGAGGTAGATGGCTACAAAGTCTACCGCCTGTGCCGGGACTGGGAAAGCCCCGATGCCGTCAAGGCCTGCCTGGAAGCGCTGTACCGGGAGGGAAAGATCTGCGGCGCCGTCTTTATCGGCGACATCCCCATCCCCATGGTGAGGGATGCGCAGTTTCTTACCAGCGCGTTCAAGATGGACCAGACGCGTCCCCGTAAGGAATCCAGCGTGCCGTCGGACCGTTTCTACGACGACTTCGACCTCACCTTCGAGTATCTGGGGAAAGACGATGACGGAGATCCTTTCTTCTATTACAGCCTTACGTCCGGCCGGGAGGTTCCCCTGGAACCCGATATCTTCAGCGGCCGCATCCGCCCTACGGATACCGAGGGCTCTACCCGTTATGAGAAACTGCGGCTGTATCTTGACAAAGCCGCCCGTGCGCACCGGAACCCCGACCGCCTGGACCATGTCTTCGTTTTTACGGGCTCCGGCAGCATCGCGGAGAGCCGGTGGGCGCATATGGACGAGCAGATGGCCCTTCGGGAGCACCTTCCCTGGATGCGAAACCTCCCCGGGGCATTTACCTACATGGACCATACAGACCTGGATCCGGTGAAGCCCCGCGTGCAGAACGAACTCATGCGCCCGGAGCTGGACATTGCCATCCTGCACCATCACGGAGACTACGACACACAGTATTTCAAGGTTAAGGAAGAGGACAACCTCACCCTCGCCGACTTCGGCCGTTTCCGTCCGCAGGCCAAAGTGGTCCTCATGGATGCCTGTTTCAACGCGGCATTCAACAACAGCGACTGTATAGCCAACGAATACATTTTCCAGGAAGGCGGCACGCTGGTCGCCTGGGGCGGTACCGTGAATGTGCTGCAGGACAAGTGGCCCGACGAATTCCTGGGCCTGGTGGCGCAGGGATATCCGGTGGGAGACCTCAACCGCTTTTCCCCCTACCTGGAAATGCACATCGTGGGAGATCCTACCTTTACCTTCAGGAAGGAGAAACTGAGCCGATCCGCCGACCAAGCCTGCCTGGACATCCGGTATGGCCGGAAGAGCCCGGAGCAGCTGCTCCGCATCCTGCGCACTTCGCCGGTATCCATCGAACGGCACGAGGCCTTCAACACCATTATCCGCGACTGTGACCATGCTGTGCGCATGAAGGCCGTCCGGATTGCGATTGAGGACAGCGCCGAACAGGTACAGCGGGAGGCCGTCAACTGCCTGGGCCCGCTGGGAGATCCCGGTCTTATCCCGCTGGTGGCGCGTATGGTTACGGAGAACCACACATCGGCCCGCATTCGCCAGAATATGTACGAGACGCTTCAGTTCTTCCCCCGCGAGCCCATGCTGCGGGCTATCGACGCGTCGCTGGACAGCCTGGCCGTCCAGAGCGCCGACACCACGTATTTCGAGACGGTCCGTTCCATCGCCCGGAAGCGCTGCGGAAGCTGGGACGAGGACATTGACGCCCTCATCCGCGGGGAACTGAGCGAGAAGTGGTCCATGTTCTACGCCCGGTCCTTCCGCATCTATCTCCCGGCGCACAAACTCCCCGAAGTGCGCGCCTTCGCCGACACCTGTTCCAACAGGGTCTTAGGAAACACCATCCAGGAAGCCATAGAATGGCACCGACTTGCATACACTTATTAAGAATATGAAAATCAGCCGTATAGTTATTTCCTTCCTGCTGCTTTTTGCCAGCCTTTCCGCCCTCGCAAAAGGCGAGCGCTTCGCCATTGTCATCGACCCCTCCAGCTACGCGGCCGCGCAGGCCGAAGTATCGGCTTACGCCGACGCCGTCTCGAAGGCCGATGGTTACAAGGTGGAGATTGTCCAGGATGTCTGGGGCGTACCGGACAGTATCCGCGTGGTCCTCAGGAAGATGCACTTTGACGCCCGTCAGCCGCTGGTGGGAGCCGTGTTCGTGGGGGACATCCCCGTCGCCATGGTGAGAGGCGCGCAGCATCTGGCCAGCGCCTTCAAGATGGACGAGGAGCGTTTTCCCCGGGAAGAGTCTTCCATCCCCTCCGACCGTTTTTACGACGACTTCTCCCTGGCGTTCGAGCCCATCGGCCACGATGAAGGGACTCCTCTCTTTTATTACAGGCTCAGCGCTGAAGGGGCGCAGACGCTCTCTCCCGACATTTTCTCCGGGAGAATCCGTCCTGTCGATGCCGACGGGAAAGTGCGGACCGATGCGCTCAAGGCTTTCCTCCTCAAGGCGGCCGATGCCCGTCTGAACCCTCCGGTGATGGACCAGCTGATGTTTTTCAGCGGTCACGGATACATCTCGGAGAGCAAGACCGCGCGCCTGGACGAGAAACGCGTGTGGCTGGAGCATTTCCCGCTTATCGACGACGGACGCCATCATATCAGCTACATAGACTATTCGGATGCCGTCCCGGTAAAGTTCCACCTCATGAACGAGATTATGCGTCCGGACCTGAACGTGGCCATGCTGCACCATCATGGCGCCCCCGAGAAAGAATACCTGAATGCGATAGCGCCGCCCTATACGGAGAAGGATACTGACCTGGATCTCCATATCCAGGATTTCGCCGGCTATGGCTACAAGCCCGCCGCGCAGCTGGTGGTGCTGGATGCCTGCTACAATGGCTCTTTCCAGCTGGACAACTGCATTGCCGACGAATACATCTTCCAGGAAGGAGGAACCGTGGCCGTGCAGGCCAACAGCGTCAATTCCCTGCAGGACAAGTGGCCCGACCGCTTCTTTGGTCTGGTGGCGGCGGGCGGCTGCGCAGGAGATCTGGTGCGTTATGCCCCCTACATCGAGTCCCACCTGATCGGAGACCCGACGTTCCGTTTCGCTTACAAGGGAGAGAACCTGGATGTGCTCATTCAGAAAGACAGTAAAGCTGCCTGGAAGCGCTTGCTGCGCAAGGGAACGCCGGACGAGAAAGCGCTGGCCCTGGAGCACCTGTACAGGAAAGGAGCCCTGAAGGCGGCGGAAATCCTGGAGATTTACCGCACGTCTCCTTATGCCGTGGTGCGGCTGGAGGCCTTCTACTGCCTGTCCCGGAGCAGGGGCGACGCTTTTGTGGAAGGTATTTCGCTGGCATTGGACGATGCCGACGAGTTCATCCGCCGCACGGCAGTCAAATATGCCGGAAAGAGCGGGGATGCCCGTCTCATCCCCGGGATGGTGAAAATGTTCCTTACCAACAACCCCACGTCTCGCATTGCTTTCGATACTTCCTATTCGCTCCTGTCCTTTGACACGGATGCCCTGTCGGCCGAATTCGAAAGGCAGCTTGCGCTCCAGAACATGGTGAAGGCGGCGGAAGAAGCTGCAGCCCTGAGGGAAGCTTTCGGGCGCTCGGCCACCCGTTTCCATCAGGATCAGGCAGCAGTTTTCAACCCTTCCACCAGTGCGAAGGAGCGCCGCTCCTGCATCCGGCAAATCCGTTCCCATCTCAATTACGGCTTTGTGCCTGCGCTGCTGGAATACCTGCGTGCATCGGCCCCCGCTACCGAGCAGGTGATGCTGCTGGAGGCCCTGGGCTGGCACGGACATGCCTGGAACGCCGCCGAAATAGTGAAGGTGGCTGGCGAGATGAGCGCCGACTCTTCTCTCCCGGAAGAGGTTCGGCGGGAAGCCCTCAAGACATATAAACGCCTGGCACAATGAAGGTAATCGTTGCACTTCTTCTGGCCGTCCTGCCGCAGTACGTGGACAATTCTGCCAATAAGTATTTTCCGCCTGTCTTCGACCAGAGCGGCGGCTCCTGCGCCCAGGCGTCCAGTATCGGCTATGTGTTCACCTACGAGATGAACCGGTACCTGGACCGGGATGCGTCGGCGAGTCCGGCCAACCGGTTCAGCTACCAGTATATCTGGAACCTGGTGAACGACGGCGTGGATCAGGGGGGATTCGCAGAGGACGGCCTGTTCGTGGCCATGCGCTCCGGCGTCATGACGGAGGAAGACTTCTCCACCCTCACGATGTCTTCCTTCACCTGGCCGTCGGGTTTCGAGAAATACCACAATGCCCTGCGCTACAGGGTGTCCCGCTTCATTTCCATTCCCAAGGACGTGGATGCATACAAGGCCTATCTTGCCGGCACCGACGGGAAGCCGGGTGGCATCCTTTCGTTTTCCGGCCACTGCTACGGATGGGAAATGGTCTCCGACTATTCCGGTCCTTCCGGAACTGGGTACAAGGCCCTCGTGACCTCGCTCCCCGACGACGGAGCCCACGCCATGACCATTGTGGGCTACGACGACCTGGTCACCTTTACCGACGCCTCGGGCGTAACCCACACGGGGGCCTTCATTGTGGTGAACAGTTGGGGAACCCGCGCGCACGACAGGGGACATTTCTACTATCCCTACGACTATTTCCGTGAACGGAATCTGCCTTCTTCCGTGATCAGTGACGACGCCATTTCGGCCGAGGTCAAGTACCAGGAGCCGCAGATCCTGTTCAAACTCACCATTGACTACACCTCCCGCGACGACCTTTCCTACAGCCTGGGCGCCACGGAGGAGGTTACGGCCAGCCATCCGGAGAACTACTATCTCCAGACGGGGATGAGCAACAAGGGCGGAGACCATTACATGCGGGGTACCTATGACAAGGCGCCGCTGGAGTTCGCGCTGGACTATACCGATTACATCTCCGGGGAGCACGCCGACTATTGCCGGTATTTCCTCAAGATTGTGCGTTCGGCGCGGGGAAAGGTGAAGGGGGAAGGCATGCTGAAAGCCGTCTCTGTCATCGACTACCGCAGCGGAGAGCCCGTGGAGTATCCCTACCGGGGCCCTCTTCCGCAGCCTCTCGTGGACGGGGAGAACTATTTCGTGATAGGGCTGGTACCCCGTTATAAGGTATCCTGCTCACCTGTCCGCGTCAGCACCGACCTTCCGCTTTATCTCAAGACCGCTTCCGGGCTACCGGCCAGGATTACCCTCAGCCGGAACGGACTCCATGTAAAACTGAAATATTCTGTAACGAAATGAGAATTCTTCGAGTAGCATTGCTTTCTGTGGCCGTCCTTGCGGTCTCCTGTGTCCGCGGTGGAGAAAAAGAACCCGAGGTAGTGACCGGCGAGGTGGAGTTTGTCTCCCAGCACGGCCGCTGGACCTACATCTCACTGGAAAGCGGCGAGGTGGTGGGGACAAGCGTCCTTGGCGACGAAGGGGCCGATGCCGCCTGGTCTGCGCGAGAGGACTGGGATATCGCCGTGTGCGACTCCCTTTTCCGTACCAATGGAGGGACCTCCGGCCCGGGCCAGGGCGCCCTGTCTGCGGAGTCAGTCTCCGCTGCCCTCTCCGACACGGAGCAGGAAATCTGGTAGGGTCTTTGCCCCGTCAGGCGACACCCTCGCGGGCTAATCTACCAGGGAACCATCGGCCGGGTCCAGGTGGTGCCAGGTGTCGTCTTCCAGCTGGATGTACAGGCTGGGCTCTTCCTTGAACTTCCAATCCTTCACGTCATTGTACAGGCGCTCACCGTCCAGGTTAAAAACGGAGTAGCCTTTTTTGTCCTTTTCGCGGAAAACGCCAATGATAAGGGCATGGTGCGGCACAAACTTGAAAAAACCATAGCGAGCTTCCCACAGGTAGGCTTTCTCCAGAGAACTCCCGGACTCTATGATGGGAACCAGCTTGTCGTCCACAATCCTGTACACCCCGCACTCTCCGTTGCAAAGCCACTTCGCGTTGGGATTCTCTATGCCCTTTGCCCAGCAGAAAGCCCAGTCAATGTTGACAAGCCCCTGCGCCTGAGGGACATAATCCTCTCCCTCAATGAATTCCACAGTGGTAGTGGGCAGGAAGAACATCGCCCCATTCTTTTTGTCTATGACAGGAGAGGTAACCCACACGCCGGTTTCGTTGTTCCAGATAGCCGTAACCGGCGCATCTTTCATGTATTTTCCTTTCCCGATTTTAACCTCATAGGGGCCATACTTTTTCCCCAGGTTTTCGTTTTTCCGCTGGGCGTTCACGGAAACGGGAACAAACAGAAGCGCTGCCAGCGCAAGAAGTGCTAAACGTTTCATAGTCAATACAAATCTGAATAATTAACGATAGGTCCGGTATAGCCTTCCAGGCCCGGATTTACATAATGATAGGTTTTGCCGTCCGGCAGAGTGATGTCCAGGGTGGCAATCTGCGCAAAGTGCTGATAGATAAAGATTTTGGCGGTCTGTAGCAGGTCCTTGGTCCGGACTGATGCAAGCGCCTCCCGGAAAGCCGGGCCTTCCTCGATGGGCACGGGCAAATAGTAGATGGGGATGGGCGAGAGGTTGCTGCTGAAAGGAAAAGCTTGCCGATCCACATCGTAGTCATGCCAGCCAATGGTCATGCCGCTTCCGGACTCGGCCGCCTTTTTAATCTGCGCCCGGAGGAAGAGGAGCGGGAAGCCTTCCATCTTTTTATCGACATAAACTGCGTTGGCGGCAGGATCGGCCTGGCGGGCCTCATACTGAGCCTGGGTCTCAAACTCGTCCTTGACGGAGCTGTACAACGCGCGCTGATCCCTTTCCATCATCTCGTAGTCGAACGTTTTGAGCGTTCCCAGGTAATAGAGAACCTTGCTTCTGTCCAAGACGAGCGGCTCCATGATGTAGCTTCCGTCGGCCCAACGCTTTACACCCCATTTCCCGTCCTGTTTTACAAAGAACATCTTCTTCCCCACATAGTCGTCGTTGATCTTGGTGAAATTCACCAGTTCGGGGTCGTGATTAACAATCTGGATGCTCTCGAAGGCGGGTTCCAGCACCGTTTTGCCTTGCTGGTTTGCAAAGCCGTACAGGCCGTTCTGCTCGAATACATAGCCGTCTTTGGTGAAGGTGACGTCGTCGTAGAGGGCAGGCGTTTTGGAGCCGTCGGAGAGCAGCACAAAGTACTTGTCCTCTCCGTCCCGGCGGGCCGATACGCCGTATTCGTCCACATGGATGCTGCCGTGCTCGAAGGGCAGAATCACCTCTCCCTTGGTGTTCACCAGGCCTGCGTTGCCGTCATCGGCCACAGCCCAGGCCCATTTGTTCTTGCCGATGACCGTGCCTACATCTTTGTATTTTACGGGAATGAGCTCCTTGCCGTTGTCGTCGATGATGCCCGCGTGGCCGTTCTTCCAGACGCAGTTTTGCGTGCCGTAGAACTGGATGCTGTCAAACTGCGGCTCGGCCAGAGGCTTGAGGGTGATGGGGCGCTTCTTGATTTCATTGGGCCCGGAGCGGGCTACCTTGTACAGACCCCAGAGGCCGTCTTTCTGCAGCATGAGTTTGTCGGTTTTGAGGGAGAATTCCACATCCTCCGCCGTGAAGGGAGAGATGATGGTGGCGTGCCCCTTGTAGCACATGCTGCCCAGGCCAAATTCATAGACCTGCCATTCCTGCTTTTCTTGTCCTTTTTTGGTCTTTGTCTGGCAGGTGATTGCGAAGGCCTTGCTCATGTGTTCGCCCATATAAATTTGATCGAACACAGGCTGGAGAATCCAGAAACCGGACGTAGGCTGGGGGTCACTCTTGTGGTTGAAGACATAGGCGTTGTGCCAGATGCCCTTCTTGCCGGACTTGGGGTCCCGGAGGACAACGCAGGTGTGGTCATCGTCACTATACCAGTCAGTCTTGAAGGAGATTTGTCCGCCGAAGGCCTCGTTCCGGTAGTAGTTGTTATCCCCGCTGCTGTGGTCCATGGCGCTGGTAATGAGGCTGGAGATGGCGCTTCCCAGAACGGCGGCACCCGTGCTGATGGCTGTTGCCGTTACAGAGGAGGAGGAACTGCTGCTGGATCCGGATCCGTTACTCCGGTAATAGGGGCACCAGTTTTCATGTTGCCAGGGATAGGTAATATTGCCCATAGTGATGCCGCAGTGCGGGCAATGCTTTTTGGCCTGCTGGGGGTTGCCGGCAGGGTTCACGACGGCCTCACCCTGACTCAGCCCCGCCTGTGCAAAAACGCTTACTGTGGTTAGCAGAGCGAAAAAAGAGACAAGAATTTTTTTCATAGCTTTCAGTGTTTGGCACAAAGGTAAGCCTTCGAAAAAACTCTTTTGTGGCGGAATTCGCCACAGTTCGCTGATCTACAAGGTTATTTCCGCAGGAAAACTTATCTTTGCAATGGAATGACATGCCTTGCCTTCATCGTATCTCTGCTCGTAGCTGCGCCGCGGTTCATCCATTACAACGCCGCGGACGGGCTGCCGTCCAATACGGTGTATGCGGTCACGCAGGATGCTGAGGGCGCGCTGTGGATAGGCACCCGGAACGGCCTGGCCCGCTACGACGGCGCACACTTCCAAAG
>JAEEXZ010000090.1 GCA_016288055.1 Bacteroidales bacterium
ATCACCTCCCTCCCGGCCTACAGTATCGCGGGGGAGGTGAATCGTATTCTGGAGCAGAAGACGCGGCTCATCGTCACCGCGCCCCCCGGAGCCGGAAAATCCACCGTGCTGCCCCTGACCATCCTTCAGGCACGGGCCGATGGAAAACTCCTCATGCTGGAACCCCGCCGCGTAGCCGCCAGGCAGATCGCGGAACGGATGGCCTGGCTCCTGGGCGAACCTGTAGGCCGCACCGTCGGCTACCGAGTAAGAGGGGAGAGCCGGGTTTCCCGCGACACCCGCATCGAAGTCATCACGGAAGGCATCCTCACGCGGATGCTGCTGGAGGACCCCACGCTGGAGGGCGTATCGACCCTCATCTTTGACGAATTCCACGAGCGGAGCATCCACAGCGACGAGGCCCTGGCGCTGGCCCGCGAGACGCAGGCGCTCGTGCGGGAGGACCTCCGCATCATCATCATGTCGGCCACCATCGACACGGACTCTCTGGCCCAGGCCCTTCAGGCGCCGGTCATCTCGAGCGAAGGCCGCATGTTCCCGGTGGAAATCAAGCATACCGCCAAGGAAGCCACGCCGGAAAACGTTTCCGAGCTGGTGGCCCATTATATCCGGGAAGCCCATAAAACCGAAGCAGGAGACATCCTCGCCTTCCTCCCCGGAGAGGCCGAGATCCGACGCTGCGAAGAACTCCTCGCCGGAGCCCTTGGAGATACGCATATCTGCCCGTTATACGGACTGCTCACCAACGCCCAGCAGAAGGCCGCCATCGCGCCCAGCGCCCCCGGAGAGCGCAAAGTGGTGCTGGCAACGCCCATCGCCGAGACCTCCCTCACCATCGAAGGAGTGCGCATCGTGGTGGACGGAGGCCTGTACAAGCACGTAGTCGTCGATGCCCGCAACGGCCTCTCGCATCTGGAGACGGCCCGTATCAGCATGGACATGGCCACGCAGCGAAGCGGTCGCGCAGGACGTGTCGCGCCCGGAATATGCTACCGTCTCTGGACGCCGGGAACAGAATCCCGCATGGCCCCGGTCCGCACCCCCGAAATACTCACCGCCGACCTGGCCTCACCCGTGCTGGACGCCGCCGCCTGGGGGACCGACTTTCTCTCGCTGCCCTGGCTCACGCCGCCGCCCGCCGCCCATGCCGCCGAAGCGCGGAAACTCCTGCAGTCGTTGGGAGCGCTGTCCGCCGAGGGTCTCATCACGCCGTTCGGCCGCTGCATGGTCTCCCAGCCCTGCCATCCCCGCCTCGCCGCCATGCTTTTAAGGGCCGATACCCCAGAGCGCAAGTCCCTCGCCACGCGCCTTTCAGACCTTCTCGAACTCAAACGGGATCCCCGTCTGGAAGACCTGCACGCCAATCCCTACGAGGTAGGGCTTCTGCTGGCGGCCGCTTATCCGGAGCGCATCGGGAAGGCGTTCGGACGTCCGGGCGAGTTCCTGCTGGCAAGCGGGGACCGTGTAGCGGTGGAAGACTCCTTCCTGGCCGCCCAGGGCTGGATCGCCGTAGCCGGCATGAATGCACGCCCCGGCGGGGTGGGACGCGTATTCGTGGCGGCGCCTTTGTCGGCCGAGGATTTATCGGCCTTTGCGACAGAGCGGGATGTGGTCCTGTGGGATAAGGCTGCGGGAGCGGCTGTGGCCCGGCGGGAGAAGCGCATTGGTGTGCTGGTGCTGGATAGCAGGCCGCTGTCGGAGGGGGTCCGGGACCAGCTGGTACAGGTGATTGCCGATGCCGCCCGGAAGGACGGCACGTCGATGTTCGACTTTGCGGCCCCCGAGGTGGAACTGCTGCAGCGGCGCGTCGCGTGGGTATCGGCCCGACATCCTTCTTTGTCCCTGCCTGACGTTTCCACGGAGGCCGTTCTCGCGCGGGCAGGGGAGTGGGTGCCTCTCTATATCGGCAAGGCGACGACGGTTGCTCAGCTCAAGAAAGTGCCGCTGAGAGATGTCCTGTGGGGCTTTCTCTCCTACGAGCAGCAGCAGGCTCTTGACCGTCTGGCTCCGACGCATATTACAGTTCCAACCGGGAGTCACATTGCCCTGGAGTATCGCCAGGGGGCTTCCATGCCGGTTCTGCGCGTCAGGTTGCAGGAGTGTTTCGGACTTACGGATACGCCGCGGGTGGATGGGGAGTCCATCCTCATGGAACTGCTCTCCCCGGGCTACAAACCGGTACAGCTCACCTCAGACCTGGCCAGTTTCTGGAAAGGGACGTACTTTGAAGTGCGGAAGGAGCTCCGGCGCCGTTATCCCAAACACCACTGGCCGGAGAATCCGCTGGAGGCGGAACCGGTCCGTGGAATCAAGAAGAAAACTGTTTAAAATTTATTGATATGAAAGCTATAAGCACATCCAAAGCTCCGGCCGCGATCGGCCCTTACAGCCAGGCCATCGACAGTGGTGCCGGCCTTGTTTTCCTTTCCGGGCAGCTGCCCATCGACCCGGCCACCGGCAACCTTGTGGAGGGTATCCAGGAGCAGACCAAGCAGTCGATCCTGAATGCCAAGGCTATCCTCGAAGAGGCCGGCCTGGGGCTTGACCGTGTTGTGAAAACCACCGTTTTCCTTGCCGACATGGCCGATTTCGGCGCCATGAACGAGGTTTACGCCAGCTACTTTTCAACTCCCTTTCCGGCCCGCAGCGCAGTAGCCGTCAAGACGCTCCCCAAGGGCGCCCTGGTGGAGATTGAGTGCATTGCTGCCAAATAACGGCTACTGAATGTACTGCTTGAAGAAAGACCACATTTCTTCCGGGACGTCAAGGTCTTTGTTGCCGGTGGAGTGTTTCCCGCCGACGACCTCATAGAGGCGTACTTCGGGGCCTTCACCCAGGAAGCGGTGACGCACTACGATGTTTCGCAGGACCGGCAGGGTGTCGCAGACTTCGTGGGTGCAGTTGTTG
>JAEEXZ010000045.1 GCA_016288055.1 Bacteroidales bacterium
GAATTCGAGGGTGCGGTAGAATGCGTCTTCCAGTTCGGTCTGGTCTGTTTCCATGAGGTGTTTGACCTGGGCTTTGGTCTCGGCGTCGAAATTGCCGTCCAGCCAGCTCTGAGCTGCTTCTTGGTAGTTTTTCATATCGAATGTTTTTAACAAACAAAATTAAAGATAATTCCGTACTTTTGCAATATGGATTTTGCCTCGTTCATACTTGCGCACGATGGGGACGACCTGGGGGCGCTGGCGCTTTCGCGGTCCAGGTTTGCTTCTTTGGTTTCTGATTTTGACCTGGCGCTCACTACGTTGGAAGTGCGCCGGAAGCTGCGTCTGAAGGTGCCGGAGTGGTATGCCGTGCCCGCGCTGCAGTTCCCGTTGCGCCTGTCCGGGGAACAGTGCTCGTCTTCAGAAACAGCGCGGTACAAGGCCTCGTTGGTCCATGGCCGAGTGGCCGATTTGACAGGTGGCCTGGGGGTGGATTCCTGGGCCTTTGCACAGGTAGCTACGGAGGTGTTGTATAATGAGATGCGCCCTGCGTTGGCCGCTGCGGCTTCTGTTAATTTTGAGGCGTTGGGCCTGAAGAATGTCAGGGTTCGCAATTGCGAGTTGGTGCCGTCATGCCCGGCCCCGACCCAATCGTCATGCCCGGCCCCGACCCAATCGTCATGCCCGGCCCCGACCGGGCATCTCCTGAATGAAGTGTTGGACGGGTTCGAGCCTGACTTTATATTCCTGGACCCGGCCCGACGTGCATCTGACGGCCGTAAAGTGTTCCGTCTGGAAGACTGTCAACCTGACGTGTTGCAGTTGCTCCCAGACCTGTTCGCTGCGGCACCTCACGTCCTGCTGAAACTCTCCCCGATGGCCGACATCTCCCTGGTCTGTAAACAACTGGGTTCAGTCCGTTCGGTCCACGTAGTCGCCGCCGACGGCGAATGCAAGGAACTGTTACTGTTGTTGGAACGAGGTTACATCGGCCCTTATTCCCTCTTCGTCTATGAAAACGGCTCTGTTCTGGAGATTCCCGGTCAAGCCGGGAATGACGTTGTAATCGCTCTTAATGGCGTCATGGCCGACTTTGATCGGCCATCTTTCCTGTTCGAACCGGGGAAGGGACTGCTGAAGGCCGGGGCTTTTGACCTGCCGTGCCGGTATGGTCTGGAGAAACTGGATCGGCATACACACTTGTACATCGGCCCGGCCCCGGTTGAGGCCTTGACCCCCTTTGGCAAGTGGTTCCGAATCCTGGAGGTTGTGCCTTTGGACAAACGTGGGATTAAGGATGTGGGCCGGCGCTATCCCAAGGCCTCCGTTACGGCCCGTAACATCCCTCTGACCAGTGACGCCCTCCGCAAAAAGCTCGGCGTCTCCGACGGCGGTACCGTTCACATCTTCGGCGTAAGAACCTCCTCCGGCAACACGTTATTGGTTTGCGAGTAGCGGATAGTCGCGGCACCAGGCGGTGAGCGGGCATTCGTCGCACTTGGGCTTGCGGGCGGTGCAGATGTAGCGGCCGTGCAGGATGAGCCAGTGGTGGGCGACGGGCCTGAGCGAAGGCGCTATGTGGCGTTCCAGGTCCAGCTCGACGGCGCGGGGCGTGCTGCCGTCAGAGAGGCCCAGGCGGTGCGCCACGCGGAACACGTGCGTATCTACGGCGATAACCGGCTGGTCATAGACGATGGATGCAATCACGTTGGCCGTCTTGCGGCCCACGCCGGGCATGCGCATGAGCGCGTCGATGTCCGAGGGAACCACCCCGTCATAATCTGAAATCAGCATCTGCGCCATGGCGATGAGGTGCCTGGCCTTGGCGTTGGGGTAGGAAATGCTTTTCACGTAAGGAAAAACCTCTTCAAAGGAAGCGGCGGCCAGTTCCCGGGCCGATGGAAAACGCTCGAAAAGGGGAGGAGTGACGATGTTCACGCGCCGGTCCGTGCACTGGGCCGACAGGATTACGGCCACAAGCAGTTCGAAGGGATTCCGGAAGTTGAGCTCGCTCTGGGCCACGGGCTGATTCTCCGAGAACCAGCCGATGACGGCGTTGAAGCGTTCCTTCCTTGTCATAGGGTGACGTCGATGCCTTCGTCGAAGACCTCGTGGCAGTGTTCGTTCTCGCAGGTGAAGACACGGCCGGGATATTTCTCGAAGATGGCGCGGTTGTGGGTGACCATGACGATGGCGGTGCCGGCGGCGTTGAGGTCCCTGAGGAGCTGGAGGATTTCGTCTGCGGTTTCTCCGTCCAGGTTGCCGGTAGGTTCATCGGCCAGGATGACGGCGGGTTTGTTGAGGAGGGCGCGGGCGATGGCGATGCGCTGCTGCTCGCCGCCGGAGAGCTGGTGCGGCATCTTGTGGGCTTTGGTTCCCATACCCACGGCCTCCAGTACTTCCGTTATGCGGGCGTCGATGAGGGCCCGTTCCTTCCAGCCGGTTGCGCGCAGCACGAACTCCAGGTTGCTCTCCACGGAACGGTCCGTGAGCAGTTGGAAATCCTGGAACACGACGCCCATCGAACGGCGGAGGAAGGGGATATCCCGGCTCCGGATGCCCACAAGGTTGTATCCGCAGGCGGTGGCTTCTCCCTTGTGGATGGGGTTTTCGGCCGTGACGGTGCGGATGATGGAGGTCTTTCCGGAACCCACCTTTCCTACGATGTACACGAAGTCTCCGGGCTGGATGTCCATGTCCAGCGAGTAGATGACTATGTTTTCACCGTTGAGGATATCGGCGTCTTTGAAATGGATGAGCGGCTGCTGCATGGCGAGAAAATCATTATTCAGGCAAATATAATCAGAATTTTTTAGTAAATTTGTAGAATGATGGAAAAGATGAAAAAACTCCTTCCTGCCGTAGCCGCAGCGCTCCTTTTCCAGGTCGGGGCCCAGGCCCAGGACTGGCGGCAGGTTCAGCATTTATACCAATCAGGAATGTATGCAGAGGCTTCCCGTCTGCTCGGCGACGCAGCCGGACAGCAGGCCGATGCCTATCGCGCCCTCTGCGCGCTGGGCATGCATGCGGACAATGCCAAGGCGCTCGCCGGGGCCTTCCTCTCCCGTAACGGGGAGTACGTGCTGGCTCCGCAGGTGCGTTTTGCCCTGGCCTGCGGGCTCTTTGACGAGGGGGCTTACGCGGAAGCCCTCGCCCAGTTCGAAAAATGCAAGGGCGTCTATACCACCCAGGAACAGGAACGCCTGTATAAAATGGGCTTCTGCGCCTATTCGCTGGAAAACTGGGATTATGCCACCATGCTGCTGAACAAGGTAAAGGACCAGCCGTATTACGCTCCGGCGCAGTATCAGCTGGGCTATATGGATTACGCCCGCGAGTGCTTCTCCGACGCCATTCCGCACCTGGAGGCGGCCGCCCGGGATTACCGTTTCGGAACCCTTGCCCGCTACTATATCCTGGAGTGCCGTTTCAATGAGAAGGACTACCGCTATGTGGTGGAAAACGGTGACGCGCTTTATGCCCTTGTCCCCGAGGACAGGCAGGCCCATCTCTCCCGCATCCTGGGAGAAAGCCACCTCATCCTGGGCAATGTGGAAGAGGCCGGCCGGTACTATAGCAAGGACCGCAACGCCGCCCCCACCCGCAGCGACCGCTTCTACGCCGGCGAGATCAACTACCTCCAGGAAAACTGGCAGGGCGCCGTGGACCAGTTTACCCAGATGGGGGACCGCAGTGATTCCCTGGGACAGATTGCCTCTTACCAGCTGGCATACAGCTACATCCGCCTCAAGAACAAGGTGGCGGCCATGACGGCGTTCCAGCAGGCATCGGCCCTTCCGTATTCGGCCAGTATCCGGGAGGATGCATTCTACAACTACGCCAAGCTGGCCTTCGACCTGGGCCGGGACACCGGTCCTTTCCAGCAGTACATAGACCGCTACGGTACCGTCAAGGGAGACCAGATTTACTCCTACATGGCTATGGCGGCCCTGCAGAACCGTGATTACGAGGGCGCCGTGGACGCCTACGACCATATCGACGAACTGGATCCCCGGCAGAAGTCCAACTACATGAAGGCGTACTTCCTCCGGGCCCGTCAGCTCATGGAAGCCGGGTCCTGGCGCGGTGCGGTGCAGCCCCTGAAGGCCGCCGCCTACTACAGCGACCGCAAGGACGGCTTCAACCAGCTGTGCCGTTACTATCTCGCGGAGGCCTATTTCCGCGACGGAAAATACCCCGACGCGCGCGGCATTCTCACAGAACTGTACAACCTGTCGGCCCTTCCTTATCGGCCCGAAGGATCGCTCATCCCTTATCAGCTGGCATATACGTACTTCAAGGAAGCCAATTACCAGCAGGCGCTGCGCTGGTTCAATACTTACATGGAAAGCCGTTCGCCCATGCAGGGGGCCGATGCCCTCACGCGCATCGGGGACTGCCATTTCTTCAGCGGAGACTATGCCGGGGCCGTGGCCGCTTACGAGCGTCAGATGGCCGCATATTCCCAGCTGGAGAATCTCTATCCGCGATTCCGCGCGGGTGTCGCCTGCGGTCTGCTGGGAGACAACGTAAAGAAAGTGAGCCTGCTGGAGGCTGCTACCCAGTCCAGCCCGGAGGCGTCCTACTATGGGGAATCCCTCTACGAACTGGGAAGGGGATATGTGGCGCTTCATAAAGAGGAGGCTGCCGTGAGGGCTTTCAGCCAGCTGCGCAGTTCTTCCCGGGATTCTTCCCTGGTGGCCCGTTCGCTGTTGGAACTGGGCATGATTGCCCGTAACGCCGGCCGCAGCGAGGACGCCCTGGAGTGTTACAAAGAAGTCGTCGCGCAGGGAGGTGAATACGCCGAGGATGCCCTCCTCGCCGTCGAAGCCATCTACCGTACGCAGAACGACCCCGAAGCCTACCTGGCCTACGTCAACAGCCTGGGAACCGCCGCCAACCGTACGGAGGCCCAGAAGGAGGAAGTCTATTTCTCCAGCGCGGAGCAGCTCTACCTTGCGGAAGATTACGCCAAGGCCCAGGCAACCCTCCTGGCCTATCTTGAAAAATACCCCGACGCCCTTTATGGCACCAAGGCCCGTTTCTACCTGGCGGAGTGTTACCGCTTTACGGATAACAAGGAACTTGCGTGCGACGCCTACCGGAAGGCCCTGGACGAGGGCCTGGACGGAGCGCTCGCAGAGGGAGCCCTGCTCCAGCTTGCCACCCTCCAGTACGGCCTGGGCAACTACCCCGAGGCCTACCGCAGTTATCTGACGCTCCGTGACAGCGCGCAGTTCAAGCAGAACCGCGAAGGCGCCCTTCTGGGTCTGATGCGCAGCGCGTTCCGCGCCCGCGAGTGGGAGGACGCCCTCTCCGACGCCCGCGCCGTCCTGGCCGCCTTCAAGGCCGACGAATCCCTGCAGCGCGAGGCCCGTTTCGTGTGTGCGAAATCGCTGATGAGCACCAGCCGCCGCACTGCGGCCCTGAACGAATTCCGCGAGCTGGCTAAGGCTCCTGCTACTGACGAAGGCGCCGAGGCTTCCTACGTCCTCATCCAGGACTGCTTCGACCGGGCCGATTTCGCCGCCGTCCAGGAGCGCGTGTATGCCTTCGCCGAGAAGGCCGGCGGCCAGAATTACTGGCTGGCCAAGGCTTTCATCGTGCTGGGAGACACTTTCGCCGAGCAGGACAACATGGCACAGGCCCGCGCCACCTTCGAGAGCATCCGTTCCGGTTACACCCCGTCCGGTCCGCAGGACGACGTCCTGGACCAGGTGGAGATGAGACTGAAAAAACTGAATTAGCATGAAAAGAACCCTCATATCGGCCGCCTGCCTGCTGATGGGCGCGGCCGCCTTCGCCCAGAACCTGAACCCTACCGTGGAGGTGACCAACGCGTATGTCCGGGAAGCATCCGGCATCGAAAAGCCCTCCCAGCTCATGGAGCTGCCGGATTCGGTCCTGCGCTTCAACCTGGATTTTGAATACGCCGTGAACGAGACGCCCTACCGCGGCGCCTACGAGTTCAAGCCCTACCTGGTGCAGCTGCGTCCGCTGGCCCGCCCCTCGAAGGAAGGCTCGTTCTATCTCCGTGCCGGCGCCGGCTATACTTTTCAGCCGGAGTTCTCGGCCGTCTATACGCCCGTGGCGTCGAATAAGTTCCACGTGAACCTCTATGCGGGCCATGATTCCTATATCGGCCCGTATGTGGGGGACTGGAAGGGAAGCGATCTCCGCAGCCGAGTCGGGGCCGATATGCTCCTGGGCTGGCGCAGGGGCTCCCTGTCGATGAATGTCCAATACAACAACGTCTTCGCCCGGGATTACAATGCCCCGATGAACCATCATCAGGTGGAGGCGTCGGCCCGTGTGCAGAATATCCCCGGTACCACCCGGGTGGATTATGATGTGAAATCCCGCGTGTCTTATGTGTCTGCCCCCGAGGGCTTTTCCGAGACGCATACCCTGACGGACGTGCAGCTGGGCTCTCGCCTGCTGGGACGCAACCTGCGGCTTCTGGCATCGGCCGAAACCGTTTCCCAGCCCGGAGGGACGGCCGCCAGCCTTTCCCTGACGCCCCGCTACGTGCGCGGCGGCGCTCGCTTCTCGTTCAATGCGGGCGTGAAGTTCGCCTATGTGTTCCGTTCGGAGGATACCTTCGCCCCCACCCCCGGCGGATACTTTTTCCCGGACGTACAGCTGTCCTGGAAGATTGTGCCTGAGTACCTTACGCTTTTTGCGGCGGTGACGGGCGGCAACGAGCTGGTCTCCTATGAGTCCCTGCTTTCGCAGAACTCCTTTATCGACGCGTTTTCCGCTACGACGGATGTGAAGCGGGTGAACGTGGCGGCGGTCGCGGGCCTTCGGGGCAATATCGCGCACCGCTTCGGCTTCGAGGTGAAGGGCGGCTATTCCTGGATGGGCAATTCCTGGCTGTGGGGAAAGACTCCCTCCGGGGAGCCTGCCTTCTGCTACGGCGGCCCCATCCATGTGGCATTTGTGGACGTGGAAGGCGGCTGGAAGAACCACTTCCTGGACATCAAGGCTCATCTGAAGTATATGAAAACGCTCAATAAGCCCACCGTCATTACGCCGGCCGTGCTGCCTTTCCTGCCGGCGGAGTATTCCGGGGATGCCCATATCTTCTATAACTGGGGCTCCCGGATCCGGGCGGGTCTCACCCTCGAGGGCCGTTCGCAGATGGTCTGCCCGGCCGGAGGGGCCGTCCCTGCATACCTGGATTTGGGCATGCAGGCGGATTTCCGGATGACGCCCACCCTGGGCTTCTGGTCCCGCTTCGGGAACCTCCTGAATACTACAATCGAGCGCGTGCCTTTCTATGCCCGGAAAGGCCCCTTCTTCACCGTAGGTGTATCCCTGAGTCTGTAGGTTTTTTGCTTGGTTTTTGTCAAAATTTTTCCTAAATTTGTATGTTTTAGGGGAAGCCCTGAACTGAACTGAAAAATCAGATAGAAAAATGATAGAAAACGAGCAGATGAAAGCGGCCGAGGAGCAGTATTCGGCCAGTAGTATTCAGGTTTTGGAAGGCCTTGAGGCTGTGCGCAAGCGCCCTTCCATGTATATCGGCGATATCGGCGAACGCGGCCTGCACCACCTGGTGTATGAGGTCGTCGATAACTGTATCGACGAGGCCATGGCCGGCTATTGCACGGACGTGGATGTGAAAATTCTGGAAGACAACTCCATCAGTGTCAAGGATAACGGCCGTGGTATCCCTACGGGTATGCACGAGAAGGAGCATCGCAGTGCTCTGGAAGTCGTGCTCACCGTGCTGCATGCCGGCGGTAAGTTCGACAAGAACAGTTACAAGGTCTCCGGCGGTCTGCACGGCGTGGGTGTTTCCTGCGTCAACGCCCTGTCGGACGCCCTTACCGCGGAAATCCACCGCGAAGGCAAGATCTTCGTCCAGAAATACTCCAAGGGTAAGCCCATCACCCAGGTAGAGGTGGTGGGAGAGTCCAACGATACCGGTACCACCATCACCTTCCATCCGGACGCCACCATCTTTACCCAGACCACCGTCTATAAGTACGACACCCTGGCCAACCGCCTCCGTGAGCTGGCATACCTCAACAAGGGTATCCGCATCACCCTCACGGACCTGCGCGAGAAGGTGGACGAATTCGTCACCGCCGAAGACGGCGAGCGCAAGGCTACCGGCAACCAGGTCTATCGCAGCGAAGTTTTCCACAGCGTCGAAGGCCTGAAGGAATTCATCGACTACCTCGACGCCGGCGCTCCCAAGCTCATCCCCGAGCCCATCACGGTAGCCTCCGACAAGGTGATTCCCATCGACATCGCCCTCCAGTACAACACCGGCTACAGCGAGCGCATCTACTCTTACGTCAATAACATCCACACCATCGAAGGCGGTACCCACCTGCAGGGCTTCAAGATGGGTCTTTCCCGTTCCCTGAAGAACTACGCGGAGAAGAACAACCTGCTCTCCAAGTTCAAGGGAGAACTCAGTCCGGAAGACTTCCGCGAGGGTCTTACCGCCGTCATTTCCGTCAAGGTGGCGGAGCCTCAGTTCGAAGGCCAGACCAAGACCAAGCTGGGTAACCCGGAAGCCACTTCCGCCGTCTCCCAGGCTACGGCTGCCGCCATGGACCAGTACCTGGAGGAGCATCCGAAGGAAGCCAAAACCATCGTGGAGAAGATCGTGCTGGCTGCAACGGCCCGTGCCGCAGCCCGCAGGGCCCGCGAGATGGTGCAGCGCAAAACCCCGATGGGCGGCGCCGGCATGCCCGGCAAACTGGCCGACTGCTCAGACCACGATCCCGAGAAGTGCGAGCTCTTCCTGGTAGAGGGTGACTCCGCAGGCGGTACGGCCAAGCAGGGCCGCGACCGTCGCATCCAGGCCATCCTCCCGCTGCGAGGCAAGATCCTGAACGTGGAAAAAGCCGCCCAGGACCGCGCCTTCGAAAGCCAGGAAGTCCGTAATATCTACACCGCCCTGGGTGTTACCGTCGCCCAGGAAGACGAAACTGGCGAGAAGCACATGGACCTCAGCAAGCTCCGTTATCACAAAGTCATTATCATGACGGATGCCGATGTCGATGGTTCCCACATCGCCTGCCTCATTCTCACCTTCTTCTTCCGTTACATGTTCGACCTCATCAAGAACGGCTACGTGTATCTGGCCACTCCGCCGCTTTACCTGGTGAAGAAGGGCAAGGAAGAGCGCTACTGCTGGACAGACGCCCAGCGGGAAGCCGCTACGGCCGAACTGGGCCGCGGAACGGATAAGGGTGTGACCGTCCAGCGATACAAAGGTCTGGGTGAAATGTCGGATACGCAGCTCTGGGAAACCACCATGGACCCGGCCCGTCGCGTACTGCGTCAGATCACCATTGAAAACGCCGCCGATGCGGAACGTACTTTCTCCATGCTGATGGGTGACGATGTACCGCCGCGCCGCGCTTTCATCGAAGAAAATGCCCATTATGCCAATATCGACGCTTAGAATACCCCGGAAGTTCATTCCGCTGATTTTTGTTTTCGCAGTCCTGGTGCTTCTCATGCCCAGGACCGCGAAATTCAATTATGACTATAAGAAAGGCAGCCCCTGGCCGTACGAGACCCTCATCTCCCAGTTCGACTTCCCCATCCTCAAGACGGAGGAACAGATCCAGGCGGAAAGGGAGCAGGCCGGCAGCCTGGTCATCCCTTACTACAGGTATTCGGCGGAGGTGACCACCTCCGTCATCAAGAACATCCAGGGACTGGACCTGGGCGTGTTCAATTACATGCGTCCGGCCGTGGTTACCCGTCTGTCGGCCATCTATTCCAGGGGCGTCATTTCGGACGCCCACCTGCGCGGCGGGCACGGATCGGCCCAGCTCTCGGAGAACCTTATCTGCATCCAGCGGGACAAGCGTGCCTCTACGCATCCCCGTTCCGAAGTTTACAAGGTGTCGGATGCGAAGGACCAGCTGGTATCGGCCCTGGCTTCGTCCTATCCTTCGGTGAATGTGGATTCGCTGCTGCGCCGCTCGGGCGTGTACAACGGCATCATTCCCAACCTTGTCTATGACGAGTCCCTCACCAATCTCACCCACGTGGAGTCCGACGACTATATTTCCCCGACGCTGGGTTATGTGAAGGCGGAGGAGAAGATTGTCTCCAACGGGGAAATCGTCACGGCCGAAATCGCCCAGGTACTGGACAGCTACAGGGCGGAGTATAACAATGTATTCGGATACGGCGGCCCCCGCATCCTGCTGCTCCTGGGCAATGTGCTCATCGCACTGGTGCTGGTGGCGCTGCTGTATTTCTGCATCCTGTTTGCCAAGCCGTCCGTGTTCGAGACAGGGCACAGGTACTTCTATCTGCTGTTCCTATTCCTGCTATCCTCGGTCATCACTTTCGTGATGGAGAGGGTGGCCCCTACGCTGCTGTATCTCATCCCTTATCCGGTGGCGGCCCTGTACCTGCAGGCTTTCTTCCGCAACCGGGTGGTGATGCCGTTCTACTTCGTGCTGCTGCTGCCGGTCCTCATCTTCTGCGGCAACGGCATGGAACTTTTCGTGATGTACCTTACCGCCGGTCTGGTTACCATCTATACTTTCGCCTCCCTGAACAAGGGGTGGCTGCAGTTCCTCAATGCCGGTATCATTTTCGGCGTAGAGCTGGCCGTGTTCCTGGGATTCCGCCTCATCGATGCAGGCAGCACCTCGCTGTGGTGGCTGCAGCTGCTGCAGATTTTCGTGGGCGCCCTGCTCACCGTAGCCCTGTATCCGCTGGTGTACCTGTTCGAGAAGATGTTCAACCTGGTGTCCATCACGCGTCTCATCGAGATGGCAGACACCAACAACCCTCTCCTCCAGGAACTCTCGGCCAAGGCTCCCGGTACTTTCCAGCATTGCCTGCAGGTGATGAACATGGTGGAAGCCGTGGGACGCGCCACGGATGCCAATGTGCCCCTGCTGCGCTGCGGCGCCCTGTACCATGACCTGGGTAAGATGCAGAATCCCCTCTGCTTCATTGAGAACGAAACGTCCAGTCCCGGTGCCGGGAGGTATCATGAAGGAAAGACGCCCCGGGAAAGCGCCCAGGATATTATTCGCCACGTGGACGACGGCCTCGCGATTGCCGACGAGCACCGCCTGCCCAGTGAAATCAAGGCCTTCATCCGCAGCCATCACGGCACCACGGCGGCTTCTTATTTCCTGAACCAGTATCTCAACGAAGGCGGGGATCCCGATGATGTGGCCGATTTCTACTACCACGGCGTGAAACCTGCCACCAAGGAGGAGGTGATTCTGATGATCTGCGACTCCATAGAGGCGGCGTCCCGTACGCTCAAGGATTTCTCTCCGGAATCCTTCGACCGCTTCGTGGAGAGCATCGTCTCCGGGAAGGAAAAAGCCGGCCAGTTCGAAGACGCGGACATCACGCTGCATGAGATGAACGTGATAAAAAGCATGCTCAAGACGTATATGCAGCAGATTTATCACGGCCGTGTCGCTTATCCCAAGCGCAAGCGTTGATTTTCCCGCAGATTTTTCGTATCTTTGCGGCCCTTTTTAGAAAATAAAATTCAACAGATACTATGAAAGTTAGCAACAAGAAGGCTGATGCCCTGAATTATCAGCTCACCATTGAAATCGCGGCAGCGGATTATGCAGAGCCGCTTCGTAAGCGCCTCAACGATTACCGCCGCAAGGCCGACGTGAAAGGTTTCCGTCGCGGCATGGCTCCCATGAGCCTCATCCAGCGTATGTACGGGGACCAGTGCCTGTACGAGAGCGTGAACGCCCTCGTGGGTGAATCCCTCGACAATTTCATCAATAAGGAGAAGATCCGCATCGTCGGCGAGCCCATGCCCGCCGAGGATCAGCCCCAGCTCAACTGGGTTGCCGGCAACGACTTCACCTTCAAGTTCGACATCGCCCAGACCCCCGAGCTCAAGTTCGAGGTAAACAAGGAAGACAAGATCGTTTACTACGATATCAACATCACCGCCGCCGAGAAGAAGCAGGCCCGCGAGCAGCTGCTCCAGCAGTATGGCTCCCTGCAGGAAGGCAAGAAGGCCGGTGAGAACGACTACATCATCGCCGACATCGAGAACGAGGGCCACAAGGCCGAAGGCGTGTATGTGAGCATCAACAATGTGGCCGAGGAAGCCAAGAGCGCTTTCATCGGCAAGAAGGCCGGCGACAAGTTCGAGCTGGACGTGAACGCTGCCTTCACCAATGAGACCGACCGTGCCGCCATGCTTAAGGTGGAGAAATCCGAGCTCGCTTCCCTCAACCCCCTGTTCACCTTCACTGTGGTGAACGTGAAGACTTTCGTGGCCGCCGAGGAAAACCAGGAGACCTACGACAAGATCTTCGGCGAGGGCACCGTCACCACTCCCGAGCAGTTCGAGGAGAAGGTGACCGAGCGCATCAAGGCTTCCCACGAGCAGGACGCCAACTATCGCTTTGGTGCCGATGTGCGCAAGTACTTCGTGGAGAAGGCCGCCGTGGAACTCCCCGAGGCTTTCCTCAAGCGCTGGCTGGTGTATGCCAATGAGGGCAAGTTCACCGCCGAGCAGGTAGAGAAGGAATTCCCTGCCTTCATCGAGGACTTCAAGTGGCAGCTGGTTCGCGGCTATCTCATGCAGAAGTTCGGCCTCAAGGTAACCAAGGAGGACATCCTGGCTGCAGCCAAGTCCTTCGTCGCCTATCAGTACGCCATGTACGGTATGGCCGGTGTTCCCCAGAACCTCATTGATTCTTCCGCCGAGAACATGCTCCAGGATCAGAATCAGTACCGCCGCCTGGAAGAGCAGTGCGAGGACAACATCGCCATCGCCAAGGTCCGCGAGGAGGTTACTCTGAACAACAAGAAGATCTCCATGGAGAAGTTCCAGGAGCTTAACTAGATCCTTCGTCACTACGCTCCTCAGGATGACAATTGTCATTCTGAGCGAAGCGAAGAATCTGATCACTATGACAGAATTCGAGAAATTTGCATTGAAGGGGAGGGGCATCAGTTCGATGACCCTCTCTCGTTATACGTCGGTCGTGGACGGGTACATCAACCCGACGATCACGGAAGAGCGTCAGCTCAATGTGGCCCAGATGGATGTATTCAGCCGCCTGATGATGGACCGCATCATCTTCCTGGGCGTTCCCATCGACGACGACGTGGCCAACATCATCCAGGCACAGCTCCTGTTCCTTGCCGCCAAGGATCCGGGCGCAGACATCACCATGTACCTGAACACCCCCGGTGGCCAGGTGCACTCCGGTCTCGCCATTTACGACACCATGCAGCTGGTACAGCCGGATGTGGCTACCGTCTGCACGGGCATGGCCGCCTCCATGGGCTCCGTGCTTCTGTGCGCCGGCCAGAAGGGTAAGCGGTCGGCCCTCCCTCATTCCCGCGTGCTCATTCATCAGCCGCTCGGCGGTGCGCAGGGCCAGGCTACGGAGATTCTCATCGCCGCCAAGGAGATCGAGAAGACCCGCACCGAGCTCTTCAACATCATTGCCGAGCACAGCGGCCAGCCCTACGAGAAAGTGGCGGCCGACGGCGAACGCGACTATTGGATGACCGCCCAGGAGGCTCTGGAATACGGTATGGTTGATGAAATTCTTCGTAAGCGCGTGAAGTAATGCCGAAGAAAGGACACAACCATTGCATGTTCTGCGGCCGCAGCGAGTCCGAGGTTCCCTTCATGCTCAAGGGACTGGAGGGGTATATCTGCTCGGACTGCGCCAAGCTGGCCGCCCAATATGTGGAAGAACTGGAAGGGGAGCCTGCATCCGGGAAGCATGGTCCGGCTCCGGCGCTGGGAAAAGCCCCCAAGCCGGCCGAGATCAAAGCCTACCTGGATCAGTACGTGATTGGCCAGGACCGCGCCAAGAAGGTGCTGTCCGTAGCGGTGTATAACCATTACAAGCGCGTGCAGCACAATCTGCTGGACAAGCCCGAGGACGGCGTGGAGCTGGAGAAGAGCAACATTCTGCTCGTGGGCCCTACCGGTACCGGTAAGACGCTGCTGGCCCGTTCCATCGCCAAGCTCCTGGATGTGCCGTTCACCATCGTGGACGCCACTGTCCTCACCGAAGCAGGTTATGTGGGCGAAGACGTGGAGAGTATCCTTACGCGCCTTCTCCAGGAGGCCGACTTCGACCAGGTCAAGGCCGAGCGCGGTATCGTATTCATTGACGAGATAGACAAGATTGCCCGCAAGAGCGACAATCCGTCCATTACCCGTGACGTCTCCGGCGAGGGCGTGCAGCAGGCCATGCTCAAACTCCTGGAAGGCAGTATCGTGAATGTTCCGCCCAAGGGTGGGCGCAAGCATCCCGAGCAGGAGTTCATCCACGTGAACACGCAGAACATCCTATTTATCTGCGGCGGCGCCTTCGAAGGTATCGAACGGCACATCGCCCGCCGCAAGAATACGCAGATCATCGGCTTCGGCGCCGAGGAGAAGCAGCGTATAGACAAGGACAACCTTCTCGAGTACGTTGACGCCATGGACCTTCGCGCCTACGGTCTCATTCCGGAGATTATCGGCCGTCTGCCTGTCGTCACCTACCTGGACCAGCTGGACCGCGATTCCCTGAAACGCATCCTGACCGAGCCCAAGAACGCCCTCCTGCGCCAGTACGAGAAAATGTTCGAACTGGATGGCATCAAGCTGGAGATCGATCCCGAGGTCCTGGACCTGATTGTCGATACGTCCATCAAGAACAAACTCGGCGCCCGCGGCCTCCGCAGCATCTGCGAGAAGCTCATGGCCGATGCCATGTTCGAAGCCCCTTCTTCCCGCAAAAAGACATTCCACCTTACGTTGGAATACGCCAAAGAGCGTTTGTCCAAGTAAGTAACGTTATATTTTTATTGGCCAGGACCAAAATGGCTTAAAATGGTCCTGGCCAATATTATTTTGTACTGGTCAGGACAGAAAAAGCCGATTTTGGTCTTCGCGGAATATAAATGGTTGTGCTGCGCGTGGGGGTTGCGATGGCCGAAGAAATTTGGTTTTTCGGGCCCCGTCCCGAAAAATAAATTCCTTTGGCCGTGGGCCCAGTGGGCATAGATTCTTCGCTACGCCCAGAATGACAGAAGGGGCGCTCAGAATGACAGGAGATGCCCGGTCGGGGCGGGGCATGACAAAGCAACATCTGGCCTGGACCGAAAAGCCGGGAAAGCGGTCTTGTCGAGCCGGGGTTAAAGCACGGTAATGGAGGTCCAGTGGCCGAAAGTGTGCTTTAACTATGGTCGAGAGGAGGGGTTAAAGCACGCTAATACGATTTAGAATGGC
>JAEEXZ010000046.1 GCA_016288055.1 Bacteroidales bacterium
AGCTCTTCCAGGTGGTAGGCATCTGGAGGTTCTTGTCCAGAATGGTAGCACCGGTAGGAGCGTACAGATCCTGGGCCCTGAAGCTGCCGCCATAGATATCTTCCAGGATTTCGCCGGTGGTGGCGTGAAAGTTGGGCGTATTGGCATTGGTGCCGGTGGCATCAATGTACTGAGCCTGCAGATTGTTGCTGTTACCAGCGACGGAAACGATCCACACGAAGGGGATACGACCGGTGTAGATACCGGAACCGCCACGCAGAACCAGGTTGCGGTTCTTCAGGACATCCCAGTTGAATCCGATACGGGGAGAGATGTTCAGGCGAGCCTTGGGCATATCGGCAGTGCTCATGCCCTTCATGGAGGCGCTACGCTCTGCCAGGGTCAGGAATTCCTTATTCTCGTTGTTGGCGATGGAAGGATAGACGGGAAGCTCGGCGCGGAGACCGACAGTGAGCTTGAAGTAGTCGGAGAAGCTGATTTCGTCCTGAACGTAAGCAGAGAACTGGTGGTAGTTGAAGGACGGGAATACCTGGGCGAGGTCGTCACGGTTGGAGTGGGTGATGGCGAAAGCAGAGGGCTTGCCACCTGCCTTGAAGGCCTCCCAGGAATCGTACACATAGTAACCCAGGCCGCCCTGCATGTAACCATTCTTGGTGTTGTCGAATTCGTACTGCAGACCACCGACGAGGTTGTGGATGCCCGTGGTGTAGGAAAGTTCATCGGTAGCAACCACGGTGTTAACGTCGCGAAGGTTGCCATAGGTGAACGGATCCGGGCCGAAGGAGGTAAGAACAGCCTTCTGAGGAACGCCGTCCTTCACATAGTTTTCGAGGATATCCACGGTCGGGAACTCACCGCCGACAAAGGAACGGGGCTCGTTCTGGTGAGACCAGGTAAGACGGAGCATGTTAGCGCCCTTTCCGCCAAAGAGACGGGAGTTGAGTTCGGCAGCCAGGGACATGAAGTTCATGTCAGTGTTGTAACGGCTGGACTCAAAGAACTGGGCGTAGGTGGAAGTACGGCCATAGGTGTTACGGTCGTAAGGGTTCGGGCTGATGGGGTTCACGGAGCTGGAAGGAGAGGAAGCGGCAGCGTTGTGCGTGTAGCTGGCTCTCAGGTTCAGTCGATGGTCGGAGTTGATGATCCAGTCCAAACGGCCCATGAGCTTGTAGTCAGGGGTGCTGAGGGAGTAACCCTGGTAACGGCCGGGGTTGTAATTGTAGGTCTCACCCAGGTACTTGATCACTTCCTCCATGAATTCCTGGGTAGGACGGAGGACGTCGGAGTTGGGAACAAAGTTCGGATCCACGCGAGAACCGGTAACGGAGCTCACGACCTTGGAGGAACCGGGAACGACATCGGAGCTGTATTCAGCGTTGACGAAGAAGAACAGTTTATTCTTGATGATGGGGCCACCCACGGTGAAACCAACAGTGTTGTCAAGGAAGCTGGTCTTGGTCAGGTCGCTGCCTTCGATCTTGTAACCACGCACCTTGTCGGAGGTGTAGTAATCGTAAACGGAGGCGTGGAACTCGTTGGTACCGCTCTTGGTAACGGCGTTGATAGCACCACCGGTGAAGCCGGAATGACGGACATCAAAAGGAGTGATGTTGACGCTCATCTGCTCCAGGGCATCCAGAGAAATGGGAGTCCCGCCGGCAGGCAGGTTGGAACCGATACCGAAAGCGTTGTTGAAGGCGGCGCCGTCAACGGTCACATAAGAGGAACGGTAGTTACCGCCACCAACGGCCAGACCATTGGAGGTCGTAGAGGCCTGAGGGGTAAGCTTCATCACGTCGTTCATGCTGCGGCTGGTGGAAGGCAGGGCCTGCATGGTACGCTGGCTCACGGAAGTACCTGCACCGCTACGGCTGATGTTCATGTTGGAGTCGGTACCATCGGCCACGAACACGGCGGCATCGAGGGTGAGGGATTCATCCTCGAGGTGAGCGTTGACGATAACCGTCTCGCCCAGAGGAGCATAAACATTCTGGCTTTCGACTTTGCGATAGCCGAGCATTTCTACACCAACGGTGTAGGGACCGCCAGGGGTCACACCATTGATACGGAAGTTACCGTTTGCGTCGGTAACAGCGTAGTACGTAGTAGCGGTGGGCTGGTAAACTGCGATAACAGCAGCACCGGCGACGCTGCCGTCATTGGCAGTGACTTTACCGCTAATAGCAGACGTGGTCACCTGAGCATAGGCGACGCCGCTCGCAACCATCGTAGTGATTGCAAGCAGAAGCATTTTGAAGAATTTCTTCATACTGTTAAAAAGGTAGAATAAATATTGATAGGATATTTTCCTTCTCTTTTGCGCCGCAAATATACAAACATTTATGCATAAAAAAAAGACAGGCCCCCAATGAAACCTGTCCTTTCATCTATGCTTTCCGCCCTACAGGGCGAAGCTTTTCTTGATAAGATCCACGCTGTCAAGAAGTTCCCAGCCGAAGAACTGGACTATCTTTTCCTGCCCCTGAACTTTCACGGTTTTGGTGTAGGGCTTCCGGCCCATGTGGCCATAGGCGGAGGTAGGAGAGTAGATAGGATTTTTCAAGCCGAACTTGCGGATGATGGCGGCGGGCCGAAGGTCGAACAGGTCGGCCACCCTGGCGGCAATCTCTCCGTCGGAGAGGCCCTTCTTCGCCGTACCGTAGGTATCCACGAACACGCTCACGGGACGGGCGACGCCGATGGCATAGGCCAGCTGCACCAGGCATTCATCGGCCACGCCGGCGGCGACGAGGTTCTTGGCAATGTAGCGTGCGGCATAAGCGGCGCTTCGGTCCACCTTGGAGGGGTCCTTGCCGGAGAAGGCTCCGCCGCCATGGGCGCCCTTCCCGCCGTAAGTGTCCACGATGATCTTCCGCCCCGTGAGGCCCGTGTCTCCGTGAGGTCCGCCGATGACGAACTTGCCGGTGGGGTTTACGTGAAGGGTAAAGTCGTGGATAAGGGCCGCGGTCTTTTTAGGCAGCATGGCCTTCAGGCGAGGGATGAGGATGGTCTCCACATCGGCCTTGATCTTGGCCTGCATGGCCGCATCGACGGTGGCCTGTCCGTACTGCGCAACGGCTTCCCCGTAGCTCATCTTGCCCAGCGACTCGGGGACAAACTCGTCGTGCTGGGTACTCAGGACAATAGTATCCACCTTTACGGGCTGATGGGTTTCTCCGTCGTATTCGATGGTGAACTGGCTCTTGGCGTCCGGACGCAGGTAAGGCATGAGCGAGAGCTCGTTATGGCGGATATCGGCCAGGATCTCCAGAATCTTATGGCTCAGATACAGCGGCAGGGGCATGTAATCCTCGGTGTCGCGGCAGGCGTAGCCGAACATCATACCCTGGTCGCCGGCGCCCTGCTCTTCCTCGGAGGCGCGCTCCACGCCGCGGTTGATGTCTGCGCTCTGCTCGTGGATGGCACTGAGCACGCCGCATCCGCTGGCGTCAAACATATATTCCGCCTTCGTATAGCCGATGCGGCGGATGGTATTGCGGACAGTGTTCTGGATATCGACGTAGGCCTCGGCCTTTACTTCTCCCATCACCACCACCATACCGGTGGAGCAGAAGCTCTCGCAAGCCACTTTGGCCTCGGGATCCTGCTTGAGGAATTCATCCAGGATGGCGTCTGAAATCTGGTCTGCAACTTTGTCGGGGTGTCCTTCACTCACCGACTCGGACGTGAACAAGTAGTTTTTCATATCAAAAAAAATTAGCCCCGTGCGAATATGCGGAGGCTAAAAAACACAAAACACTGATATGAATGTAATTTTAGCATTTTTTAACGTGGTTGCAAGCAGCCAAATCTATCCACATATTTTTTGGGGCTGCAAAGATAGACCAAAAATCTGGAACCGCCAAATTTTTCTTACATCTTTTTCGTCGGCTGATGGGAGAAGGAGCGGCGCGGGCCCTCCGCCTCCAGCCAGCGTTCGTGGTCGAAGGCCTCCCCGGGAAAAGCGTACGGTCCTTCGTGCGCGAGGCCGAATGCCATATATGTGATGGGCAGACCCATTTCGAGGAACATCTTCTCGTAGAAAGTCTGGACCTGCGTAACCTCCGCCGGCACACGGTCCCTGTGGGCGTAGATGTCTTCCTCGGCCACCACAACATGAAGGGCGTTCACCTCAACGACGGCCTTGGTGTATTCATAGAGGTACCGGGAGTCCGTTTTGAGGTGCACGATGCCGTCCGCCTTGAGGAAATGCCGATATCTTTCCAGGAAAAGCGGAGAGGAAAGACGGGAATTCTCGCTGCCGCGCAGCTGCGGGTCCGAGAAAGTGAGCCATATCTCGCTCACCTCCTGCGGGCCGAAGAAGGCGTCGATGAACTCGATTCGCGTGCGCAGGAAGGCGACGTTGGGGAGCGCATGCTCCGTGGCGAACTTGGCGCCCTTCCACAGGCGGGCGCCCTTGATGTCCACGCCGATATAGTTGATGTCCGGATTGCGCTGCGCCAGGGCGATGGTGTAGTCCCCTTTCCCGCAGCCCAGCTCAAGCACGATGGGATGGTCGTTGCCGAACATGTCAGCGCCCCATCGACCCTTGATGGCATGGTCTTTCAGGCGGAGCTCCCTGCTTCCGGGTTCTTTATTCAGGATGGCCGATGCGTCCGGCTGCAGCAGGCAGCGGAAGGTTTCGTTCTCGGCGAATTTCTTCAGTTTTCCGTGACCCATAGATTCTTCACTTCATTCAGAATGACATAGGGGTGCGCCGCACCACCAGGCCCATCCCGCGGAAGCCCTCAGGCTGGTCGGGGACGGTGATGATCAGCTCCCACACGCCCCATTCGACGGGGACAACACCGTCCCGGTAGGGAGCATAGGCATCGTGCGTGAAAGTGGTGGAACGGCCGTTGACGGGAAGATAGACGGTCTCTCTGTAGATGGAATCGCCCGGGGCTTTCCATGTCATGTCCAGCGGCAGTTCGGCGGGATATTCACGTGCGTCGATACGCGTGTACACGTCAAAACTGTACGTAGCGGTGCTGTCCGACATGTCCACCGCAAAAGCGAAGGGACCTTCTCCGCGAAGGAACTGCTCCGTGGATGAAGGACGGCTGCAGGACAGGACTGCAAGGACAAGGACCAGAGGGAAAAGACGCTTCACTATGCTTCCTTCTTGTTATTGTTGTTCTTTCCGCGGCCACGGCCACGGTTCTTGCGACGTTTTTTCTTTTCGGGGTCGAAGCGGTTGATGGCGTCGTCGCCCACGGCGGTGATGAATTCCGGTGCGGAAACATCCTCCGGACGCAGCGTGGAGGGCTTCTCTCCACGGCGGTTCATAGCCTGGATTTCGCGGACCTCCGAGGCCTTCAGCGGGAAAATCTGGGCCAGGGAACCCTTCTCATAGGAGAAATAGAGGGTTTCGGCAAGGATGTCGGTCTTTACCAGCCAGGCCTGACCGTCCTGGAAATCCAGCGGTTCGCTCACGCGGGGAATGCGGGAATGGGCATCCAGGTAGGCTTCCACTTCGTAGTTGAGGCAGCATTTGAGCTTGCCGCACTGTCCGGCCAGCTTCTGCGGATTCAGGGAAAGGTCCTGCGTACGGGCGGCCGACGTGGTGATGGACTTGAACTCGGTGATATAGTTGGCGCAGCAAAGTTCGCGGCCGCAGACGCCCAGGCCTCCGATGAGGCCGGCTTCCTGACGGGCGCCGATCTGCTTCATCTCCACACGGATGTGGAACTCTTCGGCGAAGTCTTTGATGAGCTGACGGAAGTCCACACGGCCGTCGGCGATATAGTAGAAGATGGCTTTGGTGCCGTCGCCCTGGAACTCCACGTCCCCGATCTTCATCTCCAGCCCCAGATTGGCAGCCAGTACACGGGCGCGAATCATGGTTTCCTGTTCGCGGGCGATCGCTTCCTGCCAGCGCTGGATGTCGAAGGGACGGGCCTTGCGATAGATTTTCTTCAGCTCTTCCTTCTTGGCGGTGACGCCCTTGCACTTCATCTGCCGGCCCACGACCGGGCCTTCCAAAGTGACGATGCCCAGGTCGTGGCCGCTGGCGGCTTCCACCACAACCAGGTCTCCGGTCTTGATGCTCTGGCCGCTGCCGTTTACATAAATACCCTTCCGGGTATTCTTGAAGCGAACCTCGAAGACATCGTTGAACTGCTCCTGGGCGACACCCTTGAGCGTATCATATACCTCCAGCTTGCAGCACCCCCGCCGGTAGCGGATGTCCTGTTCTCCCGTGCTCTCGTCCGTTACGATGGAGCAGCCGCGGAAGCAGTCAAACTGGATGGTCTCGTTGGAATAATCGTTCATACGTTCTGTATAGTATATAGTTGATTCACCAGGTTGGTGAAAAGGATTTTCTGGTTCACGTTGCGCTCGGTCAGGAGCAGGGCGCGGTCCAGGGCGGCCATTGCCCGGCGGGCGAAGGTGGGCCTGAGCCTGCGCGCCACGCCGGAGTAGTAATCCTCCGTTCCCTGGGGAAGGTGCACCAGCGGGGTCATTCCCTTCTGCAGGAGGAAAATGCGGCGCAAGTCTTCCGTGGCCAGGTAGCAGAAGTTCTTCTGCTGCTCGCGCACCTTGAGATCCGCGACGGCATCCCCCGTTTCCAGGGCCTTGAGAAGGTCCCGGCCGATGACGGCGTCCAGCAGGTCGTGGAAGAGGTCCGAGAGGACGGTGTTGCCGGCGGCTTCGCGGGCGTGGACATCGGCCTCGGCCTCCGGGGAGAGGGGCTGGACCCTCATGTGCAGGCAGCGGGAGGAGATGGTAACGAGCACTTTCTCCGGGGCCTGCGTGATAAGGAGAAACAGGGTTTTCTGCGGAGGCTCCTCCACCATCTTGAGGAGGGCGTTCGCGGCCTGGACGTTCATCTTTTCCGGGAGGTAGATTACCACCGTGCGGTAGCCTCCCTCCACGGCGGAAAGCGAAAGACGCTCCAGGACGCTGCGGGCCTCGTTCACGGAGATATTGCTCTGCTTGCCCTCGATGCCGATGGCAGAATACAGCTCATTCTCATAGAAATAGGGGTTCTCCAGCAGCAGCTCCCGGAACGGGGCGATGTACTGGAGGGACACCGGTTTGTCCGAACCCGCCACCGGGAACACGAAGTGGATATCCGGGTGGATGAGCTTCTTCACGCGGGGACTTCCCCCGTAGAGTTCCTCCAGAAAATTCAGGACAATGGGGAAAGCGCCGCCGCCGTCCTCCTGATGCAGGAGCATGGCATGCGGAATGTGGCCGCTCTCCACCATCCGGTGCAGGGCGCTCACGACTTCCTCATTCCCATAAACTTTCATGCGTCAACTGTTTCTTTCGCCCACGTAACGGGCCAAGCGTGCAAGATACAACTTTTCTTTGGATTCCGGAAGGATGTCCAGGCAGGAAACAGCCTCCTCCACGAAAATATTCATCTTTTCGCGGGCCAGGGCCACACCGCCGTGTTCCTTGACGAAGGCGGCTACATCGACCGCATATCCGGGGTGGTCCGGAATGTCCTTCACCTTGTCGCGGATGGCGCGCTGCTCTTCGGGGGAAACCGTCTCCAGCGCGCACAGCAGCGGCTGGGTGATCTTCTGCTCCATGAGATCAATCCCCACGGGCTTGCCGATATGGGAAGCTTCCTCCTCGTAGTCAAAGATGTCGTCCTTGACCTGGAAGGCGATGCCCAGTTTGTAGGCGAAGTCCCCCATCGCGCGCGTCACCTGCTCGCCGGCGGCGACGGAGATGGCGGCCGACATGGCAGCGCTCTCGAACAGGGATGCCGTCTTGCCGTAAAGGATGCGGAGATAATCGGCCTGGGTAGTATCGGCCGTGGCGGCCTTCTGCATCTGGAGGAGCTCCCCTTCCGTGAGATGGCCGATGGTCTGGGCGAACAGACGCAGCACGCGTTCGGCTTCGCGGCGGGCGCCCAGTACAAGATGCAGGCACTTCTCCAGCCAATAGTCGCCGATGAGGACGGCGGCGCTTCCGCCCAGCACCGAGGCGACGGTGGGAAGGCCGCGGCGCTCGGACGCCCCGTCCACCACGTCGTCGTGCAGGAGGGTGGCATTGTGCAGGAGTTCCGTGGCGGCGGCGTAACGATAGGTGTCTTCCGGGAGCGGAGAGGCCACACCGGCGGCACCGGCCACCAGCAGGGACAGCATGGGACGCATCATCTTGCCGGGATGCTCCCGAAGGCTGCGGTTGGTCCCGTCCAGAAGCGGAATATCGCTGTGAAGCGCCATGTCGATGAACGCATTCACCTGCTCCAGGCCAGGCTGAAGGTATGCTTTCAGTTCTTCCATCTTAATCAAAACAGGCGATGAGCTCTGCAACGGTGCGCGGGAAATGTACCAGGTCCCGGTCCGACGCGTCCAGCGATCCGGTTTCCACAAAGTGGTCCAGCAGCGCGATGTAAGGATCGTAGTAGCCGTCCAGGTTGAGGGCGAAAAGTTCGCCCTCGTACTTGTGCACCTTGCGCAGGGTGTGAGTCTCCACGAATTCGTCAAGCGTGCCGATTCCGCCGGGCAGGGCTATGGCCGCACGGGTCCCTTCGCGCATTTTTTCCTTGCGCTGGGCCATGGTCTCCGTCCATACCACATCCTTGATATCCGGATTCTCCAGCCCCTTCATGAAGGCGGGAAGCACGGCCACATGGTGACCGCCCACCTTGACGGACTCGCTGGTGATGGCGCCCATGGTGCCTATCTTGCCGCCGCCGGAAACGACCGTATAGTTTAAAGCATGCAGCGCGCGAACTACTTCACGCGCTGCATCATTGTATTTTTCATCAATTTTTACGCTGGATGCGCAAAAAATGCATACTCGCTTATCCATTAGAAGAACAGGCCGGCCGTGATCTTGATACCCTGGTAGTTGGTGTCCTTGAGGGCCTCGCCCACCTGCTCGGAGGAAGCGTTTGCAAGGGCGCCGAGGTTCTTGAACCATTCGACGCGAATCTGGAGATGCTTCAGGACATCTGCGCCGACACCCAGGCCGAAGCCCCAGTCCAGCTTGTTGGTAATGTCCTTCATGGCAGCCTCATTGCCGGTAACCTGATAGCCGATGAAAGGCTCCGCCACCAGGAACGGGCGGGCGACCAGCAGGTCCAGGCCCACCTGTACGCCGGCGGAAGCTTCCACATAGCCGGTCTTGTACTGCACATTGTCGATCGTCGTTCCCTTCACGTTGTAGGTGAGGGAAGGCTGGATGGCCAGGGAGCCGATGTTGACTCTGTAGGCCACGCCGGCATGCCAGAGGTTAGCGCTGCTGGCTTCCTGAGCAGCTTCCTTCAGTTTGGTGGTGGAAGAGGTGTAGCCACCCACGATACCGAACTGGGCGTGGGCCATGGTCACGGAGGCCAGGGCTACGACGATAACAGTCAAAAGTTTTTTCATAATACGGTGTTTTTACAGGTTTGCATTAATCTTGTCAACCAGAACATTCTTGGGCATGGCGCCCACGGTCTTGTCCACAATCTGGCCGCCCTTGAAGAACAGCAGCGTAGGGATACTCATGATACGGTACTGGGCGGCCACCTCGTCGGCGTCGTCCACGTTCACTTTCACCACTTCGATTTTTCCTGCCATCTCTTCCTCGACTTCGTCCAGGATGGGAGACAGCATGCGGCACGGGCCGCACCAGGTGGCCCAGAAATCCACGACGACCAGCTTCTCGCTCTGAAGAAGCTCTGCGAAATTATTGTTTGTTGCTACTTTTGCCATAATCAAAAATGTTTTAAGTATTATGCAAATATACGTATTTTTTCCAAACTGCACATTAGTCCAAGGAAGCGCGGAGGGTGCGGCAGAGGGAGTCGATGAGGGGAAGGTTCTCGGGGCGGACGGGCTCGCTGGGCGGAGACTCCAGCTTGAGGGGGTTCACCGGGGAGCCGTTCTTCCACACGCGGAAGTCGAGGTGGGGGCCGGTGGCCGTGCCAGTCATGCCCACATAGCCGATAACCTGTCCCTGGGACACGCGCTGCCCGGCCTTGACTGCAATCCGGGAAAGATGCAGATAGGCCGTCGTATAGACGGAGTTGTGCCGCACCTTGACCATATTGCCGGCACCGCCCTTCCCCCAGCCGGCGCTGAGAACGGTACCGTCACCGATGCTCATCACCGGCGTACCCGTCGGCGCAGCATAGTCGATACCCGTATGTGCGCGAACCACACCGTGTACGGGATGCAGACGGTGCAACGAATAACCGGAAGAGATGCGGGTGAACTTGAGCGGAGCCTTCAGGAAGGCCTTCCGCATGCTCTCGCCCTTCTCGTTCCAATACGTATTGCCGCCGTCGCCCTGGTCGAAGTACACCGCCGGAAGGCAGGTGCCTCCGCGAAGGAACTCCGCATAATCCACACGTTCAATGCCGATAGACTCCCCTTCGCAGAACCGCTCCCTATAGCGCATGCGGAAGCGGTCGCCCTTCTGCAGGCCAAAGAAATCCACCGTCCAGGCATAGATGTCCGACAGCTCGGAGATCAGCGCAGGAGAAGCGCCCGCCGCCGTCATATCCACCCAGAGGGAGGAGGAGATGGTGACATCAGCCCGCTTATCGACCACTTCGACGGGTTTCACGCGGGTCCAGGCCGATAGGGAATCGGCCACGCGGAAGACCGTCTGCTTGACGTGGCTGTTGTCATAGACCACGTAATGCAGGGCCGATGAATCCTTGTAATAAGCCTGGTACGTATTCCCGGCGCGGAGCTTCCGCACGTCGAAAACGGAGTCGGCGGCGACGCTCAGGGAATGCGCCCGCTGCGGGGACATCCCCAGACGTGTCATCCAGCCGATGAAATTGTCGCCGGAGGAAATCGTTCCAGTCACTACCGAAAACGAGTCCGTGCAGAATCCCAGCGGATACACCGTATCCTTCTTCTCCTCGGCCACCGCCTCAACGGCAGCCCCTCTCCTGCCTCCATTCAAGCAGGACACCACACTCACCCCCAGGACAACAGCCCACAGAATCCGTTTCATAAGCACATTCATTTTCAGAAGTGCAAAGATACGAATATTATCGGTTTCCTTTGGCCCGATTATGCGTTTTGCAAAGCATCTGGCAATTGCCGATGTCCGTCGCGCCGCCCTTGGACCAGGCCGTCACGTGGTCGGCATCCATGTCCTTGAGATCCCAGATCTTGGTGTGATTGGCATCGTGGCCGATGGCACACAGCGGACAGTTGGACACGCCCTTCGTCCGGGCCGATGCCGTCTGCGTGGCATACACGGCCTTCTTGGTGGGCTCGTCGAACACACGGACGTTAAGCAGTTTCGTGTTCTGACACCCGTCCAGGATGTATTCGAAGATGCCTTTCTTCTCCTTTACGTAGAAACTTTCGTACAGTTCCTTCACCTTGGCGGCCACCTCTTCGGGATTATAGGCCGTCTTGTGAAACCGTTCATAAAGTTCACCCCAGTGCAGGCCGCACATCTCCTTTTCCGGAGTCATGTCAAAGACCGAAGTGATCCAGTCGATAACGGATGTGAAATAGGCCTTGAGTTCCGTAATGTCGTCCTCATACCGATGGGCCGACATATACTCCTCCACGTGCCCTTTGCTCACCCATTCCAGCGCCGCGGCCAGATAATCCTGCCGCTTGGCCGTACCGGGAATGAAGCAGCTCCATTTGTTGATATTGGTATTGTTGGAGTTGGAGAACTCTTCCTTGGCCTTGGTGACGAACGGGCCGGAATACACGGCGTTGAGGGTTTCCTGGTTGTTGAGCGGAATGCCCACGATGTTGATGGTGCGGAACCAGTCCTTGATTTCTTTTTCCGTACCCTCGCAGACGTAGATAAGGAGTTTCGTGTTCAGAAACTTCTCCTGCTCGTCGGGATTGAGGGCCGAAAAATACCACGGCCGCCCGTCGGCATCAATCCAGGCGAACTTCTCCGTCAGGAAGCGCCCCAGGGAGGTAATACGCTGCTGACCGTCCAGCACTTCGTACCGGTCCTCCCCTACTTTGGAGAAATAAATAAGGCCGAGGGGATACCCGTTCCGGACACTCTGCACCACGTCCACCTCTTTCTTGCCGCCGTTCTCGGCATAAAGATAATGCCTCTGAAACTCCGGCTGAATGGTAAGCCGCCCCGAAAGGCCATACAGGCCCTTTCCTTCGTATTCGTTGTACTGGAATCCCTTGCAGATATCGCCGATGGTCCAGTCGGTTACAAGTCGTGCTATCATAGGTATATTACTATTATTCACGACTGACAGGCATAGGCTTCGAACAGGTACGGGCCTTCGGCCCTATCCCTCCCACGCCTTCGGCGCGGGCCCCTCCCGTTCACGAAGCCACGGGCGGCTACGCGGTCCGAAGCCTATGCCTGTCAGTCTTAATCATTGCTTTTTACGGATAATTATGCGATTATACATTCTAACGTACTCTCCATCTCGCAACACATAGAATTGAGGACCGCCTTGTTTGGATTTTGGCAATCCATCCGGCTTTACTGTAGCGAAAAACGTACTCATACCAAGTATGGAAAACTGATCTGGACAGTGCTTTGCTAAATATGTAATGGGTACGCCCATTTCAGCATCATAATCGGATGGGATAGCATCTGTGTACGGTACGTCGATAAAGCCATAGTGATAATACCGCTCATATTTACCTCTTGCGACGATGTCTTTATGCCTCCCATATCTTAGATTATCCTGCATAGTCATTAGCTTCAAAGGTTCATGACGTCGACCATGGTCGATATTTGTGAACCAGCAAGAATTCCCAAGCCTGGTATAGTTGCCCACATAGCCTAAACGTGCGGCTTTAGCCCGATCTTTTGGATCCACATTGGCATCCTTTGGTACACCAAATACCATATCAGACGCGAATCCCGTTGCACCGAGCCAAATAAGATTATCCTTTACGAGAGGGAAGACTTCTTTATAGCCGACAGCTCCTTGGCTACCAATAATAAGGAATTGTTTTTCTGCGCTTATTATCCAGTGAACAAACTCCCGGAACAAACTAAACGGCGGATTAGTCACAATGATATCGGTCTGGTCCCGCAGGGCGCAGACTTCGGGGCTGCGGAAGTCGCCGTCGCCTTCCAGGTAGTGCCATTCCAGGTCATCGATGTCGATGCGGCCGCTGCCGTTGGTGTCGCGGGTGAGTTCGAAGATCTTGCCCTTGATGCGGGTCTTGTCGATGTCGAATAAGGGACTTTCCGTTTCGAACAGGGTGGGTTCGTAGTCTTTGTACTTCTTGCTCTCTACTGCATACGACGTGCTGATGAGGCGCTTCAGCCCCAGCCGCACAAAGTTTTGGGCGAAGAAACGGGTGAAGTTGGACCACTCGGGGTCGTCACAGGGCAAAAGGACCGTCTTGTCACGGAATGTGTCCGGGTTATACTCCAGGTATGCGTTGACTTCTTTCTGAATGTCGGCGTACTGGGTGTAAAACTCGTCGTTCTTGGCAGCCTTTGCGGCGCCAAGATTGCTGTTTTTGGCCATAAGCTGCGCTCTTACGGCACTTGCGACTTATCCTTGACTCAGGCACTCCAGGGCACAAAAAAGGCATGGACTTTTCTAATCCATGCCAGCGGCCCTAGGAAGCCTCGTCAACAGATAAGTCCAGTCCACGCCAAAGCGCAGACATTCGCGACTCATCCGGGTTGACTGCTGAAATTTCCTAGGTTTCTGGCAACCGAATAAATAGCAAATGCTAAATTACATATGTCTTTGTCCTCGCGTAGAGGACACTACAAAGATAAGAAGAATTCGCTAATCCTCATTTTTTTAGCCGAAAAATCGGCTGATTCATTAAAAGTTTTGCGGGGTGCGGCTAAAACCACGCTTTGTTTTGACCGATGCTTGGATGTTGGCACGGCGCGACGTATGTTTGCGAAGATGACCGAGTTATGAAGGAATCGTACCATATCTGTTTTACCTCTCATTTGGAGGTGATGTTCCGCGACGAGGAGGACCACGGCATGATGCTGAACCTGATGGCGCTGCGCGCTTTCGCCGCCGACACGGAGATCCTCGTGGACGCCGAGATGTCCACCCACGTGCATCAGAACGTTTTTACGGACAGGCCGATGGAATATGCATCGGCCCTCCGCATGTCCTACACGAAGTATTTCAACCGGAAGTACGGGCGCGAAGGGCGTATGGGCGAGAAGTACACCTTCCTGCTAAGGATTGACGGGCACTACCACCAGGTGGTGCTTATGAACTACGTCCTCCGGAACGGGCTGCACCATCTGGCCGCCGCCACCGCGCTGGGGTACAAGTACTGCGCTGCGCGTGAGCTGTTCCTGGCGGACATCGGCCTGTCGACCGAAGCGGCCGCGCCCTTCTCCCGCGAGGACATCGCGTCCTTCCTGCCGCGACATGCCGAGTTCCCGGACGAGTTTGAGATGAGTGCCGATGGTATCTTCCTCCGCCGCAGCTTCATGGAACTACGCCGGGCCGAGCAGTACTACAGCACGCCCCGCAACTACCTCTATCAGATGAACCGCCTCACGGACGAAGAGTGGAAGCGGGACCAGGAGCTGGATCGCACCGGAAAGCCCCTCACGCTGGACATGCTGGAGCCCGGCTACGAAAACAGCATCGAGCAGCTCCTGCGGAACGAAACAGGCCGCCACTTCAGCCGCACCCGCCTGCAGGACATGGATGTCTGCCGCCTCATCGACCGCGACATCCTCCCCGGCTATGGAGTTACCTCCGTCTACCAACTCACCGACACGCAAAAGCGACGCATCGCCGCCCAGCTCCTAAACGAATTCCACCTCCCCGAAGCCCAGATCAAACGCTGCCTGGTGATGCTGTAGTTGCGGGTGGGCGAAGCCGGGAAGGGGGAAACTCCCTCCGGGGGGCTTGTCCACCCCCGGACAAGGGCAGGGGGAGGGGCCCACAAGATACAAGTTCCCGCGAAGCGGGGACGCAGTAGATTGTGGGAGGGGCCGGAGGGAGCGAAGCGACCGGAGTCCCCCCGGAGGGAGTTTTCCGCTTTCCGGCGTTTGCCGCGTTGACAAACAGAATGCACAGGAGGCCGATTTTGTGTCGACGCGGCAAGGAAAATGGCCAAAATGGGCAAAAACGTTGCCGCGTTGACACGTAGAACGCACAGAATGGCGATTTTGTGTCAACGCGGCAAAGGAGATGCCCGGTCGGGGCCGGGCCGGGGCGGCTAGAGGGCGTCTTCGACGGGGAGGACGTAAGCACGGAGGCCGAGGTCGGGGTTGGAGGCGTCGGTCTCGCGGAGGGCGGCCATCACCTTCA
>JAEEXZ010000047.1 GCA_016288055.1 Bacteroidales bacterium
TTCCCACGAGGACGGGGATGTCCGGGAGTTCATAGGTCCCGCCCATGAAAGCGGTGAGGATGACGGAACCCTTGATGTTGTAGCGGGCGGGCGTCTCCTTCCTTTTGGAAACGCGGGTGGAGTCCAGTTGCCAGGTGCCCAGGATTTCCAGCGGGGCGTCTTTGTCCAGCTGGAACTGCGGAAGGCCGATGGGGGTTCCCTCGGTCACGTCCGTGAGTTCGAATCCGTAACGGAGCTGGTCTGCCACCAGGACGGAATCCCGCGGCTCCAGGGGCTGCAGGAAGGCGTTGCCGGGGTTGAGGACCGCCGCCAGTATGAGTGCTAACAGTTTCATCTTCTATGGAATAAGGCCATCAGGCCACGGACGTAATCTTCGTTGGTGCCGATATCCACGTGGTCCACCTGGTACTTCAGGAACAGGCGGTCGGCCTGGGACGTGGCGGTCTGGAACCATCGGCCATAGGATTCGCGTACGCTGCGGGAGGAGGTGTTGATCCAGCGGGAGGCGCCGGTCTCTGCGTCTTTTGCGTGTACCAGGCCTACGTTCGGGAGGCTCTTCTCGCGCGGGTCGCTCACCCTCACCACCGACACGTCGTGCCGGCCTACGGCTACCTTCAGCGCGTCTTCGTAGCGCGGGGTTCCATCGGCCTCGACATCCAGCATGTCGCTCAGGACAAAGGCCGTGCATCTTTTCTTGATGGCGTTGGTGAGGTAACGGAGGGCTTCGCCGATGTCCGTTCCCTCGTGCCGGGGCTCCCATTCCAGGATTTCCCGGATGATGTGCAGGAAATGGGTGCGGCCCTTCCCGGGGGAGATGAACTTCTCCACGCGGTCGCTGAACAGGATGCAACCCACCTTATCGTTGTTGAGGATGGCGCTGAATGCGAGCGTGGCGGCAATCTCGGCAATCTGTTCGCGCTTGGTCTTTCCTTCGGTGCCGAACAGGCCGCTCCGGGAGATGTCCACCATCAGGACCACGGTGAGTTCGCGCTCTTCCTCGAAGACCTTCACATAGGGGGCGCTCATGCGGGCCGTCACGTTCCAGTCCATGTTGCGCACGTCGTCCCCGTACTGATACTCCCTCACCTCGCTGAAGGCCATGCCGCGCCCTTTGAACGCGGAGTGGTACTCTCCTGCGAAGATCTGGTGGCTCAGTGCCTTGGTCCGGATCTCGATCTTGCGAACCTTCTTTATGAGCTCTTCGGGTGTCATTACGGTACGATTACCGCGTTGATGATTTTCTCGATAATCTGTTCGGGGGTGACATTCTCCGCCTCCGCCTCATAGGTGAGGCCGATACGGTGACGAAGCACTTCGTTGCAAACGGCGCGGACATCCTCCGGGATTACGTAGCCGCGGCGCTTGATGAAGGCGTAGGCCTTGGACGCCATGGCCAGGGAGATGCTGGCACGGGGGGAGGCACCGTAGGAGATGAAGCTTTCCAGCTCCTTGAGGCCGTATTCGGCCGGGATACGGGTGGCATATACGATGTCCACGATATAGCGCTCGATCTTTTCGTCCATATAGACGTCCTTAACCACCTCGCGGGCGCGGATGATGTCTTCCGGCTTCACCACGGCGTTGGCTTTGGGGAACTCGCCGCTGTTGTTCATGCGGATGATCTGGCGTTCCTCGTCCTTCTTCGGATAGGAAACCACCACCTTGAGCATGAAACGGTCCACCTGGGCTTCGGGCAGGGGATAGGTCCCTTCCTGCTCGATGGGGTTCTGGGTGGCCATCACCAGGAACGGTTCCGGGAGTTTGTAGGTCTCTTCCCCGATGGTGACCTGGTGCTCTTGCATGGCTTCGAGCAGGGCGCTCTGTACTTTGGCCGGGGAACGGTTGATTTCATCTGCCAGCACGAAGTTGGCGAAGATGGGGCCCTTGTGCACCTCGAAGCTCTCTTTCTTCTGGGAGTAGATGAGCGTGCCCACTACGTCTGCGGGGAGAAGGTCCGGGGTGAACTGGATGCGGCTGAACTTGGCATCTACAGCCTGCGACAACGTATTGATGGCCAGTGTCTTGGCCAGGCCGGGAACACCTTCCAAGAGGATGTGGCCGCCGCTGAGCAGGCCGATGAGAAGGTTGTCCACCAGGTGTTTCTGTCCCACGATGACCTTACCCATCTCCAGGGTGAGGAGATCTACGAACTGGCTCTCTTTCTGGATTCTTTCGTTGAGCTCGCGAATGTTAACGGATTCCATATAAATTATTAAATTTGCATATGCGTTATTTCCTTTGCCTCTCTTACGACGGTTCGGCTTTTTGCGGCTGGCAGATCCAGCCCAGTTCGCCGTCGGTTCAGGCCTGCCTGGAAGAGACTCTGTCCCGCCTGTTGAACCGTCCCGTCGCCGTTACCGGTGCGGGCCGGACAGATACGGGTGTGCATGCTGTGAACTACGTGGCTCACTTCGATACAGACGGCCCATTGCCCTTCGAAGCGTCGGATTTCATCTACAAATTAAATGCCATGTTACCCTATGGCGTAGCCATAATTTCGGTGTCTGAAGTGCCTGCAGACATGCATGCCCGCTTCAGTGCCAAAAGGCGGGAATACACCTATTTCATCCACAGGAGCAAAGACCCTTTTGTCCGCAATTATTCCTGGTTCTGCGGTTATCCTTCTCTGGACTTTGACGCCATGAACAAGGCCTGCCAGTATCTCCTCGGAACCCATGACTTCTCTTGCTTCGAAAAGACCGGCGGAGACAACAAAACCTCCATCTGCACAGTCTTCGAAGCCCACTGGGAACCTTATGTCCCCTCCCATCTTCAGATTATGGGATTGTCGGCGGAGAAGGCAGATGCCCCCTGGGGGGCATGGCCACCCCCGGCCATGGGGAGGGGGAGGGGCCCGTTGGATACAAGTTCCCGCGCAGCGGGGACGCAGGAGACAATGGGAGGGGCCGGAGCGGAGCGGAGCGCAGCGGAGTCCCCCCAGGGGGCATCTGCCTTCTCCGATGGCCAGTACTGGTACTTCCGCATTGCGGCGGACCGTTTCCTTCGTAATATGGTGCGCGCAACCGTCGGTACCCTCATCGAGGTGGGCCGCGGAAAGCATCGGCCCGAATGGGTGGCGGAGCTCATCGCTTCCGGCACGCGCGGCGACGCCGGCGAGTCCGTCCCCGGCCACGCCCTCTTCCTGAATCGGGTAGAGTATCCTGATTGGTAACTCCTTGTCTCATATCTATTTACGAAATATCGGGTGCACCTCCAGGTGCACCCGACGTTCTATAAGTGACTAAAAATCAACCGACTGCGCTCCAGCGCGTTCGGAGGTTGTTATCCAAGGCCGATGCTACAGCCCCCAGTCGGAGGCATTGAAGCTGCTCTTCGGGGCGTTGGGGATGTTGGGGAAGTAGGTCTCGCCCGTAATCTTCTCCAGGTCGGAGACAGACATCAGCTCTCTGCTGCTGGGTCTCTGTCCCTTGAGGGCATTCGTGTGCGTACGCACAAAGGCGACGCACTTGAGCTCGCTGGCACTGCAGTCCTTCACGCTCTTGCCGGAGCTGCCGCTCTTGGTACGCAGCAGCACGTAGTAGAACATGGTGGGGCGGGAAACGTCGTTGCGGCCGCCGAAGCTGATGGTGGCGGGTTCGGCCGTCTTTCCGTAACCGTCCGTGTACGTCTTGAAGTAGCAGCCGACAACCTCGTAGAGCGTGTCCGTGCAAACCTGGGTATCTACATAGTCTTCCAGCAGGTTCCATCCGCCGCCACCGGTGTTGAAGCCCTCAGAGAGCTGGGGCGCGATGTTGGTGTAGTGGAATACCTGCTCATTGGTGGCGCGGGAGGCGGTACGTTCTGCGGAACCCAGCATGTGGCCCTTGTTGCAGCCGCCGCCGGTGCTCTTAGAGTTGTACTGGATGCCGGAAGGAATCTTGGGATCCTTTCCGTAAGCGTCCGTGCGCTTGATGCCGCCCACATACATCTTGTGACGGGGGGCCGCCACCCATACGGGGCAGTGATAATCCGCGCTGTAGCAGACGGTATAGTTGCGGGCAGCCCTGTTGCCGGGGCCGGTAAGGTCCGTAAAATGCCAGGCGTAGTAGAGGTCCGAATCCGTGGCGCTTACCAGGTAGTTGCCGCTTTTGGCAGTATTCATGACAGGCAGCTCGGCCCAGGTGGGAACGCCGCCCGAAGGAGTGGGCGGAGGAGGCGTGACGGAAGTCTTGTCGGTGGTGAACTGTTTCACCGTTCCGAAGACATCCGCATACTGGTTCTTCTTGCTGTCCCACACGGAAATGTACGCCTTGTAATAGTAGGTGGTTTCGGGGTTGAGGCCCGTAAGCTGGATGCGGAAGGATGCCGAGTGCGACTTGTCGGCGCTCAGCTCTTTCTTAGAGGAGAGGTCCTCGGCCGTGATTCCGTAGCAGATGCCGCGCGTGTGGGCGCCCTGGCCGGGCGCGTCGGTGTAGCTGCTCTCGATGAGGGCCGATGAAGAGGTTATTTCGGATGCGTCACCGGTGGTGACGGCGGGGTCGGATGCGGGAGGGGTGGTTCCCCCTCCGGAGCTGCCGCCGGTAGATGAACCGCCACCCCCGGCAAAGGGGATGTACGGGTCTCCCTTACTCGCAGGAGTGCAGGAGAACACTACCAGCGCGGCAAACGCCAGTAGGAAAAGTCTTTTCATTTGATTAATAACGGTTAAGAGGACGACCGGCAGTCATCATGTGAACCTTGCGCTTCACTTCCTCCAGCACCTGCTTGTGAGCGTCGCACTGCGCCTTCTGGGCCTCGCTGGGCTCCTTGGCGGAGAGTGCTTCTGCGTTGGCGTTGGCCGATGCCAGCACGGTGTCAATGAGTTCTACAATCTGGAGCATGTCCTTCTCCTCGAAGCCGCGGGAAGTGATGGCGGGAGTACCGACACGCAGGCCGCTGGTTGCGAACGGGCTGCGGCTGTCGAAGGGAACCATGTTCTTATTGACGGTGATATCGGCCCGGACGAGCTCTTTCTCTGCCATGCGGCCCGTCAGGTCCGGGAACTTGGCGCGGAGGTCGATGAGCATGAGGTGATTGTCGGTGCCGTCGGAGATGATCTTGTATCCTTTGTCCACGAACGCGCTGCACATGGCGGCGGCGTTGGCGATGACCTGCTTCTGGTACTCCTTGTATTCCGGCTGGGCCGCCTCATAGAAGGCGACGGCCTTCGCGGCGATGACGTGCTCCAGGGGACCGCCCTGTACGCCCGGGAAGACGCTGGAGTTGAGGATGGCGCTCATCTTCTTGATCTCACCCTTGGGAGTGGTAAGGCCCCAGGGATTGTCGAAGTCCTTGCCCATGAGGATGATACCGCCACGGGGACCGCGGAGGGTCTTGTGGGTGGTGGAGGTGACGATGTGCGCGTATTTGACGGGGTTTTTCAGCAGGCCCGCGGCGATGAGGCCGGCGGTGTGGGCCATGTCGATCCAGAGGATGGCGCCCACTTTGTCGGCGATGGCTCTCATGCGCTCGTAATCCCACTCGCGGGAGTAGGCCGATGCGCCGCCGATGATGAGCTTGGGCTTGCACTCGAGGGCCTTGCGCTCCATCTCGTCGTAATCTACACGGCCGGTCTTGGGATCCAGGCCGTAAGCGACGGGATGATAGAGGATGCCGCTGGCGTTCACGGGTGAACCGTGGGTAAGGTGACCGCCCATGGACAGATCCAGGCCCATGAAGGTGTCGCCGGGTTTCAGGATGGCCATGGTCACGGCCATGTTCGCCTGGGCGCCGGAGTGGGGCTGCACATTGGCGTATTCGGCTTCAAACAGGGCGCACAGACGGTCGATGGCCAGCTGCTCGATCTGGTCCACCACCTCGCAGCCGCCATAGTAGCGCTTGCCGGGATATCCTTCTGCATACTTGTTGGTGCAGACGGAGCCCATTGCCTCCAGCACCTGCTCCGAAACGTAGTTTTCGGATGCGATCAATTCCAAACCCGCGCTCTGGCGTTCCTGTTCCTTCTTGATGAGGTCAAAAACCTGAATGTCTTTTTTCATGGATGGTAAATAGTTTTTTGAGTCTGCAAATGTACGAAAAATCCATCATTTTTCCATGCAGAAAATAATCAGTATCTTTGCCTGAGAAAGAGAATTGATGCATGTTTTCACTTCGTGAACTATATAAGATAGGGAAGGGGCCGTCGTCGTCCCATACGATGGGCCCGTACAAGGCGGCGCAGCTGTTTGCCGGAAGGCATCCGGACGCCGCCCGTTTCGAGGTTGTGCTGTATGGTTCCCTGGCCGCCACCGGCAAGGGCCACATGACCGACGTGGCCATTACCGAGGCCCTCTCTCCCACGGCGCCCGTCACCATCCTGTGGCAGCCGTTTCACTTCCTGGAGTATCATCCCAACGGAATGTTGTTCAAGGCATTCGGCCCGGAAGATCGGCTCCTGGAAGAGTGGACGGTGTATTCCATCGGCGGCGGCGCTTTGTCGGAAGGCCCCGGCAAGGATATGGCCCAGGGCGGGGATGTGTACCAGATGAACACCCTCACGGAAATTATCAACTGGTGCGAAGCCAACGGCCGCCAGCTGTGGGAATACGTGGACCTTTGCGAAGGACCGGAAATCTGGGACTACCTCATGGAAATCTGGAACGCCATGAAGGCGTCCGTGGAAAGGGGACTGGAGGCCGAAGGCCGTCTCCCCGGCCCGCTGAACCTCTCCCGCAAAGCCGCCGTCTATCACGTGAAAGCGCTGGGGTACCAGCCCAACCTGCGTACCCGCGGCCTTGTGTTCGCTTATGCCCTGGCCGTCAGTGAAGAGAACGCCTCGGGTGGCATCATCGTCACGGCGCCCACCTGCGGTTCCTCCGGCGTCATCCCCGGTGTCCTGTACCACCTGGCCAAGGGGCACAACTTCTCCGATACCAAGATCCTGCACGCACTGGCGACCGCCGGCCTCATCGGCAACGTCGTCAAGCACAATGCCTCCATCTCCGGCGCAGAGGTAGGCTGCCAGGGAGAGGTGGGCGTGGCCTGCGCCATGGCTTCCGGAGCCGCCTGCCAGCTCTTCGGCTGCAGCCCCTACCAGATCGAATACGCCGCCGAGATGGGCTTGGAGCACCATCTGGGCATGACCTGCGACCCCGTCTGCGGCCTGGTGCAGATTCCCTGCATCGAGCGCAACGCCTTCGCTGCCTGCCGTGCACTGGACTCCAATATCTATTCGGCCTTCTCTGACGGCCATCACCGCATCTCCTTCGACCACGTGGTGGAGGTAATGAAGCGCACCGGCAAGGACCTGCCGTCGCTGTACAAGGAGACCTCCGCGGGAGGCCTCGCACTCAACTATCGGCAATGAAAGACCGCAAACTCCTGAATATCGAACTGGGTCGCATGTCGGCCGATGCCTACCGCACCGTCCGCCCCGAGAGCGGCGTCGTGCTGGTGCTGGATAACATCCGCAGCGCGCACAACGTGGGGAGCGCCTTCCGTACGGCCGATGCCTTCGGCGTGGATAAGATTTACCTGGGCGGCATCTGCCCGGTTCCGCCGTCCCCCGAACTGCGCAAAGTGGCCCTGGGGGCCGAGGAAGTCGTCCCCTTCGCGCACGTCTCAGATGTAGTGGACCTGGTCCACCGCTTACAGGCCGATGGTTACACGGTTATAGCCGTAGAGCAGACGGTCAATTCCGTGAAATTAGACCGCTTCCGCCGGGAGCCCGGAAAGAAATATGCGCTGGTCTTCGGCAACGAGGTGGAGGGTGTTCAGCAGGAGGTGGTTGACGCCTGCGATTTCGCCCTGGAAATTCCCCAGAAGGGCACCAAACACTCCTTGAATGTATCCGTCTCCATCGGCGTCGTCCTTTGGGGTATGCAATAACACGAACGAAACCATGAACTTGACTGCACTATTCGTATCGGCCCTCCTGGCGGCTTTCTTCCCTTCGGGGGAGCGCCAGCCCGTCTGGCCGAAGGGGAAGATGCCCCATGCTTCGTCGGCCCAGATCGCGGCCATGACCTACGAGACCTCCGACCCTTCCTTCAAGGCCGACGACTTCCGCCAGCCTTATCTGGAGTGGTTCGACGCTCCGGCCGAGCCCAACGGCACCTGTATGATCCTGATTTCCGGCGGTTCCTACCAGAACTGCTGCGACTATAAACTCATCGAAAAATGGCGTAAGGAACTCACTGCCAGAGGTGTGCAGTGCGTGAACTTCGTTTACCGCACCCCTCGTCCGGTGGGAATCCCTTACTGGCAGACCGCCTGGGAAGACGGCCAGCGCGCCGTCCGCCTCGTGCGCAGCCAGGCCCGTAAGCGCGGCTTCGACCCGGAGAAGATCGGCGTGTGCGGCATGTCGGCCGGCGGCCACCTGGCGCTGCTGCTCTCGACCAGCTCGCAGACCCGTGCCTATCGGCCCGTGGACAAGCTGGACAGCCTTTCCTGCCATATCAACGTCGCCGTGGTGAACGCCCCGGCCTATGTCACCTCCGACGCCGACTCTCTGGGCATCCCTGCCCCGCGCGAAGGATACGGGGCCGACGTGACCCTCTCGAAGGTCTTCCGCTTCGACGAAAAGACCTGCCCCGTCAGTCTTCATCACGGCGGGGCCGATGTCTATTCCCCCAACGGCTCCACGCTGGTGTACCGCAAACTGCACAGCATGGGCGTCCCGGCCGAGCTGCACCTGTATCCCGGCAAGGGACACGGCGCCCACGGCTTCCCGCGCGCCATCGAATTCCTGAAACAGATGGGCTTCCTGGGCCCGCTGGAGCAGCCCGTCTTCCTGGAGACGCGCTACACTTCCGACGAAGACCGCGCCTTTTATCGCAAAGAGGACATCTGGCCCGAAGGCAAGATGCCCGATGTGCAGGAAGACCAGTGCTCTCCTTATATTGAATGGCATATTCCGGCCGTCCGCAAGACCGACGCCATCCAGATCATCTATTCGGGAGGTGCCTACGAGGGGAATGGCCCTTCCAGTTTCGAGGTGACGCCCGTCCGCCGCTATCTGAACGCCCTCGGCATTCCGGTGGTGACGATGATGTACCGCACCCCGCGTCCTGCGGCCCCCCTGGCCATGTTTACAACGGCCTGGCAGGACCTGCAGCGCGCCATCCGCGTGGTCCGCAGCGAGGCTTCATCCTTTGGGTTGAATCCGGACAAGATCGGCATCATGGGCTCGTCGGCCGGCGGTCATCTCACTCTCCTGGGCGTGACTTCTTCCCGCCACAAGTCCTATTACCCCATCGACGAGCTGGACAAGCTCCCTTGCAACGTGCAGTGGGGCATCGGCATTTATCCCGCCTATGTCCTGACGGACGAGGGCGCTTTCGCTCCGGAATTTACTTTTGACCCGGATACGGCTCCCATGCTGTTCCTGCATGGGGATGCCGATCCTTATACTTCTTTAGGTTCCGTGGCCGTCTGGGAAAAGATGCGCGCCATGGGCATCCAGAGCGAACTGCACACCCTGGCCACCCGCGTCCACTGTTTTCAGTACGTCGCCTCCCCCGGCACCGGCAGCTACACATGGATGGACCGCATCAAGGAATACCTCGATGCGGTCCTGGGGATGTAGATTCTTAATGCTTAATCCAGGCTGTGGATAGCCAGGCCGCTGCGGAGCTTGGGTTCGAACCAGGTGGTCTTGGGCGGCATGATATTGCCGGTGTCGGCAATATTGATAAGCTGCTCCATGGAAACCGGGTAGAGGGCAAAGGCCACTTTCATTTCACCGGAATCCACGCGGCGGGAAAGCTCTCCCAGGCCGCGGATGCCGCCGACGAAGTCGATGCGCTTGTCGGTGCGCAGGTCCTTGATGCCTAAGATATTGTCCAGGACAAGGTTCGACAGGATGGTGACATCCAGCACGCCGATGGGATCGTTGTCGTCGTAACGGCCCGGCTTGGCGGTGAGGCTGTACCATTCTCCCCCGATGTACATGGAGAAGTTGTGCAGACCGCAAGGATGATAAATCTCCTTTCCCTTGTCCTCCACCACGAAGTCTTCTTCCACGGCTTTGAAGAAATCGGCCACGGAAAGTCCGTTCAGGTCCTTTACCACGCGGTTATAGTCGATGATGGCAAGGTGGCTTTCCGGGAAGCAGACGGCCATGAAGTAGTTGTACTCCTCCTTGCCGGTGTGCTTCGGGTTCTGTGCTTTCTTTTCGGCGCCCACGCGTGCGGCGGCGGCCGTGCGGTGGTGGCCATCGGCTACATAGAAGGCGTCGATGTCCTTGGTGAAGATTTCCGTGATGCGGGAGATGGTGGCGTCGTCGTCGATGACCCAGAAAGTGTGCGTGAAGTTGTTTTCGTCCACAAACTTGTACTCCGGCTCTCCGGCTGCGGCTTTTGCCACAATGGCATTGAGCTCGTCGTTGTCCTTGTAGGCGAAGAAGACGGGTTCGATGTTGGCGTTCTGGATTCTCACGTGCACCATGCGGTCGTCCTCCTTCTCCTTGCGGGTGAGCTCGTGCTTCTTGATAATACCATTGGCATAGTCATCCGTGTGAGCGCACAGGACCAGTCCGTACTGCGTGCGGCTGCCCATGGTCTGGGCATACACGTAATACTTTTCCTTGTCGTCTTGCACCAGCCAGCCTTTGGCCTTCCAGGCTTTGAAGTTCTCTACGGCCTTGTCGTAGGTGCGCTGCTCGTGCTCGCCTGCGATGGGTTTGAAATCAATCTCTGGCTTGGTGATGTGCAGCAGGCTCTTTTCCCCGGCCATGGCCAGGGCTTCCTCGCTATTCAATACATCATATGGCGGAGCGGCAACCTCCGTTACCAGGTTTTTGGGCGGCCGTATCGCCGCAAACGGTTTGACTTTTACCATGGTTATTAGTGTGTGTCTGTTGCTTTACTTGTTTACCTGGAACTTGCAGTTGCCGGTGGCGAAGAAATCCACAATCTGACGGGCGGCGGCAAGGCCGGCGTTCACGTTGGCTTCGGCGGTCTGGGCGCCCATCTTCTTGGGCGTTGCGAACACGCGGGCCCCGAATTTCTCCTGCAGGGCGGCGTAGTTGTCCGGCATGACATCGGCCACATACTTGAGGTCCGGGCGCTCCTCGAGGGCCTTCATGAGGCCTTCCTCGTCGATGACCTCCTTGCGGGCGGTGTTCACCAGCGTGGCGCCCTTGGGCATCTTGGAAATGAGGGCGTAGCCGATGCTCTTGATGGTGGAAGGAAGGGCCGGGATGTGGATGGAGAGGTAGTCGGAGGCGGCGTACAGCTCTTCGAGGGAGTGGACGGGGTCCGCGCCGCCGGCGATGATCTGCTCGTCCGTGAGGAAGGGATCGAGGGCCGATACTTCCATGCCCAGGGCCTTCGCTTTCTGGCCTACCAATCGGCCGACATTGCCGTAGGCCTGCACGCCCAGGCGCTTGCCGCCGAGCTCGCTGCCCGTGGCGGGCGTGAACTGCGTACGGGCCATGAAGATCATCAGGCCCAAGGCCAGCTCTGCTACGGCGTTGGAGTTCTGGCCGGGGGTGTTCATGACTACGATGCCCTTGGCCGTTGCGGCCTCCAGGTCCACGTTGTCGTAGCCGGCACCGGCGCGAACCACGATCTTGAGCTTCGGGGCGGCGGCGATGACCTCGGCGGTCACTTTGTCGGAACGGATGATGAGGGCTTCGGCGTCGGCCACGGCCTTCACGAAGTCTTCCTGTTCCTCATACTTTTCCAATTTTGCCACCTCGTGTCCGGCGGCTTCCAGGATATCGGTGATACCCTTCACGGCAGCGGCCGCGAAGGGTTTCTGGGTTGCGAGCAGTACTTTCATTATTTTTTCAGTGTTTCAAATTCCTTCATGCAATCTACCAGGGCCTGGACATCTTCGACGGTGCAGGCATTGTACAGGGAGGCGCGGAAACCGCCCACGCTGCGGTGGCCCTTGATGCCCACCATGCCCTTCTCCTTGGCGAAGGCCATGAACTCGTCCTGCAGGTCCTCCTTGCCGGGGGCCATCACGAAGCACACGTTCATCAGGGATCGGTCTTCCTTGGCGGCGGTGCCCACGAACATGGAGTTGCGGTCGATTTCGTCGTAGAGGAGCTGGGCCTTCTTCTGGTTCACCTTCTGGATGGCTTCCACGCCGCCCACGCTCTTGATCCACTTGAGGGTTTCGTTCATGACAAAGATGTTGAACACCGGCGGGGTGTTGAACATGGAGAGTTTGTCAATATGAGTCTGGTAGTTCAGCATCGTGGGGATGTAGCGGGTAACCTTTCCAAGAGCATCCTTTCTGATGATGGCGAAGATGACGCCGGCAGGACCCACATTCTTCTGGGCGCCGCCGTAGATGAGGGCGTACTTGCTCACATCGACGGGACGGGACATGATGTCGGAGGACATGTCGGCGATGAGGGGGCAGGGGCAGTCCATGTCCTCCTTGATCTCCGTACCATAGATGGTATTGTTGGTGGTGATGTGCAGGTAATCCAGGTCTGCGGGAATTTCAAACCCCTTGGGGATGTAGCTGTAGTTCTTGTCCTTGGAGCAGGCAATGGCGTAGGCGTTGCCGATGCCCTGGGCCTCCACGAGGGCCTTGTGGGCCCATACACCGGTATCCAGATAGGCGGCCTTCTTCTCCAGATAGTTCATGGCCACATAGAGGAACTGCAGGGAAGCGCCGCCGCCGAGGAACACCACCTCGTGCGTGTCGGGAATGTGAAGGAGTTCCTTCCACAGGGCACGGCACTCGTCCATGACTGCATCCCACTCCTTGGTGCGGTGGGAGATGGACAATACGGAAATACCGGTTCCGGCAAAATCCTTCAGGGCCGCGATGGCATTGTCGATGGCCACCTGCGGCAGGAGGCAGGGGCCTGCGTTGAATACATGAACTTTCTTGGACATGATGTTAATATTTTTAAGCTAAAATTACTATAATTCTTCCAAATTTACAAAACTTTCCAGTTTTTTCTTAAAATTTTCCTCTTCCGAGAGGCGAACCCTTACGGTAAACGCACAACTTTCCCCGAAATCCTGGTCCCGCGGGGAGAGGTCCATCTCCTTGAGGACCTTCATCACGTCGTTCATGGCCAGGTAACCGAACTGCAAGCGGAAGTGCTTGCCGGCAATCTTGGGAACGACGGCCGCCTGCTGGAGGGCATCGGCCGTAGAGGTTTTATATGCGCGGATGAGACCGGGGATTCCCAGCTTGATGCCGCCGAAGTAGCGGACGACAACGACCAGCACGTCACTCAGGCCGAGGGAGTCTATCTGTCCCAGGATGGGCCTTCCTGCGCTGCCGGAGGGCTCCCCGTCGTCCGAAGCGCGCCAGACGTCCCCTTTATAGCCCAGCCGGTACGCGAAGCAGTGGTGCCGGGCGTCGTGGTATTCTTTTTTGAGGGCCGACACATGCTCTTTCACCTGGTCTTCGGTTTCCACGGGGTAGGCGAAGGCGATGAAACGGGAGCCGTTGTCCTTGAAAAGCCCCTGGGAAGGAGCCTCAATGGACTGGTATGCGTCGAATTGATTCACAACACACAAATTTAATGCTTTTTCCGTAAAAAAGTAGTATCTTTGACATGCGAAAAACACAACCTATGGTATTTCAGATAAGGGTGACCCTTTCGGGCATCAAAGGATTTTACAGAGTATATAAGGTGAACGGCGCAACCACGCTGTACACACTTCATAAACAGCTTCGCGCAGACCTGGAATTCCCCCAGGACCAGCTCATCATGTTCAAGGCACTCAGTGTCACCGGAGACGTCGTAGGCCGTTACGGCCTGTTCGACCTGGGCTTCGGAACGGCAGACCAGATGCCGCTGGAGAAGGCCGTCAAGGCCGGCGCGGACAGTTTCGTCTATTTCTACGACGTCACCAACCGCAAGAGCGTCAACATCACCGTGGAAGGTGAACTTGTGGGGGAAAAGGTCCTTCCGGACTTCCCGGTCCTGGCAGAAAGCAAGGGCCCCAATCCCATCGAGTTTGAGAACGGCTACGTGGCCTTCGAAGACCTTCCGGAGCGCCAGCGTCATCTTCCCGGCGAGGAAGAGGACGATGATGACGAGGATTTCGGCGACGAGGAAGAGGAAGAAGAAGAGGACGACGAAGACGGCAAGGAAATCTTTGACGAAGACGAGCAGTAGTGTCCCGGAAGCTGGAGATCATACTGGGACCTACGGCAGTGGGAAAAACTTCCTATGCCATCCGCCGCGCCCTTGAGGTCGGCTCTCCCGTTATCTCCTGCGATTCCCGCCAGATTTTTCAGGAACTGAAAATTGGAACGGCAGCGCCCTCGGAGGAGGAGCTTGCTGCCGTTCAACATTACTTTATCCGCTGCATCCCCGTCACCCGCAACTACACGGCGGGCATCTATGAGGCCGAGGCCATGCAGCTGGTGAACCGCCTGTTTGCAGAGGGCCACGAAACCCTGGTGATGTGCGGCGGCTCCATGATGTACATAGACGCCTTCTGCTACGGCCTGGACGATTTCCCCGAAGTGCCCCTGCAGCTGCGCCAGCACCTGATGGAATGCCTCCGGGACGAGGGAGTGGAGGTCCTTGCCCAGCAACTGAAGGAGCTGGACCCTGTCTCTTATGAAGAGATTGACATCTCCAACGGCCAGCGCGTAATCCGCGCCCTGGAAGTGAGCATGTACACCGGCCAGCCCTTCTCCTCCTACAAGACACGCAGTTTCAAGGAACGGGATTTTGAAATCGAGAAAATCGGCCTGGAACGGCCCCGTGAGGAGCTTTACGAGCGCATCAACGCCCGCGTGGTGAAGATGGTGGAGGACGGCTTGGAGGCCGAGGCCCGCGCCATGCTCCCGTATCGGGACCTGCCCGCCCTCCAGACCGTGGGCTACCGGGAAATGTTCGAATACTTCGACGGCGCCTACGACCTGGAAACCACCATCCGTCACATCCAGGCCAGCACCCGCCACTACGCCAAGCGCCAGCTCACCTGGTGGCGCCGCGACGAGAATATCCGCTGGATCAATTGTTCAACCTTATAATCTTTAACCTTATGAGTAAAACCGGAATGCTGGCCAAATCCTCCTGGATTGCCCTTGCCGTCACTGCACTGGTCATCTTTGTCATGGCCTCCTGCTGCACCACCATCGACTCCGCCTCGGTAGGTATCAAATTCAAAAAATGGAGTTCCAATGCAGCCCTGAAAGGCGGTGTGGAAGGAACCTGCCGCG
>JAEEXZ010000008.1 GCA_016288055.1 Bacteroidales bacterium
AGGAATAGACCTGGGCGACGGCCGTGGTGCCGTCCACGTCATAGTCTCCGTAAACGAGGATTTTCTGCCCCTCCGTGATGGCCTGGTGCAGGCGTTCCACGGCCTTGTCCATGTCCTTCATGAGGAAGGGGTTGTGGAGGTCTTCCAGGCGGGGGCGGAAGAAGGAACGGGCCTGTTCGAAGGTTTCCACGCCACGCTGGACCAGAAGGTCTGCCAGAACCCGGTCTATCCCGAGCTCCGTAGCGAGCCGCGCCGCCTTTTCTGCATCGGCGGGCGCCTTGACAATCCACTGACGTTCCGTTATGCCCATAGTCTTACAAAGGTAGGCATAAAGGAGGAGAATTACAAACAGGAAATGATGATCTCGTCGGCGACTTCCGAGGGGGTGAGCCCGTCGGTTTCGAGGGTGATGTGGGCGGCAGCCTGGTAGAGGGGTTCCCTTTCGGAGAGGCGTCCGGCGAAGTTTTCCCCGGCAAGCGGGCGGCCTTCCGTCTGCCCTTCCAGGCGGGCCTGGAGGGTGGCGGTATCGGCCTTCAGATAGATGCAGAGGGTTTTCTCCTGCAGCAGCTGCACGGCGCCGGGCACTGTGACGGTACCGCCGCCCAGCGACAGGATGGCGGTTGATTCGGCATACTTCTCCACCGTTTTTTCGAGGGCCTGCTTTTCCAGGCGGCGGAAGCCTCTTTCCCCGTCGGCCTCGAAGATTTCGGGGATGGAGCGGCCGGCCTTCCGGGCGACTACCTCGTCCAGGTCGATCAGCGGGCAGCCCAGCGCGTCGGAGAGCAGGGCTCCCACGGTGCTTTTGCCGCTTCCCATATATCCGGTTAACGCGATGAGCATATGCGCTGGATGTTTTTCTTGAGGATGGCATGGGCGGGAACGGCCATGTCTGAATGATTGTAGCCGTCCAGCTCATAGATGGTGACATCCGGATGGCCGACCAGTTTGAGCATGCGCCAGAAATAGGCGGTTTCCTCATAGCGGCCATAGAGTTCCTGTTCGCGGTCGGCGGAGATGATCACCACCGGCGGGGCGTCCGGACGGATATGGTACAGGGGCGCAAACTCGTCGATGAGCGGCTGCGTGGGCTGCATGCCCCGGCGCTCGCGCAGGGCGAAGTGCGTGATCACCTGCCCGCTGTAGGGGACGAGGGCCGCGATGCGGTCTGCATCTACGCCATATTTGGCCAGCCAGTGCTTGTCCAGGCCGATCATGTCGGTGAGGTACCCGCCGGCGGAATGTCCCGCGACGAAGATTTTATCGGCCGACCCGTTATACTGGCCGATATGGGCGAACGTCCAGGCTACGGCGGCCGCGGCATCGTCGATGCACTGCGCGATGGAAGCCTTCGGCATGAGCCGGTAATTCACGGCCACCACCACCAGCCCGCTGTTCTTGAGTTCCTGAGGGATGAATTTGTTGCCGCCGGTAAGGCCTCCGCCATGGAACCACACCACCACGGGGCAGTCCTTCAGTTCCGTGGGGTAGTAGACATCCAGCCGGCAGCGCTCCTGCGCATAGGCGTCCGTATCTTTGCTGTAAGGGATATCGCTGACGGTAAGATACTGCTGCGCCAGGGCCGGCATCGCCGCCAGCAGCAGGACCAGGATAAAGGCAAGCCGTTTCATATCAAAGCGTTTTCGCAAAGTTACAAAAATCTTCCCACGTAGGGAATGCGGCGAAGGAGGACAGCGATGAGCCCGACGACGGGGAAGGTGACAAGGGCCGTCGCCAGAATCTCAACGGGAGTGGTCCAGACCGGGCCCAGGATTCCCTCGGAACCGACACCCATACGAGCGCGGAGCCAGGCCGATACGGGCCCCAGCACCAGCATATGCATAAGGTACATGCCGTACCCGGCCGAGGAAAGCGGCAGGACGATGTGCCGATAGAAAGCGGAACCGGAAGCTCCCGCAAAAGCGCTGCGGAAGACGAGGGTAAGGCCGAGGGCGGAAAGGGCGACGGGGAGGCCGCAGAAAGCGATGGCACATTCCCACGACACGGCAACTTCCACGGAGCCTTCCACCGGGAACCCGCCGGCGGCGACGATGCGTCGGAGCAGGCCGAAGCACTGCAGGATGAAGCCCAGAAGGAAGAGCGTCCAGCCCACGGGACGCACCAGACGGTTCTCGGGGACGAAGCGCTTCACGTACACGCCCAGCAGGAGATACCCCACGAAACCACTCACATAGTAGAACAGGCCGAAGGGATTCCACGAGGCTTCACCCCAAAGCGGGAACAGGGCCGGGGCCGGCAGCCCGTCCTTGGCGTAAATTATCGGCGCCATGCCGCCGGCAGCCTCACGTACGAAGGGAATGCACAGGGTGACCGCCCAGATTCCGAGGTACAGCGAGAGCTCCTTGCGGGACACTTTCTCCAGCCAGGGCGAGAGAAGGGGCATCATCAGATACAGGCCCAGCAGCATATACACGAACCACAGGTGTCCTGCGGCATAGTTGAAATTCAGGAGAAGTCCCTTGAAATTGGCGACGGGAGACCCGTACACCAGCGCGTACACGACCGTCCAGAAGGCCATGGGGATGAGGATACGGACGGCACGGCGGCGGAAGAACTCGCCGGCGGGATAGTGCAGGGGCAGTTGCAGATAAGCGGACGCAATCACGAACAGCGGCACGCAGCAGCGCACCACGCCCTCGAACAGGGACACCCAGAAGGCATCCTGGGATGTGAGCACCAGCGTGCCGTCTCCGCCCAGATAGAAGGGCTCGGTTGCATGCACGGTCATGACGAAAAAACAAGCGGTTACCCGCAGAAAGTCCAGCCAGATTTCTCTATTCATAGGATATAACTTACTTCTTTGAAACGATAGTGGCGGCGCTCCCCGCCAGCGTCCAGGATGCACAGGCGGCCGTCAGGCTCCACGCCCTGGATAACACCCTCGAACTCTTCCTCCCGAAGGATGTCGTAATAACGCGCCGTCTTCCCCAGGCGATACAGGCGGGAGGCGTAGCGCTCCCACAGCTCCGGGGAGTCCAACTGGGAAAGCATCCCTTCGAAAATTTCCAGGAAAACAGCCAGGACCTCCTCCAGCGCCTCATCCTTTCCGGTGCAAAGAGCCAGCGAAGTGGCGTTGGCCAGCTGCGGGAACTCCCGCTGATTGATGTTGATGCCGATTCCGACGACCGAGGCGCCCAGCATGGCGCCGTCCAGCGTGTTCTCGATAAGCATGCCGCAGATTTTGCGGCCGGATACATAGATGTCGTTGGGCCATTTGATGACCGGCTGCACGCCGTAGTGCTCCAGGAGGGAGACTACGGCCACGGAAGTGAGCGCATTCAGGCGGATGCTGTCACTTGCCTTCAGGCCCAGGTCCTTGAGGACGACGGAGAAGGTGAGATTCTTCCCGGGCTCGGTGAACCAGGTGTTGCCCCGCTGTCCCCTGCCCGCCGTCTGGGAACGCGCCGCGAGGACTGTTCCCGACGGAATCCCGTCAAGACGACGCAGCGCCTCCGTGTTGGTGGAGTCTATGGTTTCGTACCAGATGGTATTCATTCCTCTTCGAGCGGTTCGTTGAACGGTTCCAGGAACGGATTGTACATCCCCTCGCGGGCGATGGAGGTGGGCTGTCCGTGACCGGGCAGGACATCCGTCTCCCCGGGAAGGTTCAGGAGCTTCTCCTTGATGGAAGCCATGAGCGCATCATAGTCTCCTCCCTGAAGGTCCGTACGGCCGATACTACCCGCGAACAGCGTATCCCCGCTGATGAGAAGGTTGTTCTCCTGCGACCAGTAGCACACGCCGCCGGGCGTATGGCCAGGCGTGCCGATCACCTTCCACTCCACGCCGCCGGACGTGAGCGTGTCTCCGTCGGCCACGTCCACCGTGGGGAAGTCGTGGCGGAGCACCTTCATGCTCTGCATGCCGCGGAAGGCCGATGCCCCGTCTTCCAGGATGCCCCTGTCGGCCCGGTTCATATACACCGGGACGGGGTACCTCGCCAGCAGGCGCTCCACGCCCCAGACATGGTCGAAGTGCCCGTGCGTAAGGAGGATGGCATCGGGCGTGAGGCCCTCCGAGGAGAGGAATCCAAGGAGTTCCCGTTCCCCTTCGTCGGAGCTCATGCCGGGGTCCACGACCGTGCAGGAACGGCTTCCGTCGGCCCATAAGACCATACAGTTGGTACCCAGGGGATTGAACTGGAAAATGCGTGTATGAAGCATAGGTGTCAGTCTAAATTGATTGCAAATTTACGAAACTTTTGCCAACTTTGTAGATAGTTAGACCAAGCCTGAACCATGCATATCGGAATAGCCGGAAATATCGGTAGCGGAAAGACGACGCTCACGACGCTGCTGGCCCGCCACTATGGCTGGACGCCCAAGTTCGAGTCCGTCACCTACAATCCGTACCTTGCAGACTATTACGCAGACATCAAGCGCTGGTCCTTCGCCCTGGAGATGTACTTCCTGCAGCAGCGCCTGCACGACGTCCTGGAGATTTCCAGGTCAAAGGATGTCATCATCCAGGACCGCACCCTCTTCGAGGGCGTGCACATCTTCGTCGCCAACAACTATGCCCAGGGGAACCTCTCGGAACGGGACTACAACACTTACATGGATACCTATAATGTAATGATGGAAGTAGTCCGGCAGCCGGACCTGATGATCTACCTCCGCTGCGGCATCGAGCACCTGGTTTCCCAGATCCAGAAGCGCGGGCGGGACTACGAGCAGTCCATCTCCATCGAATACCTGAGCGGCCTCAACGAGCGCTACGAGGAGTGGATCTCCGGATACTCCGGCCGCCTCATCGTCATCGACGCCGACAACCTGGATTTCCTGGCCCGTCCGGAGGACTTCGCCGTCATCACGGACCGGATTGACGCAGAACTGTACGGCCTGTTTCACGAATAAACATTCATAGCATATGCATATAGCAATCGCCGGTAATATCGGAAGTGGCAAGACCACCCTTACCAAAATGCTCGCCGCCCACTACGGCTGGACTCCCAAGTTCGAATCCGTGGACTACAACCCCTACCTTGCAGACTTCTACGAGGACATGGAGCGCTGGTCCTTCAATCTCCAGATTTACTTCCTGAACAAGCGTTTTCAGGACGTGGTGGAGATTTCCAAACACAAGGAGGTGATCATCCAGGACCGCACCATCTATGAGGACGCCCGCATCTTCGCGCCCAACCTTCACGCCATGGGCCTGATGTCCACCCGCGATTTCGAGAACTACAGTGACCTGTTCGACCTCATGATGTCCCTGGTGAACCCGCCGGATCTGCTGATCTACCTCAAGAGTTCCATCCCCAACCTCATCGCCCAGATCCAGAAGCGCGGCCGCGAGTACGAACGTTCCATCCGTATCGATTACATCACCGGCCTCAACCAGCGTTACGACGACTGGATCAAGGACTACAAAGCCCGCCTCCTGGTCATCGACGTGGACAACATCAAGTTTGAAAACCGTCCGGAGGACTTCCAGTTCATCACGGACAAGATCGACGCCGAACTTTACGGACTATTCCCCACCCGCTAAAAACTTAAACCTGCCATGGCAACAGCAAGACCCACCATCATAGACTTCGTCGAGAAGTACTCCCGCCAGTATGAGAACAATGTTTACCTGAGAGAAAAGGTAAACGGGCAATGGAAAGAAATCACTCAGGGACAAACCCGCGAGGAAGCCTACCGGATCGGTGCCGGCCTCATGTCGCTGGGTGTAAAAAAGGGAGACAAGATTGCCCTTCTGTCGGAGAGCCGCGCTATGTGGATTCTCTCCGAACTGGGTGCCATGTACGCCGGCGCCACGGACGTCCCCCTCAGCGTAAACCTGGGCGAAGGCAAGGACCTCGTGTTCCGCATCAACCACTCGGAATCCAAGTGGATCCTGGTTTCCGGCAACCATCTGCCCAAGATCCGCGCCATCCTGCCGGAATGCCCCGCCGTGGAAAAAGTCATCGTATTCGATGACAACGCCTTCGACTTCGACACGCTCGAAGCCCGGGAAATCCGCATGAGCGAGATTCAGAAGATGGGCCAGGAGTTCCTCATCGCCCATCGGCCCGAATTCGAAGCCCGCTTCCGTTCCGTCGGCCCGGACGACTATGCCAATATTTCCTACACCTCCGGCACCACCGCGGACCCGAAGGGCATCCTGCTGACGCACCGCAACTACACGGCCAACGTGGAGCAGGGCAATTCGGTGATTTCCGTGGATTTCGGCGCCACCATGCTCATCATCCTGCCGCTGGACCACTGCTTCGCGCACGTGGCGGGCATGTACACGATGATGATTTACGGAGGTTCCATCGGCTTCGTTCCCATCGGCAAGAATGCGCTGGCCACCCTGAAGAACGTGCCTACGGCCATCAGCGAGCTGCGTCCCCATGTGATGCTGTCCGTGCCTGCGCTGGCCCGCAATTTCAAGAAAAACATCGAGGCCGGCATCAAGAAGCAGGGGCCCATGGCGGAGAAGCTCTTCAATTTCGCCGTCCACAATGCCATCAAATACAACAAGGAATACTACAACCGCGGCACCGGTTTCACCTTCTGGAGAAAGCCGCTGATGTCCCTGTTCGACAAGATCCTTTTCTCCAAGGTCCGCGAGAGTTTCGGCGGCCGCATGCAGTTCTTCGTGGGCGGCGGCGCGCTGCTGGACATCGAGTTGCAGCGCTTCTTCTGCGCCGTGGGCATGCCCATGTTCCAGGGTTACGGTCTCACGGAGGCCACGCCCATCATCTGCGCCAATTCGGCCGGCCATGCGCGCTTCGGCTCCTCCGGGCGCCTTGTGAAGCCCATGGACTGCGTCATCCTGGACGCCGAAGGAAAGGAAGTTCCGCACGGTACCCGCGGTGAGATTGTGATCCGCGGAGAGAACGTGATGGCCGGTTACTGGAAGAATCCCAAGGCGACGGCTGACACCATCGTGGACGGCTGGCTCCATACCGGAGACATGGGCTACATCTGCCCGGAAGATCCTTCGTTCCTCTATGTGGTGGGCCGCTTCAAGAGCCTCCTCATCTCCTCCGACGGTGAGAAGTACTCCCCCGAAGGCTTTGAGGACAACCTCACCGAAACTTCCAAGTGGGTGAACGCCTGCGTACTGCACAACAACCAGAAGCCCTTCTGCGTGGCACTGGTTGTCCCGGACAAGACCGCCCTCGCCGAAGCCTGCTCGGCCCATGGCCTGGAGCCCGCCTCCGAAGAGGGCAAGCGCTACATGCTTGGGCTCATCCAGGCCGATGTGGATTCCTACAAGAAAGGCGGAAAACACGAGGGCATGTTCCCGGAGCGCTGGCTTCCTTCGGCCGTGGGTATCTGCGACGAGGAATTCACCATCGCCAACAAGATGATGAATTCCACCATGAAGATTGTCCGCGGCAAGGTCGAGGAGCACTACGCTTCCCTGCTGGACTACCTTTACACCGCCGAGGCCAAGGACATCGCCAATCCCCGCAACCTCCAGGCGCTTTAGGAGCCTAATACTTCTTTCAGGAAGGGGCCGGTGACCGAAGAAGGGTCATCGGCCAATTTTTCAGGGGTACCCTCGGCCACGATGCGGCCACCCTTGCGGCCGCCGGCGGGGCCCATGTCAAACAGATAATCCACCGACTTGAGCACATCCAGATTGTGCTCGATGACGATGACGGTGTTGCCGGCATCTACCAGGCGCTGCAGTACGCCCATCAGGACCTTGATGTCTTCGAAGTGCAGGCCCGTGGTGGGTTCGTCCAGGATGTAGAGCGTCTTGCCCGTGGAGGGACGGGACAGTTCGGCCGCCAGTTTCATGCGCTGGCTCTCGCCGCCGCTCAGGGTGACGGCGCTCTGGCCCAGATGAATGTATCCCAGGCCCACATCCACCAGCGCCTTAAGCTTGGCGGCAATACGCGGAACGGGCTTGAAGAATTCGTAGGCCTCGGAAATGGGCATCTCCAGGACGTCGTTGATGTTTTTCCCCTTATATTTCACCGCCAGGGTGTCTTCCTTGTAGCGTTTGCCGCCGCAGACCTCGCAGGCGACGTGCACCGAAGGCAGGAAGTTCATCTCAATGACCTTGATACCGGCGCCTTTGCACTCCTCGCATCGGCCCCCGGGGACGTTGAAGGAGAATCGGCCGGCCTTGAAGCCCCGCACCTTGGCGTCCGGCGTTTCCTCGAAGAGGGCGCGGATGTCGTTGAACACGGCGGTGAAAGTGGCCGGATTCGAGCGCGGAGTACGGCCGATGGGACTCTGGTCGATCTCGATGAGTTTGTCCAGGTTCTCCACGCCCTCGATGCGCTCGAAGGGCAGCGGCTTTTCCTTGCTGCGGTAGAACTTCTGCTTGAGGATGGGCATGAGCGTCTCGTTCACCAGCGTGCTCTTGCCGGAGCCGGACAGACCGGCCACGCCGATCAGGCAGCCCAGCGGGAAATGCACGTCCACGCTCTTGAGGTTGTTGCCCGTGGCGCCATACAGGGAAAGGAACTTGCCGTTTCCGGGCCGGCGTACGGCCGGAACTTCGAGCTTGCGTATCCCTCTCAGATAATCCAGCGTGATGGAATGGCCGCCCTTCCCGGCCATGAGGTCCTTCAGGGAACCGTTCAGGCAGATGTGGCCGCCGTTCTCGCCGGCGCCGGGGCCCACGTCCACCAGCCAGTCGGCACTGAGCATGGTCTCGGCGTCATGTTCCACCACCATCACGGAGTTGCCCTCGTCGCGGAGAGCCTTGAGGGAAGCGATGAGCTTGCGGTTGTCCTTCTGGTGCAGGCCGATGGAGGGTTCGTCCAGAATATAGAGTACGTTTACCAGTTTGGAGCCGATCTGCGTGGCCAGGCGGATGCGCTGGCTCTCGCCGCCGGACAGGGATCCGGTGGGACGGTCCAGCGACAGGTAATCCAGGCCTACATCCAGCATGAACTGTACGCGCTCCCTCAGCTCCTTGAGGATGTCCCGCGAGACGTTCTTTTCCCGCTGGTTGAACCCTTCCGGAATGACGTCCAGCCACTTCCGGAGTTCTGTCATTTCCATGGCGGCCACCTCGGAGATGGTCTTGCCGTCGATCCGGAAGCAAAGGGCATCCTTGTTCAGGCGGGAGCCCTGGCAGACCGGGCAGGTGACGGTATCTTCGATGTTCTCGATGACGCCTCCCCAGCTTTCCATCTCCGACAGGTTGCCCTCTCCCACGCGGAACAGGTCTTCGGAGCCATATACCAGCAGGCTCACCACCTCGTCGGGAAGGGCCTCCACGGGGTCGTACAGGCTGAAGTTATACTTTCGCGCGATGGCGCGGATGATGTCGAATTTGCGGTTCTCCCGCACTTTGCCCAGCGGCACGATGGCTCCGTCGGCAATGCTTCTGCTCCGGTCCGGGATGATGGTGTCGATATTCACGTCCACGATGGTTCCGAGGCCCTTGCAGTGCGGACAGTAGCCTTGCGGTGAATTGAAGGAGAAGCTGTGGGGCTGGGGTTCCTGGAGGGACAGGCCGCTCTCGGGATCCACCAGGTGCTTGGAGTAGTGGCGCAGGCTGCCGTCTTCCACGCCCAGGACGGCCACGGACCCTTTGCCGATGCCGATGGCCCGTCCCACCGACTCCCGGATGCGGCGGTCGTCACCCGCCTCGGGTTTCAGCCGGTCCACGACCAGTTCGATGAAGTGGGGTTTGTAACGGTCCAGGGCCTGTACATCCTGCAGTTCCTGGATGTCTCCGTCAATGCGCACCTGGGTGTAACCGCGTTTGCGCATCTGGTCGAAGAGTTCACGGTAATGTCCTTTCCGGCCCCTTACGAGGGGCGCGAGCAGGTAGCATTTGCGTCCCTGGTACTGCGTCAGGATCAGGTCCACGATCTGCTCGTCCGTGTAACGCACCATCTCCAGCCCGGTCTCGGGCGAGAAAGCCCGGGAGCCCTTTGCATACAGCAGGCGCAGGAAGTCGTAGATTTCCGTGATGGTACCCACCGTGGAACGGGGGTTGTTGCCGGTTGTCTTCTGCTCGATGGCGATGATGGGACTGAGACCGGTGATTTCTTCCACCTCAGGCTTCTCCAGAATGCCCATGAAGTGCTTGGCATAGGTAGAGAGCGTATCCATATAGCGGCGCTGCCCCTCCGCATAGAGGGTATCGAAGGCGAGCGAACTCTTTCCGCTGCCGGAAAGTCCCGTAATCACCACGAATTTCCCCCTGGGAATGTCAACGTCAACGTTTTGCAGGTTGTTGGCCCGCGCCCCCCTTATCCGGATAAACTCTTTCTCTGCCATAGACTGCAAAGATACGAATTTTGCCGCAATCCCCCGTGCAACCACCTACGCGTTTTTCCCACAAAAGTGCGTAGATGCTTACATCCCGCTGCAACCACCTACGCGTTTTTCCCACAAAAGTGCGTAGATGCTTACATTAATGTTAGGCCGTGCCCCACTCGGCTCGCAGGCGGTCCATCAGGTGCATGATGTAGAGGATTTCGCTGTGGGGCATCTGCGGGGCTTCCAGGGAGCCGGCGGCAATGGCGTCACGGCAGGCCCGGAACTGGTACTCGAAGCCGGTAATCTGGGGAGGCAGTTCCATTACGCGTTCCACGACATGGCGTTTGCGGCAGATGCTGATGCGGGTGGGATGGATGAGGTCGTCGAAGACCAGGTAGCCGGTGGTGCCGGCGATGACCGCCTCGTTGCCGCCCTGGCACCAGGCCGATGCCTGCAGGGAGGCCAGGGTGCCATCGGCCAGAATCATCGTGATATCTTCGGTGGCGTCCACGCCGGTGGGGGCCTTGATGCACGTTGTGTTGAGCCGCTCGACGGGCGCGTCGAAGTACATCCGCACGAAGGTGAGCAGGTACACGCCCAGGTCCAGCAGCGCGCCGCCGCCCAGTTCGGGCCTGAGGACGCGCTCCTTGTCGGAGACATTGTAGGCGATGACGGCGTTGACCATCCTGGGCTCGCCGATGACCCCGGAGGCGATGAGTTCCCGGCCGATTTCCCGCACGGGCATATACCTCGGCCACATGGCTTCTCCCACGAATACGCCTTTCTCCCGTGCCAGGGCCAGGATGGCGGCGGCTTCCGTGGCATTGAGCATGAAGCTCTTTTCTACCAGGCAAGGTTTGCCGGCGAGGATGGCGTCGCGGGCGTGCTCGAAGTGACAGGAATGCGGTGTAGCAATATAGACCAGTTCGATATCCGGGTCCTGCAACAGATGGGCATATGAGCCGTATGCGCGTTCGATGCCGAAGCGGTCGGCAAAGGCCTGCGCCTTTTCCAGGGAGCGCGAGCCGATGGCGAGGCACTGCATGTCGTCCATGGCGGCCAGCGTAGTGGCGGCTTTCTCGGCAATGTGTCCTGCACCGATAATCCCTATGTTCATCATATTATTTCAGTCTTTGATAGGCCAGGCGTTCTGCGCCCGAGGCGATGTGGATGATGCCGCAATACTTGAACCCGTACCGGTCCAGGTTATGCTGCATGATTGTGTTATCCTTATGCGTATCTATCCGGATATTGTCCGTGATGCCGTCCAGATAGGCCATCATGGTTTGGAAGACGCCGTGTACGTCAGGCAGTTTGGCAATGCGGTGGATGACATAATAGGGTTTCACGTCATCCAGCCATGCGCCGCCTTCGATGACGGCATAGGTGGGATCCGGGGACGGGATGCAGGCGAAGTAGGCCACGATGCGCCCATCCTCCACCATCACCTTTCCATACCCCAGGCCGATGTCCCCCCGCACCATCTCTTCGGTGGGGTAACCCTTGGCCCACTGGTTGGGATTGCCCGATGCGAGCATGATGTCGCGCCCCGCTTCCAGCACCTGCATGATGGCGGGAAGGTCCGAAAGCGTTGCGTTTTTCAGCTGAAGCATAAGTACAAATATACAAAAATCGGCTAAATCATATATTTCTTCGATTTCTTTTAGCCGATCCTTGCTTTCTGTCTTACAACAAGTTATGTTTGGAATGCCGGAAGTTGGCTTTGAAACATGAAAAGAGACGAATACAAAGATCTGCCCAAAGGGTATTACCATCTTTCCACCGACGGAAAATGGAAAGGCATCATTTTCCATACACCAGAGCTCTATGCCTACGGCATGATTCTGATGGGATTGGTTACACTTCATTACGCCGTTGACATCTATGCCTTCACCTTAATGGAAAATCATATCCATATTGTACTGAGCGGGACGGGGTTCGATTGCAGGGAAGTTTTTCACTACTTGGTCAAAAGACTCAATGCCCGGCTCAGAAGAGAAGGCTACCCGGAACTCCCGGAGGGATATAGCTGTAAATTAGTGCCGATAGAGAGTCCCGAACAACTGGCGAATGATATCATTTACCTGGACCGGAATCCCTACGAAAAGCAGTACTGCGTTCCGACCGGATATCCCTGGGGAACCACGCTCATCCATCACAGCCGGATGACGTCCCTGTTCAAATGGACAAAGGCCAAAGATATGTCCAAGCGTGCACTGGAGGAGATAACCGGTTCCCGGACACCCGTTCCCGGACATTGGGAGTTCAATCCGGTTCTGGGACTCAATCCCGCCAGTTTTGTGCGCAACGCCAAATTCCAAGAACTATTTCCGAGCCCCAAATCCTACCTTTCCAAACTCACCAAGGACTATGAAGCCTGCGTCCATGTGGCCGAAAGGTTGGATGAAGAGATCGAGTTTTCTTCCGAGGAGACGAACGGCATCCTGAACGAACTCTTAAGGATTCATTTTTCCGGTCGTAAAGTTATACGCCTAAACAGCGCCGAAAAGGGGCGCCTGGCTGTCATGCTGGCTCAAAACTATCACCTCCCTACAGCCACTATCGGAAAACTGATCGGTTTACAGGAATATTTGGTGAAACAATTTCTGAATTCCAAGGACTACGGAAAAGGCCGGTGATGTTCCGTGTAAGCATCTACGCACTTTTGTGGGAAAAACGCGTAGGTGGTTGCAGCGGGATGTAAGCATCTACGCACTTTTCTGGGAAAAACGCGTAGGTGGTTGCAAGGTGTGACGGAAGTTACAGGGTCTGTCCGCCGATGAACTCGCGCATGATGGAGGTGGGAGGAATGGCCGCAATCTCGGAGGGTTGCAGCGGGACCACGAAAGAAAGGAACTTCAACAGGCGCACGGCCTCTGCGTAGGCCGGGGAGGCCGGGGTGATGCGGCGCAGCAGCGGTTCGGCAAAGTAGCGCAGCATGGGGAGTTCGTACAGCAGGGCGCTGTTGAACTGCATGTCGGCGTTCTCCTGGAAGGGGAAGATGTATTTGCCCTCACCGCGGCGCACGGACGGCCAGCGCAGGATGGTGTCCTCGGGCGAGATGCCCCGCACGCGGTTGTCGCGGACCATACGGCGCAGCAGACGGTTGTCCGTGGTGGAGATGCAGCAGTTTTCGTCCAGTTTGAGGGATGTCAGGGCCGATGCATAGATGCGGTAAATGCGGCTCTGGTCCACCGAAGGAACCATGGCGGGATCCAGGGCGTGGATGCCTTCCATCACCAGGATGTCATTCTCTTCCAAACGCATGCGGTTCCCTTCGAAGAAGGGGCGTCCCTGCTTGAAGTCATAGCGGGGCAGTTCCACCTCCCCGCCCGAAAGGAGCGTATTCAGGTGCTTTCCCAGAAGATCCAGGTCCATGGCCTCCAGGGCTTCGAAATCATATTCTCCGAATTCGTCCTTGGGCGTGCGTTCCCGGGGCACAAAATAGTTATCCAGCTCAATGACCTTCGGATTGAGGCCCAGCACCTTGAGCTGCTGGGAAACGCGCAGCGAAGACGACGTCTTGCCGCTGGAGGAGGGGCCTGCCAGGAAGACAATCTTCACCCGGTCCCGGGCGGCGTAGATTTTATCTGCCAGGGCGGCATATCCCCTTTCCTGATGGGCCTCGCAGAGGTTGATCAGTTCCACGGCCTTCCCGTCCAGCAGGCGCTTGTTCAGGGCTGCCACACTGACGATGCCCGTGGTTTTGCACCAATAGCCATACTCCTTCAAGGTAGTGGTGAGCTTGATCTGCTTCTGGCGCGGGATGGTACGGGTAACGTCCTCGTCGGAAGGGTACTGCAAGCAGAAACCGTGGTGGAAAGGCATGAGGTCGAAGACTTTCAGGTAACCGGTGGAAGGGACCAGCGGCCCATAGAAATTGTCTGCCACGCCGTCCAGATAATACACCGTGCAGAAATAACTGCCTACGGAGCGTTGCAAACCGGCTTTCAGCTTCTGGTTCTGGGCCTCGAAGATGGCCTCCGCCTTGGAGGAGAGAATGGTTTCATGGGTGAAGGGCAGATCCGCGGCCACCAGGCGGCGCATTTCTTCCCGCATGCGCATGATGTTTTCATCGGCCACCTTTTCCGCGCGGAACTTGCAGTACAGGCCGCTGGGAAGGCTGTGGTTGATCTTAAAGACTTTCTCCGGGAAGAGGGCGCGGGCGGCCCGCTGGGCGAGGAAGCTGAGCGAGCGCAGGTAGGTGCGGCGCCCTTCGGGATGATTATAGCCGATGAATTCCACCCGGTGAGGGTAGAAAACAGGGAAATCGAGGGATTGCAGCTGGTGGTCCACCAGGGCGGCAAGAACCGGGTATTCTTTGCCGGTAAGGCTATCTGTTACGGTCTTCGGGGCAATGGCGGAAAGCGGCTTGCCCGGCCGCAGACGGTACTCCTTTCCGTCGTTTACACAGGATATGGTAATGTTTTCCATAGATTCAACTAATTCAGCACAATGTTACTGATTTTTTGCCTTAATAGCAAGTTTTTCGTACCTTTGTGGTTCTGTTAGAAATTTCGATTTTATATGGCATATTACGAGTTAAACGAGCAGGAGCTCGGACGTAGAGAATCCCTTGGCAAGCTGCGCGAACTGGGTATCAACCCCTACCCCGCACCGCTGTATCCGGTCAACGCCACCACCGTGGAAATCGCTGCCGGCTACAAGCCCGAGGAGAACAATTTCCAGGACGTGTGCATCGCCGGCCGCATCATGAGCCGCCGCATCATGGGTGCCGCCTCCTTCATGGAACTGCAGGACAGCGAAGGCCGCATCCAGGTGTATGTAAAACGCGACGAGATTTGCCCCGGAGAGGACAAGACCCTCTATAACACCGTGTTCAAGAAACTGCTGGACATCGGCGACATCGTGGGTATCAAGGGTTTCGCCTTCTTCACCCAGACGGGCCAGCTCTCCGTCCACGCCAAGGAACTCACCGTCCTTTCCAAGTCCCTGCGCGTGCTCCCCATCGTCAAGACCGACGCCGACGGCACAGTACACGACAGCTTCGAGGATCCGGAGCTGCGTTACCGTCAGCGCTATGTGGACCTGGTGGTGAACCCGCAGGTGAAGGAGACCTTCATCAAGCGCGCCCTCATCATCAACACCATGCGCCAGTGCTTCAACGAGGCCGGCTGCCTGGAGGTGGAAACGCCCATCCTGCAGCCTATCCCGGGCGGCGCCACGGCCCGTCCGTTCATCACCCACCACAATGCCCTGGACGTGGACATGTACATGCGTATCGCCAATGAGCTGTACCTCAAGCGCCTCATCGTGGGCGGCTTCGCCGGCGTGTACGAGTTCGCCAAGAACTTCCGCAACGAAGGCATGGACAAGACCCACAACCCGGAGTTTACCTGCGTGGAGATGTACATCGCCTACAAGGATTACCTGTGGATGATGGAATTCACGGAGAAGATGCTCCAGAAGGTGGCCGAGGCTACCGGCGGCGTGAAGAAAGTCATCGGCGGCAATGAAATCTCCTTCGAGGGACCGTTCCGCCGCCTGCCCATCCTGGACGCCATCAAGGAATACGCCGGCGTGGATGTGAAGGGCATGGGAGAGGATGAACTCCGTGCCACCTGCAAGAAGCTGAACGTGGAGGTCTCCCCCGAAATGGGCGTCGGCAAACTCATCGACGCCATCGTGGGCGAGTATGTGGAGAAGAACCTGGTGCAGCCCACCTTCCTCATCGACTACCCTGTGGAGATGTCCCCGCTCACCAAGCGCTGCCGCTACGACGACACCCTCACCGAGCGTTTCGAACTCTTCGTGAACGGCAAGGAACTGGCCAACGCCTACTCCGAGCTCAACGACCCCGTGGACCAGCTGGAGCGCTTCGAGGAGCAGGCCGCCCTCAAGAGCAAGGGAGACGACGAAGCCATGTACATTGACTACGACTTCGTCCGCGCCCTGGAATACGGCATGCCCCCGACCTCCGGTATCGGTATCGGCATCGACCGACTCACCATGTTCATGACGGGACAGGAGACCATCCAGGATGTGTTGTTCTTCCCCACCATGAGACCGGAAAAATTCTAATGCGAATCGAACAAATCACATCGGCCCAGAACCCGAAGATCAAGAATCTGCTCCTGCTGCAGGAAAAATCCAAAGCGCGGCGGGAGCAGGGTCTTTTTGTGGTGGAAGGCCGGCGTGAGCTCGAGCACTGCCTGGAAGGCGGCTACACGGTCCGTACGCTCTTCGTATGCCCGGAGATTTGCCCCGCCCTGCCGGAGGTCGAGGCACACATCATCGAGGTCCCCCTGGACCTTTACAGAAAAGTCGCCTACCGGGAAAGCACGGAGGGCATTATCGCCGAGGTGGCCTATAAGTCACTGACGCTCGAAGACTTGAACCTTCCGGAGAATCCCCTCATCGTAGTGCTGGAGAGCGTGGAGAAACCCGGTAACCTGGGTGCCGTACTTCGCAGTGCCGATGCCGCCGGAGCCGACGCAGTCCTCATCGGGGACCCGCTCACGGACCTGTACAATCCCAATCTTATCCGGGCCTCCATCGGCGCGGTCTTCACCGTTCCCGTGGTAGCGGCGGAATCGGCCCGGATCATTGAATTCCTGAAGGCGCACAATATCCAGATCCTGACGGCGCAGCTGCAGGATTCCTCTTTCTATTACGACTTGGACATGCGACGCGGAACGGCCATCGTGATGGGCACGGAATCTACCGGCCTCACCGACATCTGGCGCAAGGCTGCCGACGCCCATATCCGCATCCCCATGCTGGGACGGCTGGACAGCCTCAACGTTTCCGTCTCGGCTGCCATCCTCCTCTTCGAAGCCGTCCGTCAGCGGCAAAACTGATTTTTAGAACGGAAGGTCGTCCGTAGGCTCAGCCGCAGGTGCGGCCGGAGCCGGCGCAGGTGCCGGCGCAGGTGCCGGAGCCGGGGCGTGGACAGGGGCCGATACCGGAGCGGGCGCAGGTGCGGATGCGGGCGCATTCTCTCCATCCTGGCGTTTACCCAGCAGCTGGATAGTATCTGCTACGACCTCGGTGGTGTAGCGGGTGTTGCCGGACTGATCCGTCCACTGGCGGGTGCGCAATCTGCCTTCGATGTAAATCTGGGAGCCCTTGTGGACGTACTTTTCCACCACATCGGCATTGTTGCGCCAAAGCGTGACGCTGTGCCATTCGGTGTTCTCGCGGAGCTCTCCGTTGCGGTCGCGGAAACGCTCGGTAGTAGCCAGGCGCAGGGAAGCGACCTTTGCGTTGGCGCCGGGGTTCTGGGGATTGGATTCAAGGTAACGGACTTCGGGATCGTTTCCAACGTTACCGATCAGCATGACTTTGTTAAGAGACATAGTACAGAGTATTAAATCAAGACTTTTGACATTTTTTCAAGCGAGGGTTCCTCTCCCGTGAACAGGCTGTAGCCGGCAAAGGCCTGGCCCAGCATCCATCGGCGGCCGCTCACGTACTGCCGGCAGGGAGTATCGGCCAGGCGGGGTATGCGGTATTCGGCCTCCAGGAGCACCGCTCCTGCAAACGGCAGGCCGGAAGGGACCGGAGCCCGCCCCGGAAGGGTATAGATGACGACATCCGGACAAAGGGCCGATGCCTCCCCCAGCGTCACGGCGGGATACCCCAGCGCAGCGGCTTTTTCCGGCGAGCGGCCGGTTACCGTAACCCTGCATCCGAGCAGCTGCGCCGCATACGCCGCCGCACGCGCCGCTCCGCCCGATCCCACCACCAGCGCATCTTCAAAGGACAGTCCGGTTTCACGAAGGGCCATCAGGACACCGTCCACATCCGTATTGTATCCCGCGAAGCCTCCGTCGCGGCGGACCACCAGGTTCACGGCGCCGGTGGCTCTTGCCTGGGGCGAGAGAATATCCACCCGCGCAAAGGCGTCCTGCTTAAAGGGGGCTGTGACGTTGATGCCGTCGTAACCTTTCACAAAGGCATCCCAGGCATCGTCGAAGCGCTCGAAGTCCAGCAGGTCATAGGAGTGGCGGCCGTCGTAGGCGGCGGCAAAAAGGCGCGGACTCAGGGAGCCGGCAACAGGATGACCGATCAGCGCGAACTTCATTTGCTGCGACGGATAAAACTTTCGTGGATATAGGAGGCCAGACCGCAGACGGCCTGGGTAAGGACCTGTGACTCATGGTTCAGGGTGGCATATACCATGCCCGTTCCCATGGGCATCTTCCAAATGCTGTGCAAGGCGCCGGCCACCACGCCGTGATAGGCGCCGAAGCCGCCGGGAACCGGAACCACGGAACTGATGCTGCCGGCAATCATCAGGAAGAAGGCATCCGTCAGCGTAAGGTGCGCGAAAGCCTCGATGTCCTGCAGCGCCCACACGATGCTGGCACTCATGATCCAGTAAAGAACCCAGATAAGAGCCGTATAGAGGAAGAACAGCCACGCATGCCGCATCTGCCGGAAGGAAAGGAGACCATGGCCGATTCCGGAGAGGAATCCCCATATCCGTCCCCAGACACCACCCTTCTCCCGCAGTTTCCACGACAGGAGGATGGCGGCAAGGCCGGCACCGGCAAGGCCGCCCAACGTCCACCAAAGGCCCGTTCCCATACCCACGCCCGCAAGGGCCTCCTGCAAGTAGGGTCCGAAATCGGCCCATTTGACCAGGAGCAGGACGGCGGCCATACCCAGCGTGACCAGGGCATCCCACACGCGTTCGATGAGCAGCGTGCCCAGCGCCTTGTCGAAGGTCAGGAGGCGTTTCCCGTCCGGGCCGATGGCCGAATGCTTCACCACATAGCCCAGCTTGACCACTTCTCCGGCACGGGGCAGCACCAGGTTCACGGCCATGCAGATGTTATAGGCGTTGAAAGTGGTGACGGCCGACGTGGACGGGTCGAAGGGTTCCAGCAGCATTTTCCAGCGGAGACCCCTGACATAGAAGACGACGGCACCCAGCAGCATGGACAGCACAACGAAGGACCATCGGCAGGCCTGCATGGCGGCTCCGAACTGCTTCCAGTCCACTGCACGCAGGCAAAACCAGATGAGGATGCCGGCCACTACAGTCCAGAAGGCATAGCCCAGGATATTCTTCGTTTTCTTGTCCATAGCTTTACAAAGGTAATGGAAAATCCGTAAATAATGGGTATCTTTGCCCGACAAAAAACTAACGGATCACTATGAAATCCATCCTTGGCATCGGCAACGCCCTTACCGACATCCTGGCCGTTCTCCCGGATGACACGCTCCTCAGAAAGTTCCATCTTCCGCTGGGCAGCATGCAGCACGTGGACATGGAAACCGGAGACCGTATCTGGGAAGACCTCAAGCAGTACGGCGTCAAGTATGTTCCGGGCGGCAGCGCAGCCAATACCATCACCTGCACCGCCATTTTCGGCATGACGTCGGGCTTCCTCGGCAAAATCGGCAACGACGACCTGGGCAACCTCTTCAAGAGCACCATGGAGCAGTTCGGCGTGAAGGCCCAGATGCTCTACGGACAGAAGTCATCGGGCCGATGCATGGTCTTCATCACCGGAGCCAACGCCGAGCGCACCTTCGCCGACTATATGGGCGCCACGCTGGAACTGAGCCCGGAGGACCTCACCCCGGACCAGTTCGAAGGCTACGACTACTTCCACATCGAAGGATATCTGGTACAAAACCAGGAGCTCATCCTTAAGGCCGCCCGTCTGGCCAGACAGGCCGGATGCATCATCTCCATCGACATGGCATCCTACAACGTGGTGGAATCCAACGACGCCTTCTTCCACAACCTGGTGGAAAACTACGTGGACATTGTCTTCGCCAACGAGACGGAGGCCAAGGCCTTCACCAAGATGGAGCCGCAGGAGGCCATCGTAGAACTGTCCAAGTATTGCAAGATTGCAGTCGTGAAAGTCGGAAAGGCCGGCTCCATGGTCCGTTCCGGCGACGAATACCACTTCATCGAGCCCTGGCCCGCAACGCCCATCGACGCCACCGGCGCCGGAGACACTTACGCCGCCGGCTTCCTCTACGCTCACTCCCTGGGCATGCCGCTGCGCGTTTGCGGCGAGGTAGGTTCCATCATTGCCGCCAAAGTAGTGGAAGTAATCGGCACCAAGATTGACATTCCCCGCTGGCGCATGGCCAAGGAAGAAATCAAAGCGCTCATCGCAGCCAACCAGCAGGCCAAATGAAGAAATTCCTGATCATATTCCTGATATCCATGGTGCCGCTCATCGAACTGCGCGGCGCTATTCCCGTAGCCGTGGGCATGGGACTTCCCATCATTCCTGCCATCCTGGTCTCGGTGGTGGGGAACATGATTCCCGTTCCCCTGATTTTCCTGTTCGCCCGCCGCTTCCTGGAGTGGGGCAAGGACAAGCGCCTGATCGGCGGTATCTGCCGCTGGTGTCTGGATAAGGGAGAGAAAGGCGGCCGCCAGCTGGAGGCCAAAGCCGGGAAGGGCCTTTACTGGGCCCTGCTGCTGTTCGTCGGCATTCCCGTTCCCGGCACCGGAGCCTGGACCGGCACCCTCGCCGCCAGCATCCTCAACATGGACTTCCGCAAGAGCGTCCTCTACGTCCTCCTCGGCATCCTTCTTGCCGGCGCCATCATGATCGTCCTCTCCCTCGGCGTCTTCGGCGCCATCTCCCTGGTGAAGTAGCACCCGGGCTCCGTCATGCCCGGCCGCTTGCTCCGTCATGCCCGTCCCCGACCGGGCATCTTCCATCGGCCCGCCCCTTCCCCTCTCGATAGGCCGTGCGCCGCGTGGAGGTAATAGCTTGAACCATAACTATTTAAGCAAAAACGTCCCGGAAAAATCACCGGGACGTTTTTGCCTTTTTCGCTGTATATCAGCAACTTATCTCCACGCAGCATTTTTTTGCAAACTTGGAATCTATTTCGCATCTTTGTCATGAGGATAAGAGGCCTTTAATTAACTGTCTGGTTATGAAAAGAACGGTTTATAAGGGTTTACTTACCCATTGTTTCCAGCGAACGGCAGATCACGGCGTCGTTTTCTACAAGGTCAGTGATTACCTTCTCTACTTCACCATTTACTGCATGCTGGCCCGTAAGTACAAACTGCGGGTCCTTAAACTGGTTTTGATGACAGACCATGTTCATCAGGCCATCATTGAGGATAGATGGGGAGATCTTTCCCGGTTTATACGGCAGTGCAACGCCACGTTCGCCAGGGAGTACAACGCGGCCGTCGGGCGGAAAGGTGCGTTATGGGAGACCCCGTTTGGAAGTGCCACCAAAAGAGGAGACAAGGCGACACGCTCATGCCTGATCTATCTGGACAACAATCCGGTAGAGCGTAAACTGGTTATGCAGGCCGATGACTACCGCTGGAACTTCATGGCTTATGCCAAAAGCGACCACCCTTTTTCCGAGAAGATACGCCTGCGGGAAGCGTCCATGCCACTGAGACGGGCACTCAAGCAGGTTCGCCTCCTCCACAGCCAAGGGCGGTATCTCCCCTACAGGCTATTGCAAAAGCTCTTCACCTCGCTGCCCAATGACATCGAACGCGAGCAGCTGGTGGATTTTATCGTCAGCACGTATTCTGTTATCAGATACGCGGAGGCCATCCGCTATTTTGGGTCGTATGAGGATGAAGTGCTGGCCGCCCATGCCTCAACCGGCAGCGAGCACGATATTCAGGAAGGGTTCATCGGCAAGTCCGACACCTGCTATGCACAAATGACCCATCTTCTGCTGCGGGAAGGACGCCTAGAAGATATTCACGAGATATGGACACTGTCCCGCCGCGAAAAGCAAGAGCTGTTTCAATTCCTGCGGGCAAGGACCTACGTTATGAACGCCCAAATCGCCGCTTTCCTCCATCTGCCCCTCACAACCGTGGAGATAAACGACTGATAATGAGCGAAATAATCAAAAACGTCCAGGTGATTTTACCTGGACGTTTTTGACTAATCGCTTAATATACTGCGAGTTACCTCCACGCGCAGCCCACAGGCGGCCTACAGGCGGTAGCCCACAGACGGTGGCATGCGGGCCGATAAAAGATGCCCGGACAGAGCCGGGCATGATAAGTCAGGTATGACGGGGCCGGACCGGAACCGGAGCCGGTGCAAGGCCGCCCCTTAGAAGTTCAGCGCAAGGCCGATACCGTTGGCCGTGGGGCCGGCGGTAAGGTTGGCGGCGTGAGGCTTGGGGCCATAGTGCTGCACATAGTCGTCCAGCATCAGGTCCAGCTCTTTCTGGCCTTTGGACCACATGGGGATACTCACACTCAGAATGCCGCCTAAAACGAGGCCGGAACCGACATAGGTTACCCATTCCCGAGCCCTCGAGTTGTCAATGGCATTAGCGGTAACCACAAAGGCAAGCGGAGCTCCTATGCAAGACAGGAAGATACCCCATCTCTTGTTGGCAATGGCTTTGCGATAGCGGGAACCATAAATGGCATAACCCACCTCAGAGCCGAAGGGTTTCCAGGAGTAATAATCTTTATCAATGGTGAGCGTTCCGTTTTCGCGGTCGTGGATGAATTCCTCGTGGGAAGAATGGCGAGGCCAGCCAGCAACTTGAGCGTTAAGGGAAGGAGCCAGGCACAACACGGCCAGGGCAATAAGGAATAGTTTTTTACTCATAACAAAATGGTTTCCCCGGAAGGGTTACAGAATGTGTGCCAAAGCATCAACCTGTTCCGGCGTGGTAGCCCAGCTGGTGGCAAAACGCGTGACGGCACGGCCATCGGGGAGCGTATCCCACACCTCATAGGCGACCTTGCCTTCCAGGCGCTGCATAGCCTCGGGGGTGAGCAGTACAAACTGCTGATTGGTATGGGAATCCATGAAGAGCTCGTATCCCTTGGAGACGAACAGGTCCTTCAGTTGCATGGCCAGGTCGATGGCGCCTTGTGCAATCTTGAAATAGAGCCCGTCCGTGAACAGGACATCAAACTGGATACCCAGCAGACGGCCTTTGGCCAGGAGAGCGCCATGCTGCTTCACCATGGTGAAGAAGTGGTCCGGGGCGCCGTGCGGGAACACGACGGCCTCTCCGCAGAGCGCACCCACTTTGGTGCCGCCGATGGTGAACACGTCGCAAAGGGCGGCCAGATCCTGCAGCGTCACGTCGCAGGCGGGGCTCATGAGGCCATAGCCCAGACGGGCGCCGTCCACGAACAGCGGCAGCTTGTACTCGTCGCACACGGCCCGGAGCGCCTGCAGCTCGGATAAAGAATAGAGCGTACCGTACTCCGTGGGGAAGGAGATGTACACAAGGCCCGGGAACACCATGTGGTCGTAGGATCCGTCGGCATAGTAGTGCGCGAGGTAGGCGCGGAGGTCATCGGCCCGCATCTTCCCGTCGTGGGAGGGAAGGGTGAGCACCTTGTGCCCGGTGTATTCCACGGCGCCGGCCTCATGCACGGCGATGTGGCCGGTTTCGGCGGCGACGGCCCCCTGGTAGTCCCGCAGCATGGTGGCGATGACGGTGGAGTTGGTCTGCGTGCCGCCGGTGAGGAGGAATACCTCCGCGGAAGGGCAGGCGCAGGCTTCGCGGATGCGCGTTCGGGCCGATGCCGTAAAAGCGTCGTGCCCATACCCGGGTTCCTGCTGCAGATTGGTCTCGAGAAGGCGCTTCAGAATGAGCGGATGCGCGCCCTCGTTGTAGTCACAGGTAAAAGATATCATAGGGATGCGACAAGCTCGACCGGACAATGGTCCGAGCCGAATATTTCATTGTGTATCTCCGTGGAGACGATGGCATCCTTCAGGGCCTCGGACACTACGAAGTAGTCGATGCGCCATCCGGCGTTCCTCTCGCGGGCGTTCATGCGGTAGCTCCACCAGGAGTACTTCACCTCCGTGGGATGCTGGAAGCGCCAGCTGTCCACGAAGCCAGCCTTCAGGAGCTCGGAGAACTTTCCGCGCTCCTCGTCGGAGAAACCGGCGTTGAAGTGGTTGGTGGAAGGATTCTTGAGGTCAATCTCCTCGTGCGCCACATTGAGGTCCCCGCAGAAGATCACCGGTTTGGGGAGGGCCGATAAATACCCGCGAAGGTCGTCCTCCCAGCGCATGCGGTAATCCAGCCGTTTAAGACCGTCCTGCGAATTGGGAACGTAGGCGCACACCAGGAAGAACTTCTCGTATTCCAGCGTGATGAGCCGGCCCTCGTGGTCGTGCTCGTCAATGCCCATGCCGTAACGCACGGAAAGCGGCGTATGCCTGGTGTAAACCGCCGTGCCGGAGTAGCCCTTCTTGTCGGCGTAGTTCCAGTAGGACTGGTAGCCGGGGAACTCCAGGTCCAGCTGTCCTTCCTGCATCTTGGTTTCCTGCAGGCAGAAAAAATCCGCATCCAGCTCTACGAAAATGTCCGCAAAGCCCTTGCCGGCCACAGCCCGGAGGCCGTTTACGTTCCAGGAGATGAATTTCATACTATTCCAGGGTCCAGGTAGCGCCGTCCTTGGTATCCTTGACGGCGATGCCGAAGGAAGCGAGGGCGTCGCGGATGCGGTCGCTCTCGGCCCAGTTCTTTTCCTCGCGGGCCTTCTTGCGGGCTTCCAGCACCAGCTGCATCACTCCGTCCAGCGCCTTTTCGGCCTTGCCGGAAGCGCCGGCCTCTTCGTCCTTAAGACCAAGCACGCCGCCCACCACCTCGTCGAAGAGGGCTTTGAGGGCCGATGCATCCGCATCCGAGAGGTTTCCGGCATTCACCATCTTCACGGCCTCGAACAGGTGCGCGATGGCGACAGGGGTGTTCATGTCGTCGCAGAGGGCGTCCATCACCGCTTCGTAGATGGCGGCCACGGAAGGAGACTTTAGCTCCGGAGCGTCGCTTCGCGACCCTGTCCGGGCAAATGCTCCGGAGCCAAAGTCTCCTTCCGAAGCGCCGCCCAGCGCACGCCAGGCAGCCATAAGGCGCTTGTAACCTTTCTCTGCGGCCTGCAGGGCCTCGTTGGAGAAGTCCAGCGTGCCTCTGTAGTGAGCCTGCAGAATGAAGAAACGGATGGTCATGGGGGTGTAGGCCTGGGAGAGCTTCTCGTGCTCGCCGGCAAACAGCTGCGGCAGCGTAATGAAGTTTCCGAGGGACTTGCCCATCTTCTGGCCGTTGATGGTAATCATGTTGTTGTGCACCCAGTAGTGCACGCCCTGCGTACCGCGGGATGCCACATTCTGGGCGATTTCACATTCGTGGTGCGGGAACATCAGGTCCATGCCGCCGCCGTGGATGTCGAACTCTGTACCCAGGTACTTCTCCCCCATCACGGAGCACTCCAGGTGCCAGCCGGGGAAGCCGTCTCCCCAGGGGCTGGGCCAGCGCATGATATGCTGCGGCTCCGCCTTCTTCCAGATGGCGAAGTCATAGGGAGCGCGCTTGTCTCCCTGGCCGTCCAGGGTGCGGGTACCTTCCAGGGTAGCCTCCAGCGTACGGCCGCTCAGGACGCCATAGTTGTGGTCCCGGTTGTATTTCTGGACGTCGAAGTAGATGCTGCCGTTGCTCTCGTAGGCATAACCGGCGGCAAGGATCTTCTTCACGGTCTCTATCTGCTCGATGATATGGCCGCTGGCACGGGGCTCGATGGAAGGCGACTGCACGTTGAGAAGCCGCATGGCCTCGTGATAACGTTCGGTGTAGTACTGCACCACTTCCATAGGCTCCAGCTGTTCCAGCCGGGCCTTCTTGGCAATCTTGTCCTCCCCTTCGTCGGCATCGTGCTCCAGGTGCCCCACGTCGGTGATGTTGCGCACATAACGCACCTTGTAGCCCAGGTACTTCAGGAGACGGAACAATACGTCATAGGTCACACCCGGACGGGCGTGACCCAGATGAGCGTCTCCATACACCGTAGGGCCGCACACATACATGCCTACATGGCCTTCGTGGATGGGTTTGAAAAGTTCCTTATTGCGGGTAAGGGTATTTGTCAGATATAAAGGTCTCATCTTGTACAATTTCTCAATCGTACAAAGATACGCATTTTTGCGCGCAACTCCAATCTGCGGAACACCCCTTGCTACTAGCAGCACAAAACAACTCACGGAAACGGCATAGCTCTTCGAGCATGGCATTGCGGGAAGCTAAGCCCATACGGCCATACTCAAGACTGGCGTGCTGCATCATCCAACAATAAAACGATCTACGATCTCCTTAATGGCAGCTCTGTTAACGGGATCCTCTACGTCACGCGAAAGGTTATTCTGCCAGGAACGAATGCTAATTTCTGGCATGTCCAGCCCGTTTTCGTTCAGAACCGGTAACCCACCCCGATCCGTCCGCCGGCTAACGGGATAATAACCGTATAATAGTCTCCTACGCCGAGCAGTTCCCAGTCAAAGAACCATTTCCGGCCAAACTGCATGCCGAGCCAGGTCACCTGACCTCCCAGATGCCAATTCCGTTTTACTGGGGAATCCAGGTTTTTAAACCAAAAGAACGCGCCCGCCTGCACGGCGGAATACAGCTTGAACGCGGGTCTTGAGACGTGATAGAACCGAACACCGGCAAAAGCGGTGGCGACATCCCCGTTCCCGGTATAGTTCCATGCATCTGCGCGATACTCCCGATAGTCAAAATGGCTGTACCCGACACTGCCCGTCACCGCCCAGCGGGGATGGAACTGCCAGGCCGCCAGGAGCGAAAACAAGCCATAGGGCTTGGTGTTAACACATCCCTCCTCTGGTTTATAATCCATCGCCGGGATCCCGGCATAAACGGGCTTCCCACTTACACTCAGGCTCAGTTCCCATGTATTACTCTCCAAGGGATATATAGCCTGCATCGTATTCACGTAACGGACGACAGCCAGGGAGTCCGGACAAGGGACATACAGCATATTTCCTTTTACACTGCAATCCCCTTTCCAGGCAAAAAACGGCGTCTTGGAGCTTTGGGTAACCTGCAGGACGTTGCCGCCCTGCTTCCATACTTCTTCCGCAGCGGCGCTAAGCACCACATTATAATGTGAAGCAGAAAGGGGAGCGTCTTCCGCCGTCACTTCACCCAGCTTTACGGCCGAGGAAGGTAATTCCGCATTCTCGTCAATGACAGCGACGCGCTGGTAATCCCAATCCTTCGGCCTGGAGCTCAGCAAATCCACACTGACCCTCGGGGCACAGGATGCGAGAGTCAGTGCCAACAGCACAGCGGAAAAGGATTGCCGAGACATTCTTAGTCCTGAATAATGCGGACAGTGCCAAAGGCGTCACCCGCCTGCACCTTAATAAATGCCTTGCGCGGGGTGGACGTAGTATTCTGATCTACGGTAATGACCAGCTCGTTGCTCCGGCCCTTATTGGGAACCGCTGCGTGGTACCAGCCACCGTCCAACAAGTCATATGTGAACGCTTCCCACCCATCGGTAGAAGTGGCACCAACCTCGTTGATATACCGAGAAAAACCGCATTCTTCCATCATTCCCTCATAGCCAAAGCTCAGCCACCAGCCACCATAGTTGAGGGCCGTTACGGTCTCCTCGCCGCCACCGGAGGCGAAATGGACCTCCGGTTTATCTACTTCAATGGGATCCCAGCCGCCAAGCGGATAATCCCGTTCACAGGAAACGCTCAAAAGGGCGGCAACCGCCAATGCGGAGCAAAAACATAGGTGCTTCATGTCAGTTTAATTCATAGATTCGGTACTATAATCCCGACATGCAGAGAATCTTGCATCTACTTGATGAGCCAGCCGAGCCAGTTGACGCCGACGGAGAAATTGAGGGACCAGGACGTGCCGATAAGAGCCGGATAGCTATTGACCGCGCCGTACAGGCGGAAGCGGACGGCGGACTCGGCAAGGCCGTTTTTCTCGACGATGCGCGAGAACTTGTAGTCCACATTCACTCCGGCCAGCGCACGGAAGGATGCTATCTCCGTCTTTTCGTCCCTGGCGGCGCTCTTCGGGTAGTCGATGAAATCTACGCCGATACCGGCGAGAGGCGTCACCTTCCACCACTGGGAATCAAACGCGGAAAAACCGGCAGAGATGTTTATATTCCCGCCTTTCATGGACTCTCCCGCCTGCCACGTCCGGGGATAGTAGTAAAGGTCCCGCTTGAGGTCTCCGCCGAAGGCAAGAAGGCCGTCCCAGTAGATGGTCCAGCGATTGAAAAAGAAATCGAATCCGAATTCAAGGCCGACGAGAGGGGGCATGTAAATGCCCATATTGCCCCGGTGTAATTCAGACCCAAGGCCAATGTGCATGCCCATGCCGCTTCCCTTGGGATTGATCTTGAAATCCGGGACAAAAGCGTCGTTCTCTTCCGCAGCCAGTTCCGCGGCTATCCTCTCGTGACAGATCCTCACGGCAGCCGTATCCGTACCGCCGAGGGTTTCCTCCTCCAACGTCTCGTAGAAACCGTCGGCCACTTCCATGTGGAAGTTCACGGTATAGTTGATGCTTTGATTCCCCTGCCGGAGCACCTCCTTTTGGGCGCGACGCTTGCACAGTTCCACGTAGTCGAAGTACGTCTGCACATATTGGAGGTATTCTTCATTCCTGTACTCCGGCTTGATCCAGGAAGCATAGGGATTCATATAGGTGAAGAACACGGGGTAATTGAAGGTGGTGTTGCCGAACTTGTGCTTTTCATCCATCCATCTTATCCCGTAGGACAACATCATGGCTTTGTCGGAACTGCCGCCCGTACGGTAAGAGAACTCCTTCAGGGTAAGAGGTCCGTCTTCCCACTTCCGGAGGGAAGAGTCGGAGAAAATGTCACCGGTTTCCTGTGCCAGGAGCGGCAGGGCCAGGCCAAGAAGAAGCCCGCTTAAAAGAATACGTTTCATTGATTAATCCGTATTAAAATGAATTGAATAGTTTTCTTACCACGAATGTAATCATTAGTTCTGACAAATACAAAAAACTGGCACAACCAAATAACCAACGATATTAGTATCTTACCTTGACCACCAGCGGAAGGTGGTCGGAGAGATCGGACGTCCCTTCGGTTATCACCTGGGTGCTCACGACCTCTACGGGAGCTGTCGGCCTGTAGGCGAACACATAGTCTTCCGTTTCCACCACGCAGATGGCGCGGTCCTCGGCCTGCCACCCCTCCCCGGCGCCATCGGATCACAACAGGCCGTGGAGGTAACTATCTGTCAGCCAGTATTTTAGGCAAAAACGCCTAGAAAAGTTTTACTATGCATTTTTGCTTATTTGTTTGGATATCAACGAATTATCTCCACGCGGCGCGGATCAAAAATAGAAGCGAAGGCCGATGGACGAGTTCCCGTTCAGGTAAATCTGCGTCTGCGTCGTGCCCGTTTTGGATGTATCACTGTCTGGCGTATACGAAAACTGGATACTTCCCATAGAAGCAGCGACGCCCAGTTTCTCGGAAACCCTATATTCGAAGGCAATGAGAGACGCAGCCGCACTGAAGCCCACAGGAATGGGAGACAAGCTGGTGGGCAGGTCCATATACGGACTTGTCCTTTTGCTTTTGATCCACCCGAAGGTAACGAACGCACCCACTTCCGGGGTATAGTAAAAATGATCGGCCAGCTTGAAATAAAGGGCCGCGCCGGGGCCCACTGCCAGTCCATGCGCACGCGCTACGGAAGTGTTATCCGGAATGAGCAGCGCGTACGAAGCAGAAAGGGTGATGCGAAAGGCTTTGGAGAGGAACTTACTCATTTCGGCCGACACCGACACCTCGCCGGAAACATCGCTGCCATAATAGTTAAGGCCGCCCTTCGCACGGTGGAAAACGGAATAATGATCCTGGAAATTGGCGCCCAAAGACACGCCAAAGGAAGTCTGTCCGGCCTTCTGAGCATAGGAGCAGAGGGAAAACAGAAGAAGGAGACCCAGCAATATCGTTTTTCTCATAACCTGTACGCATTAGAAGTAGAACAAAACCCCCGCAGAGGAAGACGTATTGAAAACAGCGTCGAGATTCTGGATACCCATCCAATTCCCGCCCTCTTTGGCGGGCGTCACCATCTCACCAGCGGTGATACCGGCAACAGAAAGGCGAAAGCCCAGTTTCTCCGAAGGACGGAATTCCAGCGCAAAGAGCGAAAGGCCCAGCTCATAACCGTGTACGTTTACATTGACCCCCTGCTGGACATTCCAGCCCATCGCATAATAGCCGCCTACTTCCGGCGTATAATACAGCCCGTCGGCCAATTTGACATAATAAGAGACAGACGGTCCCAGAAGAAGCACATGGCCTATGGAAGATTCTTCTCTAGTCCCCACTTTCTGAAAGGAATACCCGGCCGATGCCGAAAGCCTCCAGTTCTTAAAGACAAAATAGCCTACCTCCACAGACGCGGCTGCACCAAAGGTAATTGCCGAAGAATTGGTAAAAGATGCGCCGCCCGACGCACCTACATAAAAATCTCCTTTCTTCTGGGCATCAAGTCCCAAAGAAAGGAGAAGGCAAAAGCCCAACAGAATGATTTTTCGCATTTTGTGAATAGTTTTCTTACCACGAATGTAATCATTAGTTCTGACAAAAACAAAAAACTGGCACAACCGACGGGCTCTCAAGCGTACCCATCGGTTGTGCCAACAACCAAATAACCAACGATATTAGTATCTTACCTTGACCACCAGCGGAAGGTGGTCGGAGAGATCGGACGTCCCTTCGGTTATCACCTGGGTGCTCACGACCTCTACGGGAGCTGCCGGCTTGTAGGCGAACACATAGTCAATGCAGCGGTTGGGATTCCGGGACGGGAAAGTGAGGGCCGTACCGGAAAGCAGCGTCCAGGCGCTCTGAGCCAGGGAGATGACCTCGCTGTCCGGGAACACGTTGAAGTCTCCCACCAGGAACACCGGCTTCTTGCAGCCGTCATAGTTCGCGGCGAACCAGTCATTCACCTCCTGCATCTGGGCCAGTGCGGCGCTTTCGCTGCGATGATCCAGGTGAGTAGCCGCGAACACACAGTCTTCCGTTTCCACCACGCAGATAGCGCGGGCCTCGGCCCCGTCCCCTTGCGAAAGCGGCACGCGTACCTTCTTCAGCGCCGGCTGGGCGCACACGATGCCGTCGCCATAGGCGCCGCCGCGAAAGGCGATGGCACGGGCAAAGGCGTAATCCCACTCCAGCATCTCCGCCAGGTCTTTCACCTGGAAAGCGTTATTGCGGGTATTGCAGCTGTCCAGCTCGCTCATCCCCACAAAAGAGACGCCGGTTTCCCGGATGAGCTGGGCGATGCCCGGCATGCTGTTATCCTGATATTTGGAGAAGACGCCCACATTGTAGGACATCAGACTAACTTCCTTGGAGCCTTTCTGGCTGCCGCAGGAAAGAAGGGCCGCCAAGGCAAGGCCAAACAAAACAATCTTTTTCATACAGTTATTTTTCATCTACGAACAAATCCACACGCGAAACCAGATAGGCACGGACATCGGCCCACTTGTAATAAGGACCGGAGAACGCGGGCAGCAAGCCCAGCCGCACCTCTTCCCCATTGTGAAGCACCTTCACCAAAACATCGCCGGCCTTCCCGCCTTTCGGAGTATAGAACACCATCTGCAGGTTGGTGGCCATGGGGGAACGATAGGTCTGGAACACCTGTACCAGGTTGTCCGGATTGGAGGGGTACTTGTTGAAGTCGTCGATATCCATGATCATCATCAGGGCCATCATGATGTGGTCGTGGCCATAGCGGAGGTCGGCGCCAGGTTCGCGGGAAGCCAGGCGGGCATCGGCCTTCGCGATCATGTCATCCACAATGGACGAGCACGTCGTGCGATAATAAAGGTACTCGTTGAAACGCTCGTAGTTGTCCGTCTCCCACAGGGTGGCGTATTCCTCGCGCGTGAAGAAGTCCTTCACGTCAAGACGGATATCTTCCGGCACGCTGTTCATGCCGGCCACGAACATATACAGGTTGAAGAACACGTCGTAGGCGTTGCGGTTGCCCAGACCGGCCGATGCATCCTTGAACAGCCTTCCCAGTACATCGGGGTACTGAGGGAAACGGCGGAGGAAGAACTGCTCCGATGTCTCGAAGTACGGGAACACCGTCTCGGGGCCTTTGTAGGCAAACGGATTGCGGGACTCGTTGGGACGCGTGGCCTGGATGTCCTCCTTGCCCTGGTGGGCATAGACGGAAGCCTTCGGGGCCAGGCGCGAGAGGGCCGATACGCAGGAGGTCATGGACATGATGGAGCGCACGGAGGCCGACGACGTAGCGTCAATCCGGCTTCCCTTGCCGAAGGCCTTGGGGAAACTCTGCACCATGGTCTCGGCAATCTGGGCATGCTGCGCCCAGCCCAGCTCCGTAAGGTCTCCCACACGATATTCCACCTTCTTCCAGAAAGGTTCCAGCTGGTCCAGCATCTTACGGCCGTAAGGGGTAAGATTGTCGGCGGCAGCGCCCTCGCGCAGCATTTCCAGGAGAACCGTATACGCTTTTGAGGTGTAGGCATAGCGGGAGCCATGACGGCCATAATGACTGATGTAGGTGGCCTCATAACCCTTGGGAGCGGCCGTCGCGGCCTTGGGGCCCCAGTCCAGCACGCAGTCCAGGCCGGAGGACTTGTACCAGTCGGCCATCACTTCCTCGCGTACGGAAGTAACCGGCGCCTTGGGAGCCTCCACCAGGCAGAAGAACGAAACCAGCTTGCGCTCCTTCTTGATTTCGGAGGGCTTGTTGCTGCTGGGCGTATTCACCAGGTGGGTTTTGGGATCTCCCTGTCCACGCACACACATGGAAGTGGAGCCGCCACCGTCCATATTCAGGGCATAGCGGGGATGGAAGTTGCGCTCGATGAAGCGGGTGAGCTCGCGGGCGTTCATGCCCTCGCTGTCGCCGGGCCTGCGGCCGTCCACGATGATCATGAGGAAGTGCCCGTTCTCCGTAAGCGCCACGGCCGTACGGGGATGGCGGACGCCCTGGTGACGGACCGGATGCTCATAGTTGTATTCGGCCAGCTGCGCGGCGGTAAGGGTGCTGTCCACGAAGAAAGCGCCCACCGGAGCATAGTCGTCGATGAGCATGGGAGAGCTGGTGAAGATGTTCTCCCAGGCCGATGAGCCGTAAAACTCGCGTTGCTCGGCAATGGTCTTTCCCTTCCCGTCATAGGCGATGCAGATATTCTGCCCCGTTGCGTCGGAGTAGATGGCGCCGTCGTTCTTCCAGTTCCAGACCGGGGTTTTCATCACGGTATCCCTGGGCATGCAGGTATGGTAGGTACCGCCCGTCTTGACCACGATGGACTCCGGCTCGTAGGCAGCATTCATGGCCGCCACTGCGTTCTCCCTGCGGAAGATGGTGGAGGTGGTGCACTTTTCGTCGTACCACACCTGCCGTAATGCGTAGTTTTTGTTGGCCATGTCCCAGTCAATCACATTGATCTTCTGGGCCGATCCGCTCACCGGCTCGATGCCGCTGAAGGAGTAATAGGAAACGCCGTCGGCCACGCTGTACGAGGTCCAGCCTTCTCCGGCGGGAACCTGGCCCAGGGCCATGGCAGAACTCAGGAACAGGGCGAATGCCGCTGCAAGCAAGTATCTTTTCATATAGTGTTTTAGTCGATCACTTGTTGTTTGCGCTTCCAGTTAAGGATAGGAAGCAGGAAGGAAATCACGGCTGCGCCCAGCCAGAACCAGCTCACATAGGTAAAGTCGTGCACACCGTCCACGATATTGTTGTCCAGCAGCACGCCGGTAATGACGTTCTGCAAACCCGCAGCGGCATAGGAGGCCAGGCCCACGATGCCCAGGGCGGCGCCGGTTGCCTGACGGGGCACCAGGTCGATGGCCATCAGGCCGCCCACGAAGCAGATGAGCACGCCGATGGCGATGCCGAACAGGATCATGGACAGGTACACAATCCACTTCTGGCCGCCGCCGAACAGGAACAGGGCCAGGGCGATGGCTTCCAGGATGCCGGCAGCGAGGGCAGGATACTTGCGGTCTCCCTTGAACACCTTGTCGGAAAGCCAGCCGGAAAGGACGGTACCTACGACACCGAAGATGGGGTTCACACCCACGATGGTGCCGGCCTCAGTGATGCTGTAGCCGTGAGCTTCCTGGAGGAAGATGATGCCCCACTCGTTGATGGCATAACGGCTCATATACATGAATGCGCTCGAGAGGGCAAGGATCCACACACCGGGATTCTTGATGACGGCTGCCTGCATGCGACGCGTCTCGGCCTGCTTTTCGGCGGGCGACACGGCTTTGGACTTAGGCTCGCCGGCGAGGGTCTCGATGGGGGGCAGGCCCTTGCTCTCGGTGCTGTTGTGCAGGAAGAAGACAATGATAAGAACTCCCAGGACTCCGGCCAGGGCTGCTCCGAAGAAGCCCCATCTCCAGCCGAAGGCGGCTACCAGAGCGCTCACAAAGACGAAGGAAAGGCCCTCGCCGATATTGTGGGAACTGCTGAAGAAGCCATAAAACGTACCGCGTATGCGCAGGGGGAACCAGCGCGACAGCGAGATGATGGCCGGCGGCGCACCCATGGACTGGGCACAACCGTTGATGGCCCAGCACACGGCGAAGGCGATGAAGAGTGCCGTGTTGGCCATATGGCCGTTCATGGCCTCAACGCCCAGAATGCCCATGGTGAAGTTCATGGCCACCGACAGGCAAAGGCCCGCGGCCATGAAGCGCTTGATGTTGGCACTGTCGGCCAGGAATCCGCTGAGGAACTTGGCGACGGCGTAGGCCCAGTACATGCAGGCGCCGATGATACCCAGCTGGGTAGCGCTTAGAAGGCCCGCGTCGATGAGGGGCTGCTTCATCACGCCCATGGAAAGGCGGCACACATAGTAGAGGGCGTAACCGAAGGTTGCCGCCAGGAACGTCTGGATTCTCAGGCGCTTGTACGTTTCATCTACCTTTTCGGCAGGCACCGGGGCATCCACGGCCCCGGATTCCATTTTAAAGAAGTCTAGAAAGTTCATTTAAAGATTAAAAAATATCTGAGCGATTTCGGAAACGGTCTTGCCGGCAGCTAAAGAAGATGGCTGTGTTATTTCAGCAAATCGCTGATGATGGGCTTGATGATTCCCTCCATCAGGTAATAGGCATCCGGGTTGGGATGCAGACGGTCATAGAGGCAGTATTCCTCCTTGAGGGACAGACCGTCATCGGCCACGAGGGCGGGGAAATAGTCGCAATAGGTAAAGCCCTTGGACGCAGCATACTCCTTAATCTTGGTATTCAGCGTCTTGATATGCGTTCCTTTTGCTCTCGGGGAGAGCTTGGAATACTCCATATTGCACGGAGTCACCGAGCAAAGCACCACCTTCATATCCTTGGCAGCGGCCTGCTCGGCCATGGACTTGAGATTGGAAAGGATCTGCTCTTTGGAGTAGCCCTGGGCCAGGTCGTTGGTACCGCCCATGATGACTACGCAGGAGGGATCCTGGGCCAGGACATCGGCCTGGAACCGGGCCAGCATCTCGTCTGTACGCTGCCCGCTCACGCCCTTGTTCATGTACCCGTTGTCCGTAAAGAACCAGGGATGCCAGGTGACATGGTAGGCCGTTCCCTTGTCCTGCATGTAGGAAGGAAGGGGGCTGGGAAGAACAATGCTGGCGTCAAACTTGCTCTTGTTGATATCCCGGGACTGCGTCCACTGCCAGGTGATGCTGTCGCCGATAAAGACCGCCTTGGGGCCCTTGTGCCCGGTTTCCGGCTTTTCACCGGGACCAATCTCATTATTGTAAGCAGCCTTGCCGCTGCAGGAGACTGCCATAAGGGCAGTCCCTGCGACAGCGACAATCATAAGTAAGACTTTTCTCATAATCTACTTTTTGACAACCATCAGGAAAACGTCACGGGAACGCTCTCCGGTGTGGTCGTAATTGGTGTTTTCACTGCACGGATAGTTCACCACATGGGTGGTGGCGTCGCCCTCCCCTTTCACGCACATGGTCGTGGAGCCGCCGCCGTCCAGGTTGAGGGCATACTGCGGGTTGAACCATTTGGCCAGGAAGCGCGTAAGCTGACGTGCGCTCATGCCCTTGCTCTTGATACGGCCGTCCACCACGAAAAAGATCAGGTGATTCTTCTCGGTAAGGGCTACCGCCGTACGCGGATGAAGGTTGCGCTGATGCTTGTCGGGGTCTTCGCCGCTGAGGCTGGCCGGAAGACTCTTGTCGTAGTCCGCAAAATTCTCGCCCACTTTGACAAAATTGTTAATGAGCATGGGAGCGCTGCTCATCAGGCTGGGATATTCCGTCGCGGAAAGTCCCCTGTAGTAATCCCTCTGCTGAGGAACCGTCACCTCTCCCTTCTTCTGGGAGCCGGCCCAGAGGAACTTGACGCTGCGTTCGCCGGTAATGGCGAAGGCTGCCTCGCTCTTCCAGTTGGGAATCCCGGTGTCTCCAATCGTCGAGTTGGGAAGGCCATAGATTTCCGATCCGTTAAGACGGAAATAGATGGAGCCTATCTCATAATTGGCATTGATGGCCGCGATGGCCTTGGGATCTGAACGGAAGGCGCTCGAGGTGGTCACGCGGGGATTCTTGTAAACATACTTGATCTGGTAATTGGGGTTGCTCAGGTCAATATCCACCGCAAAGGCCTCCTGGTGCTTGCCGGAAATCGCGTCGGCTCCGTTGAAGGCATAGTAGATGATTCCTTCCTCAATCTGCTTGGCCGTCCAGCCTTCACCCAGAGGAGTGACCTCCACGCCGGATCCGCCGCCTTCATCGCCGGAACCCGGAGGGTCCACAATGGGAGGCGGAGGAAGTTCAGGAACGGGTTCCTTGCCCCCGCATCCGTTCAGGAGCAGGGGCATCAGGACCGCTAATACAATGAATCGATTCAGTTTCATTCTTTACTTTAATTTGGGAGTATCGCCGCTGAAGTCCCATACATCGGCACTCCAACCGATACGCTGGGCCACCTGGGACAGGGTCTCGGAAGCGCCGGCGGCTTTGCCGTGGTAAGCGAAAGCGTACTGGCCGGCGCCGCACGCCATCGGTGTGTCGGGATTGGAATCTTCCTGGTCGAAAGGCACATAGGTGCCCGCTGCAGCATTGCCGGGGCAGTCCACAAAGTTCATATCCGCTTTGCGTACGCAACCCACCAGGAAGTTCTTCACGGCTGTGGCGCCAATCACGGTACCGCTGCTGTAATGCTCGTTGTTATCTGTATTGCTGGACTTCAGTTCCGGATTCCAGGCAATGCAATACTCGACATGGCACTTGGGATCCCTGCCGGTGCAGTTCGCTGGAGTGGACTTCTGTCCGGCTACGGCGCGGCCGACAATACCACCGAAGAGATACTGGGTGGTAATGGTAGCGGTGGAGAAGCAGTTCTTGACAGCGCTGCCTTCGGCAACCAGGTCACCCACGATGCCACCCACAATGGAAGCGGAGGAGGTAATGGTACCCGCGCTCCAGCAGTCGGTGATGGTGGCACCGAGGCCTGCGTCGGCGCCGATGATACCGCCGACCGCCTGACCGGCGCAATTGATGACTACATCGGCAGAGCAATGGGAGATCGTTGCCTCACGGCCTGTTCCGAACAAACCGCCCACGTTGTTGCCTGTCTCGCTGTTAATCGTGCCCTGAACGTGTACATTGGTCACTTCACAGGGCTTGTCGGTCGTGCCGCCGTAGCCGCCCAGGATACCGGTCCCCTTCTTGTTGGTGACAATCTTCGCATTCACGAAATTGACGTCATAGCACTTTCCGTACAGTACGCCGAAGAAGCTGGTGTAATCCTTCTCCGTATTGGAGCAGCTGAGGTTGGAAATGGTGTGACCGGCGCCGTTGAAATCAATCTGCTTGTCAAACGGGCTTACGGGGTTCATCTGGACCCAGTCGATACCAGTCATGTCGATATCGGCGCCCAGCTTGAAGTAGCGGCACTCGCCAGCCACCAGGTCTTCGGCCATGTAGAGCATCTGCTCGGGAGTCACGATGACCCAGGGCTTTTCGGCCGTACCCTTACCGGCAGCATAACGGTCGGTGAGGATGACCCAGCCCGTAGCGTCGATGATGAAATTGTTCACCATGCCGCCCATCAGGACAGACTCCTCGGTGAAGGTAACGTCCTTCTCGATGGTCTCGCCCTTGGTCTTCACGCTCACGGTAAGAGTGGTGCCCGCAGGGACGGTCACGTCATTCCAGGAGGTGGTGAACCAGGCGGTGAAGCTGTGGTCGGCGGCGGGAGCGCCGTCGGTCACGGCCAGTTCCAGTTTCTTCACCATGGTGTCGCCGTTGCCCTTGAAGAAGATGGCATCTTCGGCGGAGATGGAGATATTGCTCACGGCCGTTACGGTGTCGGGAAGGGCGATGATCATCTTCATCACGCCCGTCTGCTTGATGGCACCACCGTGTGCGGCAGCCCATTCGGGCTTGAAGGCGAAGCTCAGGTACTCGTCCACGCCGGAAAGCTGGGCGGCATACTTCAGGTGATCATAGGATCCGTTGCCCACCTGGGTCTGTCCGGTCCACTCGGCCGTGGCGGCCGTGGCGGGATACTGGATGGTAAAGCTGTCGCCTTTGACGGGACGGCCGGTGAATTCAGCGTATTTGGGAGTGAAGCCTTCCTTGATAGTATAGACCTCGGTGTCGGAGGAACCGGTGACGGCAATCTTGTCGCCCTCGCCCCAGTACCAGGAAAAACCTATATGGGCACCGGCCTTTACTTCGGGATCGGAATCGGGAAGGGCGGCCTTGATGGTAATAAGTCCATCGGCCCCGGGAGCCGGCAGTTCCTTGCCCGCCTCCTTTACGCAGGAGACAGCGGCCACGCCGGCAAGCATTGCTACGATATATTTGACAGTTTTCATACCAGAGCCTGTTTATTTGTTGAAGAAGTCATGTTCATCGAAATCGGGGAGCTGGCCGCCGGCATTTTCATCATCGACGACGACGGGAGCATCGCCGCCCTTGAAGAAAGGAAGGGCGCCGGAGAGGTCCCAAATCTCCTCGTCCCAGCCCAGCTTCTTAGCCACCTGGGAAGCAGTCTCACCCTCTGCGGCAGCCTTGCCGTGGTAAGGGAAGTTGTAGTTGGTGGCACCGGCCGATTCCGCCATCTCCACCAGCGGGCTGTCCGGAGAGGAGTTGGCATGGTCCACGAGCACATTGGAAGCGTTGCCGGGGCACTCACGGAAGTCCAGGTCGAAGCGACGATAGCAGTCCACATGGTAGTTCTTGAGGGCGGTGAAGCCCACGATGGCACCGGCGCTGTAGTGGACGGCGTCATCGGCCACGTCGGAATACACGGCCTGGTTCCAGGCAAGGCACTTCTCGATATGGTTGTTGATGACCGTGGTGGCGTTGCCGGACTTGTCGCCCTTGATGGCATTGCCCACGAGGCCGCCATACTGGAACTGTGCGTGCACGGCAGCGGTGGAATAGCAGCAGGAAATGACACACTCGCTCTCCTTGTTGGAAAGCATGCCGGCGATGCCGCCCACCATACGGTTACCGGTGATGTCGCCGCTGGTCCAGCAGTTGGTGATCATGCTCCTCTTGCCGGCCGGAGAGTTGTCGTAACCATAGATACCGCCCGAATCGTACTTGTTGGAGACGATGACGATATCGGCCGAGCAGGCGTTGATGGTAGCCTCGGAAATGACGCCGAAGAGGCCGCCGGTGCCGTGTGACTGGGTATTGGTGATCTTACCCTGCACATGCACGTGATCGACGGTCACGGGGTTGCCCTCTTCACCGCCGTAGGAAGCCAGGATACCCACGGGACCGGAAACGTTTTCAATGACGACACCCGTCACATTCAGGTCGTAGATCTTGCCGGCTACGCAGCCGAAGAGGCTGGTCGTACCCTTGAAGTTGGAGATGGTGTGACCAGCGCCGTCCAGCTCGAAGGCTTTATAGGGAGAACCCACGCAGGCGGGCGTCCATTCGGTCACGCCGGCCATGTCGATGTCGGCATCCAGCTTAAAGTAAACCTTGGAGCCTTCAATCAGTTTGGCACCCATTCCCTTGAGGTCGTCCACCGAGGCGATGGAATAAGGATTGCTCTCGGTGCCGGGACCGTAGGGATCGTAGTCGCTCAGCTTGAAGAGGACGAAGGCGGCCAGGGTATCGGCCACAGCCCAGTTGTCGGTCTGCTTGGCCTTGTCCAGGGTGAGGGGAAGGATGTAGGTGACATCCTTCTCCAGACCCGAAGCGTTCAGTTTCAACTTGGCCGTTGTGGAGGCCTTGGCGTAGCGGGGAAGCATGACCTCGTTGGTCACGAGTTCGAAGGACGTTCCGGGAGCCATCTCATAGGATGTCCCGTTGGCCTCGTTGTATGCAGTCACAGCTTCGGGGTTAGCCTTGAAGCTGAAGTTCATGGTAATGTCGGTAACGTAGTCCCGGAAGGCGCAGGCCTTCAGCGCATAGGTCTTGCTGGCGCCGGGGGCGATCTCCACCAGGGCCTTGTCGCCGGGGATATCGGCATAGAAGACACCCTTCATGGTGGGCTCGATCTTCCCCGATTCGCCGCCATTCTTCTGGCAGGACAGGGCGAGCGCCGCAAGGGCCGTCATCAGCATATAGGATATTGTCTTTTTCATACCTTTTTGCATCTTAGTTGGTTACTTATTATCCCAGCCGGGATTCTGCACGAGGGCTCCATCGGTGAGTTTGAGTTCACTGGTAGGAAGCGGATACAGGTAGTCGCGGTCTTCGTCCCAGGTGCAGTGGATGCCCTTGTATTGATTCACGAAACCGGAAGTATCTTCGCTGAGGATGAAGTCATTGCTGCCAATCTGGTATTTGGCTGCAACAGGGGTGGCAGGAACTGCGCCGGTGTACAGCACGATGTCAATGACACCGTCGGAGTTGAGGTCATACTCGCCTTCTCCGGGGAAGTACATGCCGTAGTACTGCTTCTCGAAAATCTTACCCTCTTTCCAGCGCATGATGTCGTAGTAGCGGAAACCCTCCTGGGCCAGCTCAACGGCACGCTCACGACGGATTTCCAGGATAACGCCCTTGTTGGCGCCGGTCACGTTCTGGTAGCCGCCCCATTCCTCGTTGGTGAGGAAAGGATCGGGGTTGGCATTGGCGGCGGCCATGTCCAGGTACGGCATGCCAGCACGTTCACGCAGACGGTTGATGCTCTTGTCCAGGTCGGCCTGGGTAAGGGTTCCGGCCTCGGCCTTGGCCTCGGCGAAGTTCAGGTAAACCTCGGCGGCGCGCATGATGATAAGATCGACGTCAGAGCCATTGTAGATATCTTTCGCGGCCTCCATCACGTACTTGATGGGATGATATCCGGTTAGGCAGTACACGAAGTTGGGGGCGCAGGGAGTCTTGTCTCCAAGACGGGTGTAGCCAGGAGTACGGATGGTCTGGGCCAGACGGGGATCGCGGTTCTGCGTTTCCTCCGCAAAGCTCATGGTCTCCCAGCCGGCCTTGTCGGTAAAGCGGGAGCCGTCGGCCATCAGGTAGCTGGCCACCATCTTGCGGGTCATTCCATGACGGCCCATGGTAGCGCTCTGCATGGTATTGTTGGCGCTGTGCACCACATTATAGGCCACGTTGTAGTCACGGGCCAGAATCACCTCGTCCGTATTGTCGGAGGCGTTGGGAGTGGTGAACAGGGAATAGTAAGCCTTGTTTGCACCGCCGGCGGTGTGGATGGTGTAACCGCTTTTGTCGATGAACTCCTCGGAAACCTTGATGCACTCGTCCAGATACCACTGGTAGCTGTGAGCGTCGGCGCCGTAGTCAAACTCCGTGTGATATTTGCGGAAAGTTCCTTCAAAGAGCAGGAAGCGGGACTTCAGGGCCATGGCCGTGAACTTGGTAATCTCGTAGGCGCTCTTGGTGTCGGGCAGGTTGGCGATGGCAACGTCAATATCCTCGATCATCTTGCCCATGATGAATTCACGGGAATCGCGGGGACGGTTGAGGGCCTCGGCGTCGGCCGATCCCACCGGCTTGTCGTACCACGGAACATCTCCGTAGCGCTTGACCATATTGAAGTAGAAGTAAGCGCGGAAGAAACGGGCGAAACCCTCGTATTTGGCGCGGACCGCCACGTCGGAACAGTTGGGAAGATACTCCAGCATCGTGTTCACATTGCGCAGGGAGCCCCAACTCCAGCCTTCACCCGAAGCGGGCGTCTGGCGGGTACCCTTGAGTTCGTTGGTCAGGCCCATCTGGATATAGGTGTCTGCATCTTCCATGAAGAGGTCTGCACCGCCGGGCAGCATCGCGTACATGTTCATACCGAAGGCCCGGAGTTCCTTCTCGTTCCTGAAGAAATTCTCAGGGGACACGCGGTCCTGGGGAACGGCGTCCAGCAGGTCATCGCAGCCGGTGAAGAAAAATCCAGCCAGGACAGGAAGCAGAATATATGCTATCTTTTTCATATGGAATGCTCAATTAAAGGGTTATATCTACACCGAACATGATGGTCTTCTGCCAGGGATAGATACGCAGGTTGCCATTGGTCTGGGCCATTTCGGGGTCAATGTACTTGGAGTGCAGGCCCGGAGCCCAGTAGAAGAGGTTCTCGCCGGTGAAGTAGAAGCGCAGGCGTTCGATGCCGGCCTTCTTCGTCCACTTCTCGGGGAGGGTGTAGCCGAAGGTCAGGTTCTTCAGACGGAGGTAGCCGATGTTCTGCAGATAGCGGTCGTTGGTCACGGTAAGTTCACGACCGTCCCTTACACCTGCCACATAACCACGGGGACGCGGGAAATAGGCGTCCGGGTTCTCCTCGGTCCAGTACATGTTCTGGAAGTCACGGGGAATGAACGTGGCGAACGGACGGGCATACAGGCTCCAGAACTGGCGTACCTCCAGCTGCGGATACCAGTCCATATGGCCGATACCCTGGAAGAACATGGAGAGGTCGAAGCCGAACCAGGACGCGCCCAGGTTGATACCATAGTTGAATCGGGGCTGGCTGTTGCCGATGACCTGCCAGTCACCGCTATCGCCCACTTTCTCTTCACCCTTGTCGATGATTCCGTTGCCGTCCAGGTCGGCGAACTGCAGGTCACCTGCACGTACGCCGGGAGCGCCGGTAACCGAGTTGATTTCACCCGTGGATTCATTGATAATACCGTTAACCTTGGCCTGGTTCACATGGGAGGCCCACTCGGCCGCAGCCTCGTCGCTGGGGAAGAGCCCCAGGATGTGGTAACCCCAGATGTCGCCGTAACGCATCCCTTCCCAGTAGTTCTTGGTCAGGAGCTTTTCGGGATTGTTGAAGCGGGTGATATAGGAAGCGTAGTCGCTCAGGAGGAAGCTGGCGTTATAGTTGAACGGCTTGCCGGCCAGCTTGAAGGAATCCCTCCAGCCGATGTTCAACTCCCAGCCGTAAGTGCGCAGGTCGGCGACATTCTCCTTGGGAGCGCTGCTGTAACCATAGGTGGCGGGGAGCACCTCGCCGGCGGTGAGCATGTCCTTGGTGTCGCGGATATAGGCTTCGGCGGAGAACTCCAGACGGTTCTGGAGGAAGCTCATGTCAATACCGATGTTGCCCTGGATGGAACGTTCCCAGGTAAGATTGGAGGAAACCGGGGCCGATATTTCGGCCAGGGCCTGCTTGGCTCCGCCCAGGAGGACAGGAGACAGCGCGCCGGTGGAGATGGTGCGGATGGCAGGATAGTAATCGCTCATCTGCTGGTTGCCCAGCTGGCCGAAGGACGCACGGATCTTGAAGTTGTCCCACCAGCCCTTGACAGGCTCGAACCAGGACTCCTCGCTCATTCTCCAGCCCAGGGAAACAGACGGGGAGAACACCCAGCGATGACCGCGCAGGAAGCGGGAAGAACCGTCGTAGCGACCGTTCAGCTCCAGGAGGTATTTACCCTTATAGTCATAGTTGATACGGGCGAAATAACCGGCCGTCTTGTACTGGTTCTGACCGCCGCTCACCTCCATGCGCTTGTTGCCGTCGGCATCGGCGCCGGTGAGGTTGAGGTCGTTCAGGTCAAAGGAATACAGGTCGTAACCGATCGCCTTCAGATCCTTGATGTGCCTGGTTTCGTAGTTCACACCGCCCATCAGCTTGAGGTTGTGGGCCTGTGCGAAGCTGTGCTCGTAAGTAGCATAAAGGTTGGCGGCACGGTAGGTGTGCACGTCGGAAGATTCCGTGAGCTTGTTCTCGAAAGAGGCGCCGGAATCCTGGGTTAAGATGACGCCGGGATCCTTGGAATACTCGCCGGGCATGGTGCGGTTCATATTGCGCGCCAGCCTGAGGGCATAGGTGAAGTCACCCTTGATGGTAAGTCCCTTGAAAGGAGTAACGGTGACGTCGATGGTGTTGCTGATGTTGTCGATGCGGTCGGTATTGGTATCCCCGTTGTTGAGGGCCATCATGAGACCGTCCATGAGCGTGTTGTTGTTATAACGCGTGGAGTACAGGTTGGTGCCGTCCGGATTGTAGGCCGGATAGCTGGCCGGAGCGTGGGCCGATGCCCCATAAAGGGAGTTGTTGATGCCTCCGCGGCCGGGATAGAAGTACGCGCTGTTGAAGTAGCTGAAGTTGTTGCCGATCTTGAGCCACTCGGTTACGTCGAAGCCCACCTTGGCGCGCAGGTTGTAGCGGTCGTAGTGGTCGGGGTTGATGTTGAACATACCCTGCTCGTACACATAACCGGCAGAAACCAGATAGTTCAAGCTCTTGGTGGCGCCGCTGGCGGTGATGGTGTGACTGGTCGTGGGCTTGTTGTCATTGTACAGCACATGCCACCAGTCGGTATTTGCATAATAATTATAGATGTCCTTGCCGCTCTGGTCCTGGGAGATGACTACCCACGGACGGGCAGGATTCTCGGTGACGTCGTAGCGGCGGTCCCAGAGCTGCTGCATGTCGGCGGCAGTATAGTCATAGAGGATAGCACCGTTATATGCCTTCTGGAAGAGGTTGCACAGATAAACGCTGTAGTAACCACGGGTTTCCCAGTCGGTGGAGGCGGTAGGGGCGGTGAAGCCGACGCGGCCGCTGTAGGTGACGGTAGCCTTGCCTTCCTTTTCCTTGCTTCCGCTCTTGGTGCTCACCAGGATGACACCTGCCGAACCCTTGGCACCGTAGATGGCGGCGGCGGCAGCGTCCTTGATGACGGAAACCGACTCCACATCCACCGGGTTCAGGTACTGGAGGTCACCCTCCACACCGTCCACCAGCACAAGCGGAGATCCGCCGTTGATGGAGTTCCAACCACGGATGTTGAGCGTGGCGGCCTGGCCGGGACGGCCCGAGGCAGAGGTGATGTTGAGGCCCGGGACGGAGCCCTGCAGCATCTGGGCCACATCCAGGGCGGAACGGTCCTTGATGTTTTCGGCCTTCACCACCGACACGGCGCCGGTGAGGTTGGCTTTCTTGGTAGTACCGTAACCCACGGCGACGGCCTCTTCCAAAGCGAAGCTGTCTTCTTCGAGGGTGATATTTACGTGATTCTGTCCGTTAACAGGAACCTGCATGGCCTTGTAGCCCAGGCAGGATACTTCCAGTACGGCATTGGCAGAGACTGTGATGGTATATCGACCATCCATATCCGTTACAGCGTTGGCTCCCTCGGCCTGCACCACGGCACCCACGACGGGGCCGATGGCGTCCGAGACGATACCGCTCACTGTCTGCTTCTGCGCGAAAGCGCCGAAAGATACTGTCATGCAAAGCAGCATGGCCAGTACAGAGAACAGTTTTTTGTGAAACATATTGGTGTGGGATTAGAGTTAATAATCTGCGATTTGCCCGGTGCAAAATTACGCGAACGCGCGAGCATATAAAACAGCAAGGGGAAGAATAGTAGATGGTATAATAGGGTAATAATAAATTACATGATTGGCAGTCAACGATTTACACTAATCGCTCAAAATTCATTTTAGTAGAGTACCGTTATTGACGATTTATAAATTTTTACTACCTTTGTAAATATTATTAAAATCTACCGCTATGTACTGCCCGGGTTTTATTATCGGACTGGTCTCCATACTGCTCATTTCAGGGGGTTCCAGAGAGTCTTCCCACCAGCTCAAAGCCGCCCTGGTCCAACTGGACCGGCTGCTGGAAGATGAGAAAGCCATCACGGCCAGAAAGCAGACGCGCATCGAAGCGTTCCGCAGTCAGTTGGAAGCAGTCAACTCCGACCAGCTCCGCTTTCACCTGCAAAAGTGCCTCTACGAAGAGTACGCAAGATACGACCTGGACTCGGCCCTGAGATACGCCCACCTGGAAGAGGAAACGGCCCGCCGCATCGGAGACCGGACCCTCATCAACGCTGCCCTCAACGACCGGGCAGACCGCTACGTCATTTCCGGAATGTACCGCTATGCAGAGGAAGTGCTGAATAAAATGGACATAAGGCCTGACGACGCCCCGCAGGCGCTGGTCACATACTACAGGACCCTCATCACACTCCACCACGGCCTCAATATCACCAACAAGGACCCCCTGTTCAAAGAGCGCCTGGATACGAAGGAACACTATTACCGCAACCTGATCTTCAGCGCGGCCGACACCACCGTCCTGTTCTACCATACGTACATGGCGGAAAACGAGATGGACAGCGGACATCCTGAACAGGCACGGGCCCAGCTGGAAAAGTATCTGGGCACGGGCCCCACAAATCCGGACGAGCTGTCCATCCTGCACTACTGCATAGCCAAGACCTACCAGCAGGAGGATAACGCGGAAATGGCTCTCACCCACTACGCCATCAGCGCATGCATGGACATAAAAGAGGATGTGCGCTCTTCCCGTTCCCTCATCAAGACAGCCCGCCTGGCCATGCTGCAGGGCCATACGGACCGGGCATTCTCCTACATCACACGCGCCTACAATAACGCGACGATAGCCGACGCCCGCGTGTGCCTGGAGGAGATCGCCGGCTTCATGCCGGAAATCACATCCTCCTACGACGAAGTAAGCAAACAGCGATACAACGGAATCCTCATTATCATGATGCTGCTGGCCCTGCTGCTTACAGCCAGTATCATCATCCTGCTGTTGATACGCCAGTATCAGATGCGGCTCAAACACTCCCTCGTCCGCATCAAGGAAGCCAACGAACTGCGGGAAGCGACCCTGGGACAGTATGCCGCCATGTTTGCCTCCCATATCAACAGCCTGGAAGAATACCGTTCCTCCATCCGCGTCGTGGCCAAGTCAAAGGACATTGACGAGATCATCCAGTCGCTCCGTTCCGACGATTTCATCGACGCCAAGCGCGAAACCCTGCTCAAAGAGTTCGACAAAACGTTCCTCAGCGTCTTCCCCGACTTCGTCCGTCAGCTCAACGCCCTGCTCAAGGAAGACCACCAAATCGGGAAGAGCCTGCCCGAAGGCAAGCTCTCCAATGAACTGCGCATCTTTGCGCTCATCCGTCTCGGGGTAACCGAATCGGCCGATATTTCCCGCTTCCTCAAGAAGTCTCCCTCCACCATCTACAATTACCGCGTCAAGCTGCGCAACGCCTCCATCTATCCCAACGAAGAGTTTGAGAAGCGGCTGATGGAGATCGGGAAGGCTTAGTAGGAAAGGACGGCCGTAACGGGATAGTGGTCGGACACGTACGGGCACTCCAGATACGGCTTCGTCACACGGGCGAATTCACTGCAGCGGGAGAACCCTGAATAAAAGATATAGTCGATGGGAGCCTTCTCCTCCGTTCCGTAGCCGTGATATGTGCTCTCGTTGGAGGTGACATCGGCCACCTCGCGTGCGTCCGTCATGACGGCGCGAAGGCCATTGAGGCAAGGGTCGTCGGGGAAAACGTTGAAGTCTCCCAGCAGGATCATGGGATAATTCTCCGGATTCATGGCGCCGATACGCTCCACCACCAGGGCGAGTCCCTTTTCGCGGGCCTCGGCCCCTACATGATCCAGATGCGTGTCCACGAAGTAGAAGTACTTGTCGGCCTTCACGTCATGCAGGAGGGCCCAGGTAGCAGTGCGCTTGCACGCGGCATCCCAGCCTTTGGAAGGTTCGTCGGGCGTCTCCGACAGCCAGTAAGTGCCCCAGTCCTGCAGGGCCACACGGGTGGTGTCGTAGAACACGGCCATGTGCTCTCCCCTGGCCTCTCCGTCCTCGCGCCCCACACCCACGTAGTTGTACATGGGACATTTCTCTACCAGGAAATCCAGCTGGAAACGCAGTCCTTCCTGAATGCCGAAAACGACCGGGCGCTGATCGAGGATCATTTCCGCGGCGGCGTCCTGGCGGTTGGGCCAGCTGTACTGGCCGTCATCGGCCGTACCGTAGCGGATATTGTAGGACATCACCTTCACAGGCGAAGAAGAGGTGCAGGCCACTATGACCAGGGCCGAAAAAAGAGCGAAAACAGTTTTCTTCATGATTAAATTATCGAGTTAGCTTTCTGCCTTCCACATGGACGCGGGGCTGCGTCTTGCGAAGATAGTTTTTGGTATGCACAGGAGTGCGGTCGCCTTCCACCGTCGCCTTGGTACGCACCATGTCGATGACGTAGTTGTTCTTCTCACGGAAGGTGGGAATTGCTTCATGGAAGTGGGTCCAGGCGTCGTTCTTATAGCTGAACAGCGAATAATGCATGGCATTGTAGTGGGGGTTGTAGGTTACCCCGTTCACCTCATACTCCGTACAGCCGCCGATGAGACGGGTCTCGTCGCCCACGCTCTGGGCATACGCAACCTCCCAGCCTTCGAAATCATCCACCTTTTCGCCGGAGCTTTCCACGTAAGTACCCACAAACATGTAGTCCACATCACCGAGGTTCTCATAGTCCTGATAAGAAGCGATGAACTGGATAAAGAAGGAAAGCGTACCGTCGGAGACATAACGTCCCTGGATCCAATCGTCGTCCTCGTTCATCTGGACCGCGCCGGCGGCAGGCCCCGTCTCCCACCCGTCAATACGGTAGAGATGGTTATTCTCGAAGGCCGATATCTCGATGTCATAGCCGACATAACCGTCGGAGACCGTCCATACGCCAATCCAGTTCAGGTAGGACGGCGTGGCCTCCTCCTCCTCGACTTCAATCTCGGAGACGCAGTAATTATAGGTGGGATTGCCCTTGGCGTCGCACTCGACGATGAAGGCCAGATAAGAGCCGTGGATCATGATGTCGAAATACTTCGTCTTGTCCGTCTTCGTAAAGACGTTCTTCATATCCTTCACAGCCACGTTCTTGTTCTCTGCGATGGTTCTCAGGTCCTTCAGTTCACCCTCGATGAGTTTCTGGGGATCTGACTGATAGAAAGACTCATAGTCTGCCCGGGAAAGGGTGGAAAGGATAAAATATTGGGATCCCGTATAGGTAAACAGGAATTCTTCCAGGACCTCGTTGTCGAAGGTGGCGCGGCCTTCATACTTGACTTTCCAGTCCGGCCGGTTGGTGACTGTGATTTCCTCGCCCGTGTGTCCGCCGTGATGGCCTCCGGTTCCGGGACGATAAGGATTATAACGGGGCGTACAGCCCGCAAGTATCATGGCAGCTACAGCCAACCACGACAAGTAGCGCTTTGTCTTCATAGGCATTTTTAGATTTTACACAAAGTTAAACAAAAACCCGGCCAAAGACAAAAAAAGGCGCCTCCCGGATGGGGAGGCGCCCGTTTCTATAGCATTGAGGTTTAAAGCTCGTTCATCAGGTCCATGGCGTCGGTCTTGGAGCCGACCACGATGTCCTGGTAGCGGCTGAGACCGGTACCGGCAGGAATCAGGTGACCGCAGATGACGTTCTCCTTCAGACCCTCGAGGTTGTCCACGCGGGCGCGGATAGCAGCCTCGGAGAGGACCTTCGTCGTCTCCTGGAAGGAAGCGGCGGAGATGAAGGAATTGGTCTTCAGGGCGGCGCGGGTGATACCCTGCAGCACCTGGGAAGCGGTAGCGGGCTTGGCAGGACGGGCGGCGACCAGCTTGGCTCCCTGACGCTCCAGCGAGGAATTCTCGCCGCGCAGGTCGCGGGCGCTGATGATGTCACCTTCCTGGAAGCGGACGCTGTCACCGGGATCCTCGACATAGTACTTGCCGAAGATTTCGTCGTTGCGGTCCATAAACTCCCACTTGTCCACCAGCTCCTCGGGGAGGAACTCGGTGTCACCGGGATCTCCGATCATGACCTTGCGCATCATCTGGCGGACGATGATCTCGAAGTGCTTATCGTTGATCTTAACGCCCTGCAGACGGTACACGGCCTGGATTTCGTTCACGATGTACTCCTGAGCCTTCACCGGACCGAGGATGTTCAGGATGTCGGTCGGGGAGGTGCCACCGTCGGAAAGACGGGAACCAGCGCGGACATAGTCGTTCTCCTGAACCAGGATCTGCTTGGTCATGGGAACCTCGTAGCGGCATTCCTTACCGGAACGGTTCTTCACGATGATCTCACGCTTACCGCGCTTGACCTTACCCATGAGAACCTCACCGTTGATCTCGGAGAGAATGGCGGGGTTGGAAGGAGTACGGGCTTCGAAGAGTTCCGTAACACGGGGCAGACCGCCGGTAATATCGGAAGCCTTGCCGATGGCGCGGGGGATCTTGATGATGACGTCACCCACCTTCACGGCGTCGCCGTCGTTCATCATGATGTGTGCGCCCACAGGCAGGTTGTACTGACGCAGGACAACGCCCTTGGCATCCACCACCAGCATGGCAGGACTCTTGGTCTTGTCACGGCCTTCGATAATCACCTTGTCGGTGTTGGTGGCGAATTCGTCGGCGCTCTCCTCGCGGTAGGTTACGCCTTCGACCATGTTCTCGAAGCGGATGGTACCGTCGTGTTCCACGATGGTGGTAGCGTTGTAAGCATCCCACTCGCAGATGAGGTCACCCTTCTTCACGTTGTCGCCATCCTTGAAGTACAGTGCGGAACCGTAAGGGATGTCATACTGGGAGTAAGTCATTCCGGTGCGCTCGTCCACGATGCGGAGTTCGGTCATGCGGGAAACCACGATGGGGTTCACGCTGCCGTCCTCGTTGACGCGGTCGATGGTGCGCAGTTCGTCGAACTGGAGCTTACCCTCGTACTTGGAGACGATGGTATTGTCGGCCACGGCACCGGATGCGGTACCACCCACGTGGAAGGTACGCAGCGTAAGCTGGGTACCAGGCTCACCGATGGACTGGGCGGCGATAACGCCAACCACTTCACCGGTCTCCACCATGCGGGAGGTAGCCAGGTTGCGGCCATAGCACTTGGCGCAGACACCCTTGCGGGATTCGCAGGTGAGAACGCTTCGGATTTCGACCTGCTCGATGGGGAGGGTATCGATGAGGGCGGCGACATCCTCGCGGATCTCTTCGCCGGCAGCGATGATGAGCTCTCCGTTGAGCGGGTTGTAGATATCGTGTACGGAAGTACGGCCCAGGATTCTCTCGCCCAGGGACTCGACCACCTCATCCTTGTTCTTGATGGCGGTGGCGATGAGGCCGCGGAGGGTACCGCAGTCGTCCTCGGTGATGATGACGTCATGGGAGACGTCCACCAGACGACGGGTGAGGTAACCGGCATCGGCCGTCTTCAGGGCGGTATCGGCCAGACCCTTACGGGCACCGTGGGTGGAGATGAAGTACTCCAGCACGGTCATACCCTCTTTCAGGTTGGACACGATAGGGTTCTCGATGATCTCTGCACCGGCTGCGCCGCTCTTCTGGGGCTTGGCCATCAGGCCACGCATGCCGCAGAGCTGCTTGATCTGCTGGGTTGAACCACGGGCACCGGAATCCAGCATCATGTACACCGGGTTGAAGCCCTGCTGGTCGGCAG
>JAEEXZ010000048.1 GCA_016288055.1 Bacteroidales bacterium
CTGGACTCCACCCGCGTTTCCAAAAGGAAGGAGACGCCCGCCCGCTACAACATCAAGGGTTCCGTCATCCTCACCGCTTTCATGGGCGGGACCTATGAACTCCCGGACATCCCCGTCCTCGTGGGAACCGACACGCTGGTCTTCCGTGCGGCGGAGCCCCTTGAAGTGAAGGAACTGCCCATCGACATGGAAACCTTCCAGGCCCACGACATCAAGGGCCAGGTGAAGTTCCCGTACACACTCGTGGAGATTTTCCCCTGGGTTTACGGGATAGTCATGTGCGGCATGCTCATCGCCGCCCTCATCCTGTGGCTGATGTACCGCAAGAAGAAAGCGGAAGAGGAAAAGGTGAATGCCGAGCCGGCGCATATCCGCGCCCTGCGCAAGCTGGACAACTTCCGCGGGGATAAATTCTGGAAGGCCGACCAACAGAAGGTCTTCTACTCCGGCGTCACCGACGCCCTGCGGGAATACATCGTGGCCCGTTACGGCGTAGGGGCCCTGGAGATGACCACCGCCGAGATTTTCGACGGCCTCAAGGGCAGCGACATCCCGGAAGACCTTTACCGGGAAATGAAAGACCTCTTCGAACGGGCCGATTATGTCAAATTCGCCAAGTTCACCGCCACGGACGAAGAAAACGCCCAAGTGCTGCCGCAGGCCGTGCGCTTTGTGACGGAAACCTATCAACAGGAGATTGCCGAAGATGTACTTTGAGTATCCATATCTGCTGTGGCTGCTGGCCGTGCCGGTTCTGCTCATCCTGCGTTACCTGTGGGTGGAGCTGAAAGACCGGCGTGCCCACATGAGGGTATCGGCCCTGGAAGCGTGGACGGCCGGCGGACGCTCCGTCCTCGAGGTGCTGCGCCACGTGCCCTTTGCCCTCCGCATCGCGGCCCTCTGCCTCATCGTCATCGCCATCGCCCGGCCCCGTTCCTCCACCCAGGTGGAGAAAGTGGACACCGAGGGCATTGACATCATGTTCGCCATGGACGTCTCCACGTCCATGCTGGCCCGCGACTTCGACCCGGACCGCCTGAGCGCCGCGAAGGACATCGCCATCGAGTTCATCGCCCAGCGTCCCTCCGACCGCATGGGCATCGTGGTGTTTGCCGGAGAAAGCTACACGCAGTGTCCCCTCACCACCGACCGCGCCACCCTCATCAACCTCATGAAGGACGTCCAGACAGACCTCGTCGAGGACGGGACGGCCATCGGAAACGGACTGGCCACGGCCGTGGCCCGCATGAAAGACTCCGACGCCAAGAGCCGCGTGGTGATCCTGCTCACCGACGGTGTCAACAACATGGGCGAGATAGACCCCGCCATGGCCGCGGAGATTGCCAAGACCTATGGCATCCGCGTGTACACCATCGGCGTGGGAGCCAACGGACAGGCCCCCTACCCCGTCCAGACGCCCTGGGGAATCGAGATGCGCAACGTCCCCGTGGAGATTGACGAAGCCCTGCTGAAAACCATTGCCGACGGCACCGGAGGCCGATACTTCCGTGCCACCGACAATACCAAACTGAGTGAAATCTACGCCGAAATCGGCCAGATGGAGAAGACCCGCACCAGCGTGGATTCCTTCCCCGTGTACAAGGACCTGTTCGGCGGTTATGCCCTGGCGGCACTGATATGCCTGCTTCTGGAAGCAGTCCTGACCGCCCTGATGAGGAGGATGCCCACATGCTGATGTTCGCCCAATACGAGTACCTGTACCTGCTGTTTCTGGTACCGGTTTTCATTCTGGGATACGGAGTTCTCCGCTATCTCCGCGCGCGGCGGGTGAAAGCCCTCGGAGACCCCGCCCTGGTGGAAGCGCTCATGCCTTCCTGGTCCCATTCCAAGGGCTGGGTGAAGGCGGTGCTGTTCTCCCTGGCGTTCGCCTTCTTCGTCATCGGCCTGGCCCGGCCCCGCACCGGCGCCAAACTCGCCGAAAGGAACACCAAGGGGGCGGAGATCATCGTGGCCCTCGACGTTTCCAACTCCATGCTGGCGCAGGACTACTCCCCCAACCGCCTGGAACGCGCCAAGCTGTCCATCGCCCGCCTGACGGAGCGCCTGCAGGAGGACCGGATTGGCCTGGTCATCTTCGCCGGCACTTCCTTCGTGCAGCTGCCCGTCACCACGGACTACGTGAGCGCCAAGATGTTCCTGGGCAGCATCGACACCGGTTCCATCCCCGTTCAGGGAACGGCCATCGGCGATGCCATCCGGCTCAGTATCAAGAGCTTCAGCGCCCAGAGCGAGAAAAGCCGCGTCATCGTGGTCATCTCCGACGGTGAGAACCATGAGGACGACGCCGTGGGCGCCGCCAAACAGGCTGCGGAACTGGGCATCAAGGTCTATACCATCGGCGTCGGTTCCGCCGAAGGACAGCCCATCCCCATCGACGGGGAACTCCTCAAGGACAAGGATGGGAATATCGTCGTCACCCGGCTCAACGAGCAGATGCTGCGGGATATCGCCCGCGCGGGCGGCGGCGCCTACATCCACGCGGGAGGGGAAGAATTCGGCCTGAATCCCATCATCCAGGATATCCGGCGGATGGAAGACGAGGAGTTCGGCAGCGTGGTATTCGAGGAATACGACGAGCAGTACATGTACTTCTTCGGCATTGCACTGCTGCTGTTTGTCATTGAAATGATGATTGGTGAGCGAAAGAACCGCCGCAAACTGTTCGATGTATGAGAAAGTTGTTTTGCATAGTACTGGCCCTTTGCCTTGGCACCGTCGCCTTCGCCCAGAAGGCAGACCTTCGCCGGGGGAACCGCCAGTTCCGGAAAGAAAAATACGCGGAGGCCGATATCAGCTACCGCAAAGGCCTGATGCAGGACACGACGTCGGTGGCCGCGCACTATAACCTGGCCAACAACCTGTACCGCCAGGAGAACTTCGACGAGGCGGCCCGCCAGATGGAAGCCGTGCAGCTCACCGCCGGGGAAGCCCCCTTCGCGGCCGACTACTACTACAACTGCGGAGACATCGCCATCGCCCGGCAGGACTGGCAGACGGCCGTGAACATGTTCAAGGAGAGCCTGCGCCGGAACCCTTCGGACCTCTGCGCAAAAGAGAATTACCTCTACGCCCGGAACAAGCTGCAGGAGCAGCAGAACCAGAACCAGGACCAGAACCAGCAGCAGAATCAGGAAGATCAGCAACAACAGCAACAGCAGCAGGAGGACCAGCAGCAGGAGCAAGACCAGAACAAGGACCAGCAACAGCAGCCCCAGCCCCAGCCCCAGCAGGAGCAGTTGAGTCCCCAGCAGGCCCAGCAGCTGCTGCAGGCCATCCAGGAAAAAGAAAAACAGACACAGGAAAAAGTGGACGAGAAAAAGGCGGCAGCCTTAAAGTCCCGTCAGAAGGAAAAGAATTGGTAGTATGAAAAGACTGTTTGTGAGTATCGTCGCCGCGCTCGCGGGCATTGCCGCCCTGGCGCAGAGCACCATCCAGGTTGAAGTGCACAACATCGTGGAACTGCAGGAGCGCTTCAACGTGGTGTTCGTGGTGGAGGGCGAGCATGCGCCCTCGGAGTTCACCTGGGAAGCGGGCGAAGACTTCAACGTCGTGTGGGGCCCGCAACGGGGCACCTCCACCAGCGTCCAGATCATCAACGGAAAGACTACCCGTTCCTCCCAGACATCCTACACCTATATCCTGCAGGCCAAATCCACCGGCACCTTCACCATCCAGCCCGCCACCGCCAAGGTCAAAGGCGAAGTGATCAGTTCCAAACCGGTGAGCGTCCAGGTGGTAAGCGGCAACACATCTTCCCAGCAGCAGGGGGCATCGGCCCAGGGGGAGGAGGAAACATCGGCCCGTTCCACCACGTCCGGCTCCGACATCTTCATGCGCCTTACCCTGAGCAGGAGCTCCGTGGTGGTGGGAGAGCCCGTCACCGCCACCCTCAAGATTTACAACAACGCCAATCTGGTGGGTTTTGAAAACGCCCGCTTCCCGGCTTTCAAGGGTTTCTGGAGCCAGGAAGACGTCCCCGCCAACATCGAATTCCAGCGGGAGCAGGTAAACGGAACCCTTTACAAGAGTGCCGTCCTGCGCAGATGGGTCATCATCCCGCAGAAGAGCGGAGAGATGACCATCGATCCGGCCGAGGTAGTCTGCCTGGTAAACGTCCAGCGCCGTCGTAGCGGCAGCGGTTCCGTCTTTGACGAATTCTTCGGCACGGATTACGCCACCGTACGGGAGCGCGTGAGCACCAAGCCCGCCACCCTGCATGTGGCGCCCCTGCCCTCCGGCGCCCCCGCCTCCTTCAGCGGCGGCGTGGGCCAGTTCTCCATCCAGACGCGTCTGAGCAAGGATTCCCTCCGGACGCACGACGCAGCATCGCTCCTTGTAACCGTTTCCGGCAAGGGCAACATCGCCCTGGTGGAAGCACCCAAGATCAGCTTCCCGCCGGACTTCGAAGTGTACGACGTCAAGACCTCCGTCAACACTGACAAAAACGGCACGTCCGGTTCCAAGACATTTGAATATCCGTTCATCCCCCGCAGCCACGGTGAATTCTCCGTAGGCCCCGTTGAATACGCTTACTATGATGTGAGCAAGCGCCGTTACGCCGTAGCCACGGCCCCCGCCCTGCCCCTGAAGGTGGCCCGCAGCGCCGCGGCCTCCGTGGCCGCCCCGGACGGAAGTCCCGCGCTGGTGACAGACCGCAAGGGCGTGAAAAACCTGGGCGAGGACATCCGCTTCATCCGCACCAAGACTACGCTGGGGTCCGGCAAAGGCTTCCTGGTGTATTCCACCGCCTGGTGGGTAACCATCGCGGCACTGCTGCTGGCCGGTTTCGGGTTCTGGCTGGGATTCCGCAAGGCGGCCGCCCGCCGGGCCGATGTCGTAGGCAACCGGGGCCGCAGGGCCACCCGGCAGGCACTCAAGCGCCTCTCCCAAGCCCGCGACTTCCTGCAGAAGAACCTGTACACGGCCTTCTACGAGGAACTGCACCGCTCCCTGCTGGGCTTTGTCGGGGACAAACTCGCCATGGACATGGCAGACCAGAACAAGGATAACATCCAGGCTTCCCTCATCGCGCATGGCGTTCCGGAGTCTGTCGCCGCCGGGTTTACCGGCCTGCTGGACGCTTGCGAGGAAGCCCGTTACGCCCCCGACGCCGGGCATCAGGCCATGAACGACCACTACGAGAAGGCGGTCTCTACCATCACCGCCATCGACGATTCCATGAAGAAATCAAACTCCCATAGCGGCGCAGCCCTGCTTGCGGCGCTGCTTCTGACGCTCCCCATCGGCCTTCAGGCACAGGAGGTTTCCTACCCGGATTCCCTCTTCCGCGCCGGCGTCGAGGCCTATACGGCCGGGGACTATGCATCGGCCCTCCGGGACTGGCAGGATGTCGAGGCTACCGGCCTCATGTCCAAGGAACTGTATTACAATCTGGGCAACGCATACTTCAAGGACAGCCAGATTGCGCCGGCTATCCTCTGGTACGAGCGCGCCCTGCGCCTGGATCCCTCCGACGCCGACGTCCGCTACAACCTGGAATACGCCCGCGCCCTTACGCAGGACAAGATTGAAGAAGTCCCCGAGATTTTCTTCGAGCAGTGGGGACGGTCCATGTGCTACCGGCTGCCGTCCAACGCGTGGGCCGTCATCGGCCTGGTGTTCCTGGCGCTTTGCGTGGGATGCGTGCTGCTGTTCCTGCTGGGAAGTACCCCGGGACGGCGCCGTCTGGGCTTCTTCGGCGGCATCGCGGCGCTTCTCATTGCATTGCTGGGCTGGGATTTCGCCCAGTGGCAGCGGCAGGAAGCCCGCCGGCAGGACCTGGCCATCGTGATGAAACCTGTCGTTTCCGTGAAGAGTTCCCCCTCGGAAGGCAGTGCCAAGGACCTGTTCATCCTGCACGAAGGAACCCGTGTCAGAATCCTGGACAACGTGGGCGGCTACGCCCAGATAGAGATTGCCGACGGCCGCCAGGGCTGGATTCCCCGCAGGGAGATGGAGGTCATCTAAAGAAGGTCCCTTTGAAAAAAGGGACTTTTTTTGTATCTTTGCGGGTTATTAGTAGTTTGAACAAAAACTGTAAACAAATATGATATTCCATCTTCTTCAGACCGACACGCTCAACGAGGTTGCCCAGGCCGTAGCCGCCCCTGTACAGCAGCCCACCGAGATGAACGAAAGCCTCTGGTCCATGTTCAACATGGGCGGCCCCCTGATGTGGGTGCTGCTGGCCCTGAGTTTCCTGGCCATTTACCTGATTGGCCGCAAATGGTGGATGCTCAAGCACGCCTCCGAGATTGACCCTCACTTCATGCAGGACATCCGTGACTACATGAACGAAGGCAAGATCAAAAGCGCCGTCACCCTGTGCCAGAAGTACGACAACCCCGTGGCCCGCATGATCGAGACGGGTATCCACCGCATGGGCCGTCCGATGGCCGATATCCAGAGCGCCATCGAGAACATCGGCAACGTGGAGGTCGCCCGCCTGGAGAAGGGACTGCCCATCCTGGCCACCATCGCCGGCGGCGCTCCCATGATCGGCTTCCTGGGTACCGTGATGGGTATGGTCAAGGCCTTCTTCAACATGTCCAAGGCCGGCAACAACATTGACATCACCCTCCTCAGCGACGGTATCTACACGGCCATGCTCACCACCGTGGGCGGTCTCGTCGTCGGTATCATCGCCTACTTCGGCTACAACTGGCTCACCTCCAAAGTGAGCGACCTTGTGTACAAGATGGAAAGCTCCACCCTGGAGTTTGTCGATATCGTCCTTCACGAACCCGGCGAAGAATAAACTATGGCACTGAAGAGAAACACCAAGGTTGACGCGCAGTTCTCGGTATCCTCCATGACGGATATCGTGTTCCTGCTGCTTATCTTCTTCCTGGTGACCTCTACGCTCATCAACCCCAACGCGCTGAAGCTCCTGCTGCCCAAATCCACGGGCCAGGTAAACGCCAAGGCCACGGTGAGCGTGAGCATCAAGGACTGGGGGGACGAGACGTACACCTACCATGTGAACGGCTCCCAGGACCCTCTTCCCTACGAACTCGTGGAAGAGGAACTCATCGGCCTCCTTTCCCAGGAAGAGGACCCCACCTTCTCCATTTACAGCGACCAGACGGTTCCTGTGGGAGAAGTCGTACAGATGATGAACATCGCCAAACGGAACCACTACAAGGTGATTCTGGCGACGCAACCCGAATAAGAAAGCATGCAACCGTACCAGCGAACCAGGGAAACGCGGGAGAGAAACGCCCGTATCACCGGCGCGGTGGCCACGCTGGCCGTCCACGCCCTGGCAGCGGTTGTTCTCCTGACCAGCGGCCTCACCTACCTGGACCCTCCGCCGCCGGAGCGCTCGTCGCTGGTCATCGAGTTTGAAGAAGAGGACCTGCTCGCACCCAAGCCCCTGCAGACGCAGGTGGGCCGTCAGCCCCAGGCCGAGGAGATTGACCTCTCACGCGAAGTGGAACTGGTCCAGAAGGCCGAGTCGCCCACGGTGAACGACAGGCCCAACGTAACGCCCCAGGCCCAGCCGGACGCACACGGAGACGTGGAGACGCCCGCCCCGCCGGCAGAACCGGAGATTGACCGGAAGGCCCTGTTCCCCGGAATGGGCCAGAAAGACAACAACGCCACCGCACCCCACGGCGCCACCGAGTCCAAGGACAGTTTCAAGGCCGGCCAGCCGGACGGAAACACCCGGACCGGGAAGGTTGAAGGAAGCGCCAATGCACATGTCAAAGGCCGCAACGTGGTGGGAAGCATGCCCAAGCCTTCCTATGCCACCCAGACGGAAGGCATCGTGGTGGTACAGGTAAAAGTGGACCAGTACGGCAATGTAACGGAAGCCATCCCCGGTGCGGAAGGGACCACGGTAACGGACAAAACCCTGTGGAACGCCGCCCGCAACGCCGCTATGAAGACCACTTTCAATATGGACGCAAACGCTCCTGCCGTACAGTCAGGAACCATTACATACATTTTTAAACTTAAGTAACGACGTGAGTCGTAAAGAACCATTATGGAAGACAACAAAAGAGGTACGAGAAAACGTATCGTTCGCAGACCCACAGACGGTCATGCAGAAAAAGTAGATTACAGCACCAGCCGCAGCTTCGATTCCGAAGAGCGCCCTGCGCGCCGTTATTCCTCCTCCCGTCCCGCCTACGGTGACCGCCGTCCCCGTACTGAAGGCGAAGGACGTCCCGCAGAGCATCGCAGCAATTACGGAGACCGTCCCCGTTCCTACGGAGACAAACCCCGCACTTACGGCGACAAGCCCCGCACCTATGGTGACAAACCGCGCACCTATGGCGACAAACCGCATACTTTCGGCGAGGATCGTCCCCGCAAGAGCGGTTATGGAAAGCCGTCCTTCGGCGGCAAGCCCGGTTATGGCGGCAAACCCGGTTACGGCAGCAAGCCCGGCGCCCGCAAGCCTTATGCCAAGCGCAGCCAGGCCGATGAAGGCATGAACGCCATGCTTTCCCGCAAGCCCCAGATCACCGGCCGCTACAGCGACGACGACACCGCTCCTACCGAGATCAAGGAGGTCGTACGCCTGAACAAATTCATCGCCAATTCCGGCGTATGCTCCCGCCGTGAGGCCGATACCCTCATCCAGAGCGGCGTGGTAACCGTAAACGGAGAAGTGGTGACCGAACTCGGCACCAAAGTGAACATCCTCAACGACGACATCCGCTTCAACGGACAGCGCCTCAAGGGTGAAGAGAAAGTCTATATCGTGATGAACAAGCCCAAGGGTTATGTCACCACGGCCAGCGACCCTCACGCCGAAAAGACCGTGATGGACCTGCTGAAGGGCTGCCCCACCCGCGTATTCCCCGTGGGCCGTCTGGACAAGAACACCACCGGCGTGCTCATGTTCACCAACGACGGAGAAATGGCCGAGCGCCTCACCCACCCCTCCTACAACAAGAAAAAGATTTACCAGGTTGTGCTGGACGCTCCCCTCAAGGAAGAGGACCAGCAGAAGATCCTCGCCGGCATCGAGCTTTCCGACGGAGTAGTCGCGGCCGATGAACTCGAATACATCGACGCACACGACCACCGTCAGCTGGGCATCGAAATCCACTCCGGCAAGAACCGTGTGGTCCGCCGCATCTTCGAGTCCCTGGGTTACGACGTAAAGGCGCTGGACCGCGTGTACTTCGCCGGCCTCACCAAGAAAGGCCTCAAGAAGAGCGACTGGCGTTACCTCACCGAGGGTGAAGTGAACATCCTCAAGATGGGAGCATACGTATAATGGCGCACAGAGCAGGTTTTGTCAATATCATCGGCAATCCGAACGTAGGTAAATCCACGCTCATGAATGCCCTGGTGGGAGAGAAACTCTCCATCGTGACCGCGAAGGCACAGACCACGCGGCACCGCATCATGGGCATCGTGAGCGGGGAGGATTACCAGATTGTCTATTCGGATACGCCCGGTATCCTGAAGCCCAATTACAGGCTCCAGGAGAACATGCTTGCCTTCGTGGACACCGCCATCGGCGACGCCGACATCATCCTCTATGTGACGGACACCGTAGAGAAGGCCGACAAAAACGAGGCCTACATCCAGAAGCTCCAGAAGGTGGACTGCCCCGTGGTAGTCGTCATCAACAAGATCGACATCTCCTCCCAGGAGAAAGTCGTGGAGCTGATGGGCTGGTGGAAGGAGCAGCTCCCCAAGGCGGAGATCATTCCCGTGTCGGCCCAGGAGAAATTCAACCTGGAGAGTATCCTGGAGGCCGTTTCCTCCCGTCTGCCCGAGGCCCCGGCCTGGTTCGACAAGGATCAGTTCACGGACAAGAACCTCCGTTTCTTCGCCTCGGAGATTATCCGGGAGAAGATTTTCCTCAACTATTCCGAGGAAATCCCCTACTCCTGCCAGGTAGAGATCGAAGCCTTCCATGAGGGCGAAGACCGCTATGAGATTTCCGCCGTCATCTATGTGATGCGGGAATCCCAGAAGGGCATCATCATCGGCAAGGGCGGCGCCATGCTCAAAAAAGTGGGCACCGAGGCCCGCCTGGAAATGGAAGACTTCTTCCAGAAGAAAGTTTTTTTAAGTACATTTGTTAAAGTTGATCCGGACTGGAGGGAGAACCGCAAGGAACTCCGTCGGTTCGGTTATGAATTCTAGGTTATATGGCAGAAGATTGGGAAGACATCGAAGGACAGGAACAGGAGGAAGAGCTTGGCGAAGATGCCGCCGCCTCGGGGAAATTTGACAAACTCCTTGGCAGCGACTCCAGCAAATTCAAACTCTCCGGCATGTTCAAGGAGTGGTACCTGGACTATGCGTCCTACACCATCCTGGACCGTGCCGTCCCCCATATCGTGGACGGTTTCAAGCCTGTACAGCGCCGCGTGCTCCACACGATGGCCACGATGGACGACGGCCGGTACACGAAAGTGGCCAACATCGTCGGCCAGGCCATGCAGTATCACCCGCACGGTGACGCTTCCATCCTGGGCGCCCTGGTCACCCTGGGCCAGAAAGGTCTCCTGATCGACTGTCAGGGTAACTGGGGTAACATCCTCACGGGAGACTCCAATGCAGCCCCCCGTTACATCGAGGCCCGTCTTTCCACCTTTGCCAAGGAAGTCGTCTTCGACAAGAAGGTGACTCCCTGGATGACTTCCTACGACGGCCGCAACCAGGAGCCCACGGAACTTCCCGTGCGTTTCCCGCTGCTGCTGGCGCAGGGAACCGAAGGCATCGCCGCCGGTCTCAGCTCCAAGATTCTGCCCCATAACTTCAACGAACTCATCGACGCCTCCGTCGCCATCCTGAAGGGAGAACCCTTCGAGCTTCTGCCGGACTTCCCCACCGGAGGCATCGCAGACTGCTCCAAGTACAACAAGGGCAAACGCGGCGGCATGGTGAAGGTGCGCGCCCGTATCAACAAGGTGGACAAGTCCACCATCACCATCACCGAAATCCCTTACGGGAAGACGTCCCAGGCCATCATTGACAGCATCATCAAGGCCAAGGACAAGAAGAAGATCAACATCAAGAAGATTGACGACATGACCACCGACAAGGTGGAAATCATCATCCATCTTCCCGCCGACGTCTCCCCGGACAAGACCATCGACGCGCTCTACGCCTTCACCGAGTGCGAAACCAAGATTGCGCCCAACGCCTGCGTCATCCGTGACAACAAGCCGGTGTTCCTTACCGTGGACGAAATCCTGGAATACGACACTTATCACACCCGCGACATCCTCAAGGCCCAGCTGGAAGTGAAACTCTCCGAACTGGAGAACGACTGGCACTACAGCTCCCTGGAGCGTATCTTCTTCGAGAACCGCATCTACAAGGTACTGGAGCAGAACCAGAAGACTTGGGAAGAGCAGCTGGACGACATCTTCAAGCAGATGACCCAGTACCAGGATCTCCTCCATCGGCCCATCCTCATGGACGACATCCTCAAACTGGTGGAAAAGCCGGTGCGCAAGATCTCCAAGTTCGACACCAAGGCCCTGGACGAGAAAATCTACGCCCTCGAGGACCAGATGAAGGAAGTGAAGGACCACCTGGAGCACATCACCGAATTCACCATCGACTGGTTCCGCAACCTGAAGAAGAAATACGGCAAGCAGTGGCCCCGCCTTACCGAGATCTCTTCCCTGGAGAACATCACCGTCACCAAGGTCGTTTCCAATAACGCCAAGCTCTACGCCAACCTGGAAGAGGGCTTCGTGGGTATCGGCCTTAAAAAGGACGACGGCGGCGAGTTCATCGGCGAGTGCTCGGACCTGTCAGAGATCATCGTCATCGGCAAGGACGGCAAGTACCGCGTCACGAAGGTCGCCGACAAGGCCTTCTTCGGCAAGGACCTCCTGTATGCCGGCGTGTTCAACCGCAGCGACGAACGCACCATCTACAATGTGATCTACCGCGACGGCAAGGGCCCCGCCCATTATGCCAAGCGCTTCAACATCACCTCCGTCACCCGCGACAAGGAATACGACATCACCACCGGCGCTCCGGAATCCCGGATTCTCTGGTTCACCGTGAACCATAACGGAGAGGCCGAGACCGTCAAGATCTCCCTGAAGCCCAAGAAGGGGCTCAAGAAGCTCCAGACGGAGTGGGATTTCTCCACCCTGGCCATCAAGGGACGCAGCTCCCGCGGCAACCTCGTCACCAAGAACGCCATCGCCAGAATCCAGCTCAAGACCAAGGGTGTCACCACCCTGGAGGGCAAGGACATCTGGTACGACCCGGACATCCAGCGCCTCAACGACGAAGGCCGCGGAATGCATCTGGGCAAATTCGCCGGGCAGGACCGCGTGCTGGCCATCTTCGCCGACGGCAGCTACTACACCACCACCTACGACCTGGTGAACAAGTACCAGGGGGACGTCGTACGCATCGAGAAACTGGACCCCTCCCGCGTGTACACGGTCCTTTACTGGGACAATGCCGCCAAGGCCTACTATGTAAAGCGTTTCAGCTTCTCCGAGAGCAACAACACGCCCGTCCTGTTCATCGCAGACAGCCGTGGCTCCAAGCTGGTTGACATCTCGGACGACCTGCATCCCCAGATTGTACTCACCTTCGGCGGCAAGCACGAGCACCGGGAGTCGGAGATCATCGACGCCGAGGAGTTCATCGCCAAGAAGGGCGTGACCGCCAAGGGAAAGAAGTGCTCTGCCTACGACCTCAAGAAGGTGGAATTCGGCGAGCCGCTCCACAAACCCGAGGACGACCTCGCACCCGCAGAGCCCGCGGAAGCCATCGATGTAGAGGCTGATGAAATCGATCTGGAAGAACCCGCCGTCACGCCCATCGAGCAGACCGGCCAGTCCTCCGAGCTCCTTAGCGGAGCCGGCGAAGAGGCTTCCGGCGACGATGCCGTGGATATGGGCGACTGGGAACCTACCCTGTTCTAGATCAGCTCGTCCCGCTCACGGATGTCCTTGAGCCGGAGTTGGATGGTGGAAGAGCCCCGATAGAAGTTTTCCACGATGGAATAGCAGGCGTCGATAGGATTGCCTGCCTTGATATGGTCGAAGAAGTCGGCCATATTGAAGCCGATGGCCGCAATCTGGCGGTACGGCTGGCTTTCCTGCATCAGATCCAGTTTGAGGTGGACGCCGCCGGCGCCCACTTTGCGGCCGTTGCCGGCATCGTACACATCCTCCGTCATGAAGACGGGATTGGTGTTGCCGGGACCGAAAGGCTGAAACTGCTTGAGGATGCGGGTGAACTTGGGCGTAATCTGGGAGAAGTCCAGACGGGCGTCGATTTCCACGATAGGGGTAAGTTCTTCCCGGGTGATGTTCCGGGCCACGAAGGTGTCCATCCTGCGGCAGAACTCCTCCACATTTTCCTCCTTCATGGTGAGGCCGGCCGCATACATGTGACCGCCGAAGTTCTCCAGCAGGTCCGCGCAGCTTTCGATGGAGGCGTACAGGTCGAAACCCTGCACGCTGCGCGCACTGCCCGTGACGAAACCGTTGCTCTTCGTGAGCACCACCGTAGGCTTGTAGTAGGCTTCCACCAGGCGGGAGGCCACGATACCCACCACACCCTTGTTCCAGGTGGGATTGTAAACGATGGTGACGTTATCCTTTGCAAGCGCTTTTCCGCTGGAGACCATCTCCAGGGCTTCCTGGGTGATTTCCCGGTCTATGGATTTACGCTCGTTGTTGTTGTCGTTGATTTGTTCTCCGATATGGAAGGCCGTGCGGTCGTCGGTGGCCGTGAGCAGCTCCACCGCCAGGCGGCCGCTTTCCATACGTCCGGCGGCGTTGATACGCGGGCCGATCTTGAACACGATGTCGTCGATGCCGATATGGCCGGGCTCCAGCTTGGAGAGGTTGATCATGGCCAGCAGGCCCTTGCGGGGATTCTCGTTCAGGCGCTTGAGGCCAAAGTGGGCCAGGATGCGGTTTTCCCCGGTCATGGACACGAGGTCGGAGGCGATGGAGACCACCTGCAGGTCCAGGAGCGGATCCAGCAGGGCCTTGTCCAGACCGTACTGCTGCACGTATCCCTGGGCCAGTTTGAAGCCCACGCCGCAGCCGCAGAGGTCGTCGAAGGGGTAGTCGCAGTCTTCCCGCTTGGGGTCCAGCACAGCGACGGCCCGGGGCAGCTGTTCCTCGGGAAGGTGATGGTCGCAGATGATGATGTCGATGCCCTTGGCGCGGGCATACTCCACTTTCTCGATGGCCTTGATGCCGCAGTCCAGCGTGATGACCAGATTGATGCCATTGTCGGCCGCCCAGTCCAGCGCCTTGTACGAAAGGCCGTAGCCTTCGTCGTAGCGGTCCGGGATATAGAAGGACACCTTGGAGGTGAACTGTTTCACAAAGGAATAGACCTGGGCGACGGCCGTGGTGCCGTCCACGTCATAGTCTCCGTAAACGAGGATTTTCTGCCCCTCCGTGATGGCCTGGTGCAGGCGTTCCACGGCCTTGTCCATGTCCTTCATGAGGAA
>JAEEXZ010000049.1 GCA_016288055.1 Bacteroidales bacterium
CCAGTCCTCGCCACTTTTTCTACCCATATAGTAGTTAAAGGCCTGGACAGTTCCGTACGCCCTTTCCACCGTCTCTACATCCAGAACGGTTTCCGGGAGGAATACCCCGTCAATCCCCATCTTCCACTCCGGATTGAAGGATGCCCTTCTAGGAAGAACAGACTTGATCTGGTCTCCTGTCAAATAGATCTCCCCTTGACGTGTTTTCCCCAACTCTTTTCTGAAATAGGCATTGCCGGAAGAATACGGATATTCGAAAGGGGAGGAAGCCACCCCATGATGCGGAGCATTTTTGATTACATAGGAAGTAGCGGCAATGAAGTGTTTCAGGCCCTGTACCTCTTGCATGAACAGACCTTTTTCTCCCAGCGGACCGCTCCTGAGATACTTATTGTTAAAGAACTTGGTGTACGACTCCCTGGCCGTCCTCATCAGTTCTCCCGGTTTCTTTGTAGAATAGCACCCATGATGGTGGTCAGACATGTTGGAATAAGCATAGCAGGTGCTTTCCGTTTTGTACAGGGCGGAGCACAGGCAGTTAAAAGCCGTGTTCATGTCGTGCTCGTTTCGGAACATCACTTCGTCATGGGAAGTGTAGCAGAGGTGGAAAGAAGGCATTTCAGAATAGTTTTACAGTTATCGGGCAGTGGTCGGAGACGCCGCCTATGTAGCGCGGACCGGAATAGGTGCGGAAGGGCTTTTGCCCCGCATGTCCGTTGTCCGGAGTCATCAGAAAGGGAATCTCCAGAATGTGCATGGGACCGCATCGGGCCGATGGCGACGCGAAGAACATGTCGATCAGTTCCCATCGGCCCTCATATTTTATGGTGCCCCGGCCCTGCCGGTGGAGAGGCTCGGCGAGGTTCACCAGCGACGGCGCCAGGTCCCGGTAGAGGGGGTTGTCGGGCGTGTCGTTCATGTCGCCCATCGCCAGGATGCGCGGGATGCCGGCCGATAGGAGGGAATCGGCCAGCTGCCGCAGCCTCCGCACCGCGATACGCCTCTTGGGGGCCGATGCCTCCGCGCCCCCGTACTTGGAGGGGTGGTGGTTCACGAGGAAGGCGATATCGGCCCCGTCGGGCGTGCGGAAATGCGCGAGGAGGATGTCGCGCGTGGCAAGGACGGAGGAATCGGAGGCGTAGAGGTGGCAGGGCCGCGCATCGGCCAGCTCCAGGCGGGAACTGCGGTAGAGAAGCGCTACGTCGATGCCGCGCGTATCCGGCGAGTCGAAGTGCACGATGCGGTAGTCCAGTTTCCGGAGGGCGGTCTCGGAGAGCAGGCGCTTCAGCACGAAGGCGTTCTCCACTTCGGCTAGGCCGATGACGTCCGGCGCCCCGGCCCAAAGGATCCCTTTCGCGATGGCGTTGCTCTTCGCAGAGAAACGCTTCCGCGTCCAGCGGCGCGCCCCGCGGGAGGAGAATTCCGCGTCGGACACGCTGGTGGAATCGTTCCGCCAGTCAAAATAGTTTTCGAGGTTCCAGAACATCACTTGCAGGGAATCCTGTTGGATGCCGGTGCGTTGGCTTGAGGTCGCCAGCAGCGCCAAAAGTAAGAAAAATGACTTCATGCCCAAATTTAACGCGTTAATTAAGAACATATAGATCAAAACATTAAAACCCGACAGTACAAAAAAATAATGTTTTAGCCGATTCTACGGGAACGACCGTATTTTACGGGAGAACGGCATTTCCGGCGCTGTGCGTACAGTTGAAAGAGGTGTCTGGGGCGGGGTGTGCGTCTGTATGTACAGCAAAACTGCACTGGGAGGCCGATTTTCTGTACATACAGCAGCGGGAAGTGTCGTCTGGGGCCGATTGCGAATCTGTATGTACAGTAAAACTGCGCTGGGAGGCCGATTTTCTGTACATACAGCAGCGGGGAAGCAGCAGGAAGACAGCGTGGGCGAGGAGAACGGCGGCGGGGCGATGAAATGTGCCGAAGAATTGTTATCTTTGTATAATAACTCAATAACCACAAGAATGAAAGCGAAAATCCAGGCAAAATTCAAGGAGCTCTTCGGAAAGGAGGGCCAGCTGTATATGTCCTCCGGCCGTATCAACCTCATCGGCGAGCATACGGATTACAACGGCGGTTATGTGTTTCCCGGCGCCATCAACTTCGGCATCATGGCGGCGATCGAACCCAACGGAACGGACAAGGTGAAGCTGTTCTCCATCGACTTCGACGAGTATGTGGAGTTCGGCCTCAAGGAAGAGGACAAGCCGGCCCAGCAGTGGGCCCGTTACGTGTTCGGCGTATGCCGCGAAACCCTCAAGCGGGGCGGAAAGGTGCAGGGATTCAACGCCGTGTTCGCCGGCGATGTGCCCCTCGGCGCCGGCCTCAGCAGCTCGGCCGCCCTGGAAAGCGTTTTCGCCTATGCCCTCAACGAGATCAACGGCAACCATATCGAAAAGTTCGAACTGGCCAAGATCGGCCAGAGCACGGAACACAACTATTGTGGAGTAAAGTGCGGCATCATGGACCAGTTCGCCTCCATCTTCGGCAAGGAAGGCTCCCTCATCCGCCTCAACTGCAAAACCGGAGAATACAAGTACTTCCCCTTCAACCCCGTCGGCTACAAGGTGGTCCTCATCGACTCCTGCGTCAAGCATGAGCTTGCCTCCAGCGCCTACAACAAGCGCCGCGAGTCCTGCGAGAACGCCGCCGCCGCCATCCGCAAGAACCACCCGGAAGTGGAGTTCCTCTCCGACGCCAAGCGCCTGTGGCTGGACGAAGTCCGCGCCGAAATCCCTCAGGAAGACTTTCTCCGTGCCGAATATGTCATCGGTGAATTACAGCGCGTGCTGGATGTCTGCGACGCCCTGGAGCGCGGAGACTACGAAACCGTCGGCGAAATGATGTACCAGACCCACTTCGGCCTGAGCAAACTCTACGAAGTCTCCTGCGAAGAACTGGATTACCTGAACAAGCTGGCCCGCAAGATGGATGTAACGGGCTCCCGTGTCATGGGCGGCGGCTTCGGCGGCTGCACCATCAACCTGGTGAAGGAAGAACTGTACGAGCCTTTCATCGAGGCCGCCAAGAAGGGCTTCGAAGAGAAGTTCGGCCACGCCCCCAAGATTTACGACGTAGTAATCAGCGATGGAGCCCGTAAGTTGCAATAAATGTCATCAGAAGACGGAGATCCCCGTCTATCAGAGCATCAACGTCGCCCTTGATCCGGAACTCAAAGCCCGGGTCAAGGACGGTTCCCTCTTCGTGTGGGAATGCCCCTACTGCGGCCAGCGCAACCTGGCGCTCTACCAGACCCTCTACCACGACCCGGACGCCAAACTCATGGTCTGGCTCCTGCCCGGACAGGCCCAGCCCCCGCAGCAGGTGGCCGATGCCGTGAAACTGCTGGATGGCTACACTTTACGCATCGTGCGCGAAGTGGGGGACCTCATCGAGAAAGTGAACCTGCACGACGCCGGCCTGGACGACACCGTCCTGGAAATGTGCAAATGGGTCATGAGACGGGAACTGGCCGAGAAGAACCCCGAAGCCGCCGATGCCAAACTGAAGTTCCTCCGCATGGAAGGGGCCGACAACGAGCTGGTCATGGCCTTCCCCCTGAACGGGCAGATGCAGGTAATCAACGTGGGTTTCAATGTCTATGAAGACGCCCGCGGCATCCTCCTCCGCAACCCTTCCGTCAAGCCGGCCGACGGCTTCGCCGAAGTAAACGCCGAGTGGATAGACCGCTTCTTCCGCTAAAGCAGGGCCCCCAGAACTCTTTCCGGTGTTGCGTCTTTGAGCAGCACCGTTTTTTTTGCGTCCAGCAGATAGAGCGAAGGCACGGCGCGAACGTTATAGGAAAGGTCCGTCCGGATGGTGAAAGTGGGGTCGTAGCCATTGATCCAGGAAGCCGGATAGGCTTCCATGCGGGAGCGCCAGAGCTCGATATCCTCGTCGATATAGATATCCACCACCTTGAGGGAACCGTCGGCAATCCGGGCCGATATTCCCGGCGCCCCGTTCATCTGTGCCATCAGATCCTTGCAGGCCGTGCAATCGGGGTTCCCGAAAATCAACAGAATGCGTTCCGCGCGAATCCCATATAAACTGCGGCGCTTGCCGGCGGTGTCCACGAAGACAAAATCGGCCGCAGGAGTGCCGACGCGGTTGAGCGAGCACATGCGCGCGTCCCACCCGTACCCGTCTCGAAGCTCCGGCGCGACAAGGGCCGATTCCGCCAGGCGGCTAACGAACGGAAGGTAAAGGTCCTCGCTGCGCAGAGGGGAGTTGGGATCGTAGAAATAGCGGGATGCGATGGCGACAGTCTGCGAAAACACGTTGCCGGAAGGCTTCGCCTGCTGGAAGGCCTCCAGCCGGCCAAAAAAAGCCTCCATGGCTTTCTGCCCCTGGGGAAGGGGCATTTCCTGCAGCAGGGAAGCATACAGCCCCATCTGCTGCTCCAGCTTCTCCACCGGCACGCCGTTCACCGTGACGGAATCGCAGTAATAAAGGCTGTCCGCCGCCGTGAAACGGTCCCAGAAATGCTGTCCCAGCCAAGCCACGCGTTCGGCGGGCTCCGTAATCATCATGGGAACCTCCGCGAGGGGAAAATCCCGCGTGAGCGCTACCGGGGCCGATGTTTTATTGGGCCCGCAGGAAACCGCCGCAGCCAGCAGGGCCGTGAGGAGTATGAGTTTTCGTCCTTTCATGTCACGCAAAATTACGCTTTTTTTCTAAATTTGCGAGTATGCGTAAAAAGACCCTCATCGTATCGCTGCTGCTTTCCCTGGTGCTCCCCGCACGGGCGCAGTTCTACCTGGCCGGCGACGACCCCGCCCACCTGCGCTGGTATAGCGTGGAGACCCCCCACTACGAACTCATTTTCCCGGAAGGGGCCGATTCCCTTGCCCGCATCTACGGCCGCGCCCTGGAACAGTTCCGCGAGCCGATGGGCCGGAGCCTGGGCGGCATGACCCCCGGAGAAGGCCGCCGAGGCAAGATGCCCGTTGTCCTGCATGCCCATCACGTCTATTCCAACGGATCCGTGGGTTGGGCTCCCAGCCGCATGGACCTCTATACCCACCCCGAATTCTACGGGGCAGACCCCACCTCCTGGTCCACCATGCTGGCCTCCCATGAGCCCCGGCACCAGTCCCAGCTCCAGTTCGGCCAGCGGGGCATCCTCCCCTGGCTCACCGGGGAACTCTGGGCCCCCGTTTACTGGCAGGTCTATCTGGACATGGCTGTAGGAGAGGGAGACGCAGTAACGGCCGAGACCGGACTTGCCGGCGGAACCCGCGCCCGAACCTATGACTTCCTGGACTTCTACCGGGCCGCCCTTGCCGACGGAGACTGCCGCAGCTGGGACCGCTGGCGCTACGGCTCCTTCAAGCACTATACGCCGGATCATTATGCCCTGGGTTACATTACCGTCGCCGGTGCCCGTACCTTGTACGACGACCCTCTCATTGTCCGGGAAGCCCTGGACCTCTCCTGGAAGAAACCCTGGTACATTGCTCCGTACAATACGCAGAAAGTGATCAGTCAGCATGCCGGGAAGCCCTTCAAAGAGGCCTTCAAAGATATCCTGAACCATTTCGAGCGTGTATGGGAGGCCGATGCCGCCGCCCGCGCCCCCTTCATGCCCTCCGAGCCCGTCACCCCCGACGAGCCCTACGCCATGAGCTACACCTCCCCGCAGTGGGCCGACGACATCCTCTTCGCCATCCGCGACAGCTACCGGGAAGCCCGCCACCTGGTTTCCATCACCAAAGACGGGAAAGTGACCTGTCTGGCCCCCTTCGCCACCAATACATCGGCCCTGGTGTATGAACCCGAACGTCACCGCCTGTATTGGTCGGAAACCATCCCCCATCCCCGCTGGGGCCTCTCCGGCTCCTCCATCCTCCGCTACTACGATATCAAGACCGGCTGTATGAAGGATGTCACCCGCGGTACGCGTTACTATAATCCCCAGTGCAGCCCTGACGGCACCCGCCTCCTTGCCGCCGAGCACGGCGTGAACGGAGAGACCGCCCTTGTGATTGTGGATATAGACAGCGGTACGGTCCTCCGGCGCCATCGTCTTCCGGACGGAATCCAGGCCACCGACCCCATCTGGGCCGAAGAAGCCATTTACACCTTCGGCCTTTCCGAAGGGGGATATGGCTTGTACAGACTGACGGGCGATGGCTGGACAACCATCCTGGCCCCGTCCCGCCAGAAGATAGGAAACCCCGGTGCCGGCGATGACTGCCTCGAGTGGGAAAGCGACCGCAGCGGCGTAAACGAGATGTACCGTTTCTTCCCGGAGTCCGGGAAACTGCTTCAGATGACCAACAGCCGCCTGGGCGGCGTGGACTACGCCTGGGAAGACGACTGCATCTGCTACAACGTTCCGGTCAAGGAAGGCTTCCAGATCTTCCGCACCTTCATCAGGGACCTGAGTCCCCGGGAGGTCGCTTACGACGACGTCCATACCTACGTCATCGAGGACGAACTCACCGCGCAGGAAAAGGCGCTGGGCACCGCCCCTGACCGGGAGGCCGATGTCCCCGTGACGGCACCCAAAAGATACCGCAAGCTGGCCCACGCGCTGCGCATCCACTCCTGGCTCCCGCTGTATGTGGACTACGACGCGGTGAAAGAAGCCAGCCTGGATTATTCCTATGAAACGGCGTCTCCGGGCCTGAGCCTGTTCTTCCAGAATACCCTGGGTACATTCTCCGGCATGGTGGGATACGGTATCCATCCGGACCCGGATACCCCGGAGAACTGGCGCAACGCCCTGCATCTGAAGATGACCTACACGGGCCTGTATCCCGTGATAGAAGCCCAGATGGACCTGGGGGACAGGGCGGCCCGCATGTACTTCTCACAGGAACGCCATGACGGGAGCCGGGTAACTTACGGCCTCACGTCCGTCCGCCAGGGATGGCCGCTGCTGACAGGCTCCGTGCGCAGCTATGTCCCCCTGCGTTTCTCCAAGGGAGGCATCCAGAGCGGTATCACTCCCCAGGTGAGGCTGAGTTTCTCCAACAATGCCTTCGTCACCCGTCCCATTGTAATGACCAAGCCGGCCAGCACCCGGGACATTCCTTCCTTCTACCGGATGGCTTCCCGGGACATCGAAGCGGAGGGCGTGCTTACGACGCTTCTCTCGGCCTCCGTCCGGGGCTATGTCATGATGGACCGTGCCGATTCCCAGACGTACCCCCGCTGGGGTGTGGGTATGGAAGGAGGCGTGGGTTTCCGTCCCGGTCTCACGCAGTATTACGCCCCCAACCTCTATGGATATGCCTATGGGTATCTGCCCGGCTTCACGCGGCTTCAAGGCCTGAAATGGACGGTCATCGGCCAGCGCAAGCTGGGGGACGGCTGCCGTATCGGCGACGTATATGCCAACATTCTGCCGCGGGGCTATGAGGGAGACGTGTCTTCCCTCATCGGCCAGAACTTCGACTGGCAGTGGCGGGTGACGGCGGATTATGCCATTCCCATTTATGTAGGGGATATTTCCATCCCGGCCGTGGCCTACATCAAGAACTTCCTCCTGACGCCGCACGCGGACTTCACCGGCCTCCCCGGCAAGTACAACCTGTGGAGTGCGGGCGCAGATTTTTCGGCCTCGCTCGCTCGCCTGTTCGTACTGCCTTTCGATGCTTCCGTCGGCGTCTCCGTTTCCTATCTGGGCGGGTCTCTGTATGAGCATACCGGACAGGAAAAGCCCTGGTCTGTTTCCATGATTTTCGGGGTGGATTTTTAAAATAATTGCGTATCTTTGTTTCCATGCAACAGTACCTGGACCTCCTCAGACATATCCGCAAGAACGGCGTCATGAAAGAAGACCGTACCGGGACGGGCACGCAAAGCGTTTTCGGCTATCAGATGCGCTTCGACCTGTCCAAGGGCTTCCCGCTTCTGACCACCAAAAAGGTGCATCTCAAATCCATCATCTACGAACTCCTGTGGTTCCTTGCAGGGGATACCAACGTGAAGTTTCTCCAGGATCACGGGGTTACCATCTGGGACGAATGGGCCGACGAAAACGGAAATCTGGGTCCGGTGTATGGTCACCAGTGGCGTTCCTGGCAGACGACGGATGGAAGGGTAATCGACCAGATTTCACAGGTGATTGACCAAATCCAGCATCATCCGGATTCCCGCCGTATGTTGGTTACCGCCTGGAATCCGTCGGATGTGGACAAAATGGCACTCCCTCCGTGCCACTGTCTTTTCCAGTTCTACGTGGCGGAGGGCAAGCTCTCCTGCCAGCTGTACCAGCGCAGCGCGGACGTGTTCCTGGGCGTGCCCTTCAACATCGCCTCCTATGCGCTGCTCACCATGATGATGGCCCAGGTGTGCGGTCTGCAACCCGGCGAGTTCGTACACACCACCGGAGATACGCATATCTACCGGAACCACTTCGAGCAGGTGGATCTCCAGCTCACCCGCGAGCCGCGTCCGCTGCCCGTGATGAAGCTGAATCCGGACGTGAAGTCCCTGTTTGACTTCCAATACGAAGATTTTACCCTGGAAGGCTACGACCCGTGGCCGGCCATCAAAGCTCCTGTAGCCGTTTGACCTATGGAAAAATGTATCATCGTTGCCGTAGCGGACAACTACGGAATCGGCAAGAAAGGTGACCTCCCCTGGCACCTGAGCGAAGACTTGCAGTACTTCAAGAACACCACGCGCGGTTATCCTGTCATCATGGGCAGGACCACCTATTTCTCTCTGCCTTTCCGTCCCCTGAAAGGCCGCAAGAACATCGTGCTGAACCTGGGAGGAGACCCCATCCCCGAGGTCACCTGCGTGTACTCCTTCGAAGAAGCCTACAAGGAGGCCGAGGCCACCGGGGCCGACAAATGCTTCGTTATGGGCGGAGCCTCCGTCTATAGAGCCGCCATGCCGGATATGGACCTGCTGTACATCACGCATGTCCACACCGAAGTAAAAGATGCCGACGTATTTTTTCCGGAGATCGACCCCGCGGTCTGGGAACGCGTCAGCACGTCCGAAACCCACACGGACCCCGAAACCGGTTACACGTTCGAATTTGTCGTGTACCGGAAGAAATAAACGCTAAAAACGAACTTAATGAAAACCCCGCGAGAATGTTTCGGCGGCCGAATGGCCGTCATTATGGCGTTTGCCGGATCCGCCATCGGCCTGGGTAATATCTGGCGTTTCCCTTATCTTCTGGGAGAAAACGGAGGTGCGGCCTTTATCCTCATCTATGTGGCCTTCACCCTCCTGCTTTCCCTCCCCATCTTCCTGGCGGAATCCGTCATCGGCCGCAGCAGCCAGGCCAACTGTCGTGCGGCGGTGGGCTTCCTGGTGCCCGGAAAGGCCGGCCATCTGTTCGGCCTGCTGATGGTTGTCACTCCGCTCTGGATCCTGTCTTATTATTCCGTCGTGGGCGGCTGGTCGCTGGATTATTTCCTGCAGGCCGTGCAGCTCCGCTTCATACGCGCCACGCCGGAGATGATTTCCGGCGGCTTTGCCCGTTTCATCGCATCTCCCTGGGTGCCGGTCGCGTGTCACCTGGCTTTCCTGGGCGTAAGTGTAGGCGTGGTGGTTTCCGGCGTGAAAGGCGGCATCGAGCGTTTCTGCAAGTGGAGCATCCCAACACTGTTCATTCTCATCGTACTTATCGCCGTTTATTCCCTCTCGCTTCCCGGAGCGATGAAAGGCGTCGAGTACCTGGTGAAACCCGACTTCTCCAAGGTGACGGCCCACACGTTCATCGATGCGCTGGGACAGTCTTTCTTCTCCCTTTCTCTCGGAACGGGTATCATCATCACCTATTCCTCGTATATCAAGAAAAGTGAGAACCTGGTGGCGGCCGGTGTCGGAACGGCCCTGAGCGACCTTTTCTTCGCCATCCTGGCCGGGTTCGCCATCATTCCCGCCGTCTTCTCGGCCGGTATCGCCCCGGGAACGGGCCCTACGCTGCTGTTCGATACCCTGCCCTATATCTTCTCGCATCTGGGACAGTCGGCCCCGGTGTTGAGCGCAGTCGCGGCTATCATTTTCTTCGCGGCCATCTTTCTGGCGGCCCTGACTTCCTCCATTTCTCTTCTGGAAGTGGGCGTGACGTATCTTACGGAGGAGAAAGGGATGAAGCGCGGATGGGCCTGTGCACTGCTGTTCGCCGTGTGCGCTGTGGCCGGTACGCTGTGCTGCTTCTCCACTTCCGTCTTTGACTTCGCCGACAGTGCCGCCTCCAACGTCCTCATGGTGCTGGGGAGCCTTCTCTCGGTGATCCTGGCCGGTTGGGTGATGCCCCGCCAGGCCCTGTTCCGTGAACTGACCAACGGCGGTGCCCTGCGGGGGAACGCACGGATTTTCACAGTGATGCGCATCCTTATCCGCTATGTTGCTCCCGTGGGCATTCTCGTCCTCGTCTTATCATCCGTACTATGAAGCAACGGGAACATTTCGGCAGCCGTTTCGCGGTGATCGCTGCCATGGCTGGCAGCGCCGTGGGGCTCGGCAATATATGGCGTTTCCCCTATATTCTGGGAGAATACGGAGGCGCTGCTTTCATCCTGGTTTACATGGCGGCCTGCCTGGTGCTGGCCCTGCCCATCTTTTACGCCGAATCCATCATCGGCCGGTCTTCCCGCAGCGACACCTTCGGCGCCATGAACAAGCTGGCTCCGGGGACGCCCTGGCGCTGGGTGGGTCTTCTTACCATCATCTCTCCGCTGCTTCTGCTGGGGTACTACTCGGTCGTGGGCGGATGGAGCGTGGAATACCTGTTCAAGTCCCTTTCCTTCAGCTTTACGGAGGTTCCCGCCGAGGAAGTGCCGCATTTCTTCGGCCGGTTCATTTCTTCCACTTGGCAGCCGCTGTTCGCCCACACGGCCTTTATGGCCCTGGTGGCCGGCGTGGTGCTGGGCGGGGTCCGGAACGGCATCGAGAAGTTCTCCAAACTGGCCATGCCGGCGCTGTTCATCCTGATCCTGGTCATCGTGGGGTATTCGCTCACCCTGCCGGGCTCGTTCAAGGGGGTGGAGTATCTGGTGAAGCCGGATTTCTCGAAGTTGTCGGCCGATGCCATCGCCGCTGCGCTGGGGCAGGCGTTTTTCTCCCTGTCGCTGGGCGTGGGGACCATTCTCACCTTTTCTTCCTATGTGAAGAAGGAGGAAAACCTGCTGGTGTCCGGCGTGGGAACGGCGGCGAGCGACCTCCTGTTTGCCGTCATTGCCGCCTTTGCGGTGATTCCGGCGGTATTTGCCGCGGGTCTGCAGCCTTCCGGAGGCCCCGGCCTCGTGTTCGAGACGCTGCCCTATATCTTCAACAAGATGGGCGAGGGAATGCCGCTTCTGAGTACGCTGGTGTCTTCGATTTTCTTCGTGGCCATCCTGGCGGCGGCGCTCACATCGGCCATCTCCATGCTGGAGGTGGGCGTCGCATTCCTGACGGATGAATGGGGGATGAAGCGTCGCAGCGCTACCCTTGTCCTGACCTTTTTCTGCTGGTCGGTGGGCATCCTGTGCAGCCTCTCCTTCGGCCCCCTGGCCGATGTCAAGGTTCTCGGCCTTACCTTCTTCGACTTCCTGGACCACCTGTGCTCCGACTGGCTGCTCCCCGTGGGCGGCCTCCTGTTCACGACCTTCGTGGGCTGGAAGATGTCCAAAGACAAGGTTCGGGACGAGTTCACCAACGGCGGCACCGTCAATACCCGCCTCTTCGACACGGTCTATTTCCTCATGCGCTACGTCGCCCCCGTCGGCATCCTGGTCGTCTTCGCAACCAATCTGTTGATGTAGTCCCGGGCCCGCGTCGGGAATATGCGCCATTTTTGCTATATTTGTATCTCGCAAAACAGACTCTATGGCAAAAATCGCGGAAGATACTCCCATGCTCAAGCACTACTTCGAGGTGAAAGCGCAACACCCCGAAGCCCTGCTGCTGTACAGGGTGGGAGACTTTTATGAAATGTACTCGGACGATGCCATCACCGCCGTACGGGTGCTGGGACTTGTTCAGACAAAAAAATCCAACGGAGACAAGGGGCCCGTGGCCATGGCCGGTTTCCCGCACCATGCCCTGGAGAACTACCTTACCAAACTGGTCCGTTCCGGTTACAAGGTGGCCGTCTGCGACCAGCTGGAAGACCCCAAATTCGCCAAGAAGCTCGTCAAGCGCGGCGTTACGGAGATCGTTACGCCGGGTATCTCCTTCGGGGAGAACATGCTGGAAGTCAAGGAGAACAACTTCCTGTGCGGCATCACGGTGGAGAAGCAGCTCTGCGGCGCCGCTTTCCTGGATGTTTCCACCGGCCAGTTCCAGGTGGCCCAGGGGTCGCTGGATTACATAGCAACGCTCATCGGCTCGCTGAAACCCAAGGAACTGGTGGTCCAGCGAGGCTATGAGAAAGGCCTCCGGGATCGGCTCGGGGACTATTTCACTACCTCCATCGACGAGTGGGCGTTCGTGTATGACGCCGCTGTGGAACGCCTCAAACGCCAGCTGCAGGTGGATACCCTGAAAGGGTTCGGCCTGGATAAGTTTGAGCTGGGCGTGTGCAGCGCCGGCGCACTGCTGGTGTATCTGGAGCAGACGCAGCATGTCGGCCTCAAGAATATCTGCTCGATCAGCCGCATCGACGAGGGCAAGTTTGTCTGGATGGACAAGTTCACGCAGCGCAACCTGGAGATTTTCCAGAGTTCCGCCGGCCCCGACGGCGTGCCGCTGGTAAGGACGCTGGACAAATGCTCCAGCCCCATGGGCGCCCGAATGCTGCGGCAGTGGCTGGCCATGCCCATCATGGACCTGAACGAACTGAATGCCCGCTACGACATTGTCCAATACTTCATTGACAAGCCGGACATCTTGCAGGAAACGCAGATGGACCTGGGTAAACTGGGCGACATGGACCGTATCCTGGGCCGTATCGCCACGGGAAAGGCCTCTCCGCGTGAAGTCATGCAGCTGGGCCGGGGACTCTCCCTTACGGGCCCCATCCGCGAACGCCTCACCGGCAGCCCCGCCCTGGAGAAACTCCTGAAGGGCCTGCGCAACTGCGAAAAGCTCCTCTCCGAACTGCAGCGCGTCATGGACCCGGAGCCCGCCATCCAGCTGGGCAAGGGGCCCGTCATCGGCCCCGGCGTGGATGCAGAGCTGGACGAGCTCCGCGGCCTGTCGGCCCACGGTAAGGACTACCTTCTGCAGATGCAGCAGCGGGAGGCCGAAAGGACCGGCATCTCCTCGCTCAAGATAGCATACAACAACGTCTTCGGATACTACATCGAGGTCCGGAACACCTTCAAGGACAAGGTTCCGCCGGAGTGGATTCGCAAGCAGACGCTCGTCAGCGCCGAGCGCTATATCACAGAGGAACTCAAGCAGTACGAAGAGAAGATTCTTACGGCGGAGGACCGCATCTACGCCATCGAATCCCGTCTCTACGCAGAGCTCATCGCCCGCATCCAGCGGCAGATTCCGGACATCCAGTGCAACAGCCGCATCCTGGCCAAACTGGACGTACTCGCCGGCTTTGCCGAACAGGCCGCCGAGCGTCACTACTGCCGCCCGGACATGAACGACGGCAAGGCGCTGGACATCAAGGACGGCCGCCATCCCGTCATCGAAACCCTGATGCCCGCCGGGGAGGAATACGTTCCCAACGACGTGTATCTGGACACGGAGAAGCAGCAGATCATCATCCTCACCGGTCCCAACATGGCCGGTAAATCGGCCCTGCTGCGGCAGACGGCCCTCATTGTGCTCATGGCCCAGGCCGGCTCCTTCGTCCCCGCCCGGGAAGCGCACATCGGCTGGTTCGACAAGCTCTTCACCCGCGTGGGCGCCACCGACAATATCTCCCAGGGAGAATCCACCTTCATGGTGGAGATGCTGGAGACGGCCATGATCCTGAACAACTTATCGGCCCGTTCCCTCGTCCTCCTCGACGAGATCGGCCGCGGCACGTCCACCTACGACGGCATGTCCATCGCCCGCGGCATCGTGGAGTACATCCACGAGTGCGGCAAGGGCGCCAAGACGCTGTTCGCTACGCACTATCACGAGCTGAACGACCTCGAAGGCCTGTTCCCCCGCGTGAAGAACTTCCACGTCACGGTGAAGGAAGTGGGCAAGGAAGTGCTCTTCCTGCGCAAGATCAAGGAAGGCGGCACGGCGCACAGCTTCGGTATCCACGTGGCCCGCATGGCCGGCATGCCGCAGGCCGTGCTGGAAAGCGCCGAAAGGACGCTGAAAGCCCTGGAGAACAGCGACAAGCTGGACGCCATCGGCGCGCTCACGCCCGTAAAGCCCCACACCACCAAAGAGGGCCGCGTAGAGAAGGACGGCTCCCTGCAGCTTTCCATGTTCCAGCTGGACGATCCGCTGCTGGAATCCCTGCGGGACCGCCTCAAATCGGC
>JAEEXZ010000050.1 GCA_016288055.1 Bacteroidales bacterium
TTGGTGCAGGCGCTCAGTAACACAAGAGCGCCCATTGCGATGAAAAGTATATTGCGTTTCATGGTTACTTGATATTAGGGTTAAGGTCGGTCTCGATGGACGGGATGGGATAGAAGAGGACGTCCTCCTCATTGGTGACACCCTGACCCACCAGGGCCTGGACGGTATGCAGACGGCCGGTACGGCGCATGTCGTAGGTAATGTTACCCTCGAATGCCAGTTCGCGGACGCGTTCCATGATGACGTACTGGCGGAAGCTGGCCTTATCCATACCCGCAGGAGCGTCGGAGAGGCCCGCGCGGTTGCGGATGGCATTCACCAGCTCATAGGCCTTGTCGGTGGGACCGGCAGCCTCGGCATAGGTAAGGGCAATGTCGGAGTAGCGCATCAGGAAAGGCTTCGTGGAAGTCTTGTCGCCCACGAATTCGGGATCGATGTACTTGCGGCAGAAAGGATAGGAAAGGCTGCCGGGATAGGAGGCCGATACATTGCCGTCGGCATCGTACACTTCTTTGCAGATGAGCCAGTCCTTGCGGCGGTCGCCGGTCTCGAACATGGTGTTGTAGAAGCCGATGTTGGTGCGGTACTCGCTCCATCCGTCGTGAGTGGGGATGAAGGAGCCCTCGTCCCCCTGCTTCAGGTACACGGTACCGCCGGCGATATACGGGATGTACATCTTGGAAATCTTGGAGTACTGGCCTTCGCTTTCACCGGTGCGGTCCATGCTCATGATGAAGATATGCTCGGGGCCGTCGGGATACTGCACGTCGTAGATGTGCATGAGGTCCGGATCGAGCGCATAGGTGGTCTGCTCGGGATTGTCCACCACGGCGCCGGCATACTGGGCAGCCTTTGCGTAGTATTCGTCCACGCCAAAGTTCATGTCCCTGTACTGAGGAACCTGATACTCCTTGGCCGATGCCAGATAGAGGTAAGTCTTGGCCAGCAGGCCCTGGGCGGCAGCCTTGTCCACGCGGCCGGGTTCGGGCTTGGCGTAGTAAGGGAGCAGCCGGATGGCTTCCTCCAGGTCGGAGATGATGTAACCCCACTGCTCGTCCAGCGACTGAGCCAGACCCGCGGCCGTGTCGTCGATGGTGGAGACCACCTTCATGTGCACGGGCACGCGGCCGAAGTTACGGGCCAGGTTGAAATAGGAATACGCACGCATGAAGTAGGCTTCACCGGTGAAGCGGTTCTTCAGGCTCTCGTCTATCTTCATGGCGGGAACATTCTCGATGACGGCGTTGGCGCGGTTGATGGTGATGTAGGAATACTTGAAGAAGTTACCCAGCGTCACATTGCTGCGGAAGTTGTTCTGGCTCCAGGAATCCAGGTCCTTGGTACTCTGGGTGGCGTCACCCTTGGGGTCCAGTTCGTCGGTATTCATGCCGCCCAGGAACACGATGGCACGGGAGTACTCGATGTAGTTGATGGCATCATAGATGTACATGGTGGCAGCCTGGGCATCGGCTTCCGTCTTATAGAAACTACCTTCAGAATAAAAGCCGTAGGGCTTCTCTTCCAGGTTGCAGGCAGTCAGGCAAAGTGCTGCGAGAATGAAAGCAAATTTATTTTTCATGGCTGCACAGATTAAAAGTTAAAGTCAATACCGAAGGTCCATCTTCTCAGGCGGGGATAGCCGCCGCTGTAGATGCCGTTGGCGCCCACCTCGGGATCGTAGCCCTTGAACTTGGTGAACGTGAAGAGGTTGTCCACATTCATGTAGAGACGGATGCTCTCCAGGAACTTGGTCTGCTTGCGCAGCGGGAAGGTGTAGCCGACGGCCACGGTCTGCACGCGCACGAACGTGCCGTCTTCCACCCACCAGTCGGAGAACTTGGTCTGGCGGTCGTCACGCAGTTTGGGATAGGCATTGGTCGGGTTATCGGTAGTCCAGCGGAGCGGAATGTTGGAAGGCTGTCCGAAGCGCTGGGTATTGATGACGTCGTTGCCGAACACGCCGTTGAAGAAGATGCTGGCGTCCAGATTCTTCCACTTCACTTCCAGGTTCAGGGAAGCCAGGAAGTCGGGGTTGGGGTCGCCGATGATGGTGCGGTCGCTCTCGTCCACGGTGCCGCTGCCGTCAATGTCCACGTACTTGAACTCACCGGGTTCGGCGTCATTGCCGGTAAGGCCGGCGGTAAGGCCGTCCTCCAGGCTCTGGACGATACCGTCCACCTTGTAGCCGTAGAACACGTTCATGGGCTGGCCGATGGCCAGGAGGTTGGTGTAGCCGCGGAACTGGCCCAGGCTGTTGCCATAATACTCATACTGCATACCGGTGTTGGGGTCTGTCATGAGACCGGCCTCCACTGCGCTTCCGAGGTTCACCACCCGGTTGCGGTTACGGGTGAACATGAGGGTGGCGCCCACCTTCCAGTCACGGTCGCTGTACATGATGCCGTCCAGACTGACTTCGATACCGGTATTGCGGATGGTACCGTCATTCACCCACATGCGGTCGTAACCGGAAGACGGGGCGATATTACGCTCGCGCAGCAGGTCGTTGGTCACCTTGTCGTACCAGTCCACCGTCAAGTTCAGGCGGTTGCCGAACAGGCTCACGTCCATGCCCACATCCACCTGCGAGGTGGTTTCCCACTTCAGGTCCCTGTTTTCGATACCGGCCCAAACGGCATAAATGCCGCCTTCACCGGTGTAGCCGTTCTGGTAACCGGGGCCGATGGCCGTGCGCCAGGCGCCGTTGTAATAATACTTGTGCTGGCCGAAGCGGCTCAGGGTCTGGTAAGGGCTGATACCCTGGTTGCCGGAGATGCCGTAGGAAGCGCGGAACTTGAGGACATCCAGCCATTCCACATCCTTGAGGAAGCTCTCGTTGTGGGCGTTCCAGCTCACGGCACCGGAAGGGAAGAAAGACCACTTGTTGTTGATGCCGAACTTGGAGGAACCGTCGGCGCGGGCCGTGAAGGTTACCAGGTAGCGGTTGTCGTATCCATAATTGAGACGGATGTAGGAGGAAATCAGTTTGCTGTCCGACAGTCCGTTGGAGATGCGATAACGCTCGGGGTTACCGGCCTGCAGGTTCTCGTTCTTCAGGGTTTCGTTCACGAAGTCCACGCCGGTGAGGCTGGAGGAACGGCTCCGGTAGTTTTCATAGGAGTAACCCGCCATAGCGGTCACGTGATGCTTCTGGGCCAGGACCTTGTCGTAGGTAGCGAAAGCCTCGGCCACAATCACATCCGACTTGCTGTTGTTGATCTGTCCGTAACCGTTGTTGAAAGCGCCGGTCTCGGAGTACTTGTTGGGGTTGTAGATATCCTGGATGCTCTCGTCATGCTTGACGTTGAACTGTCCGGTCACGGTAAAGCCGTCGAAGAGTTTCCAGTCCACTCCGGCGTTGGCGATGACGCTCATGGCCTCGGTGGTGTTCTTGGAGAGCTCCTTCAGGGCTACGGGATGGTAATAGTCGCTGGCGCTGTACAGCCAGTAGTTGCCTTCCTCGTCATAGACCGGGAAGATGGGGTTACGGCTGTAGGAGCGGCCGGGATTGTAGTTGCGGCGGCCGTAATTGACATTGGCCGAAGCCTTCAGGGTGAAGTTCTCGAAGAGCTTGTGGTCCACGGAGAACTTGCCGCCGAACTTGCGGTACCAGTCGTTCACATACACACCGGTATTCTGGTAGTAGTTGGCGCTGGCCAGGAAGTTGGTGGTCTTGTTGGAGCTGCGGACCTGGATGGTGGTGTTGTTGGAGACAGGGAGCTTGTTCAGCACGATGTCCTCCCAACGGGTGTTGGTGGTCCAGGTGGTCTGCAGTTCCTCGATGGAAGGATAGTAAACACCGTTGGCGTTCACGGCACCCACATACAGGGGCGTGAGGCCGGCGTTCACCTTGGCCTCGTTCTGGGTGATGGCCATCAGCACGGGATCGCGCCAGAGGTCCAGTTCGGAGGTCATCTGGGAGAGGGTGGTCTGCTGGCGCACGCTGATGGTGGTCTTTCCGGCATCGGCCCGGTTGGTGGTGATGAGGATGACGCCGTTGGCGCCGCGGGAACCGTAGATGGCCGACGCGGAGGCATCCTTGAGCACTTCCATGGAAACGATGTCCTGAGGGTTCACCTCCGACAGGTTACCGGCCTCGCCGATGGGGAAACCGTCCACAACCAGCAGCGGAGCGTTGCTGCCGCGCATGGAGGAACTGCCTCGCACGCGAACTACGGACGAAGCGCCCGGTTCCTGCGAGTTGTTGGTAATCTGCACGCCGGCGATACGGCCCTGCATCAGGCTTTCAATGGAGTTGGCGGGAACATTGGTAATGTTCTCGGTCTTGACGGAAGCCACGCTGCCGGTGAGGTCGCTCTTTTTCATCTGGCCGTAACCGACCACCACGATCTCCTCCAGCAGTTCGCTGTCTTCCGAAAGAATGATGTCCACCACGGAGCGGCCGTTCACGGCCTCCTCGACGGAGGTGTAGCCGATGAACGATGCAGCGATCACTGCATTCGGAGCCACTTTGGTGAGCACATAGTTACCGTCACCGTCGGCGGACGTACCGTTCACGGTACCCACGACGATAACCGAAGCACCTGCGACAGGCGCCCCGGTGGGGTCTGTCACCTTACCGCGGACGGTAAGCTGCCCGTTCTGGGCAAATCCAGCGACGGATCCTGCCACCAGCAGCATCGTCGCAAGGAGGGTTCTTAAATTTAGGCTCATAACGGTTATATTGGTTATTAGTTGGATTATATTTTTTTGAACCGAAGCAAATACTTTATCAATTCATCCAGTTTACAGGTGGCTACGCCCACATATTTGTCGGCGGCGCCGTAATACACGTACAGCGTCCCGTCCACCACCACGTTTCCGGTGGGGAAAACGCAGCCGTTGTAGAACCCGGACGTCTCATAAGGGAGCTCCGGCTCCAGGATGGGTTCCGGCGTACGGGCAAGCACGACCGTCGGATCATCGGCCTTCAGAAGGAGTGCCCCCACGCTGTACTGCGCCAGGCCGCCGTCGGCCACGCCATGGTAGAGCATGAGCCAGCCTTCGTCTGTAAGGATGGGCGGCGTGCTTCCGCCGATTTTCTCCTCCCAGGAATGCGGACGGCCGGTCAGGAGGAGCGTCGAGGGCTTGTCCTCCCAGGCCAGGAGGTCGTCGGAGAACTTGATCCAGATGGAAGGCTCGGACACCCCGTAGGAAGGGCCCACCCAGTCTTTGGGCCTGTGCAGCATCACATATCGGCCTCCTACCTTCTGCGGGAAGAGGATCACGTCGCGGTCGTCCAGCACCGGAGAGGTGAGACGGCCCAGCCGGCGGAAACTGCGGAAATCCTTCGTCATCGCGAGGCCCGTGTTGCCCAGGCTCTTAGCCCACGCCTTAGGGGCGAACCCGTCGCAGGCGGGAAGGCGGACGACGTCGTGCGGGAAGGTCCAGTATCGGCCCGGGGCATAGGGCCTGTATGCGTACGTAATATAGAAGGTATCCCCCAGCTTCACGATGCGGGGGTCCTCCACGCAGCCGCTGTCCGGTCCGTCGAGGCTGGGGCCGAAAGCCGGCTCCGCCGACATGCGGGAAAAGTGGAAACCATCCCTGCTGGTGGCCAGGCCGAAGCGGATGACATGGTCTTCATCGTCCCCGGCAGCGCGGTAGAGCATGTAGAACGTCCCGTTGTCATAGATGACGCCGGGATTGCAGGTAACCAGGTTCTCCCAGGGGCTGTCGGCCTTGGGAGAGAGGATGGGATTGCCTTTATATTTGAGCAGTTTCATGACTTATGAGAACAGGATGAGGATGACGGCGCAGCCAGCGAGCAGGCAGCCGCCCCAGAAACGGTAATTGCGATAAAGAGGTCCCCTCCGGAGGGCCGCTCCCTCTTCGCGGAAGGCCTTGAAGGAGAAGGTTGTATCGGCAAGTTTCTCCTTGCCGGGAGCCGGGAAGGCCAGGGACGAGAGATAAATGACCACCATGCTGAACACCAGCAGGAAAGGAATGATAAGGAGGAAGTGCATGTCCCCGAAGATCTGGTGTCTCCACAGGAGCATGACCACCGCCATGGCGAGCCCGCTGAGCAGGCCGATGAAGGCGCCGTTGCCGTTCACCCGCTTGGAGAAGATGCCCAGGAGGAAGGCGGCCACCACCGGCGGAGCGATGTAGGAGAGCATCTCCTGATAATACTTGAGCAGGGAGCCGAACTTGCCGATGTTGGGAGCCCACAGCGCGGCAATCACGATGATAACCAGCGAGGTAATCTTGCCGATCCACACCAGCTTCTTCGAATCCGTCTTCGGACGGGCCTGGGCATAGAAGTCCATGGTAAAGAGTGTGGAAGTGGAATTGAGGATGGCGCTAAGAGTGGAGGTAAGGGCTGCCAGCAGGGCGCTCAGCATGATGCCCAGAAGACCCGTAGGCAGCAGTTTCAGGACCAGCGTCGGGTAAATCATGTCCGGGCGTTCCATGCCGGGGAAAAGGTTCCGGGCGATGACGCCGGGGAACACGATGATAAAGAGGGTGATCAGGGTAAGGAAACCGGTGAACATCACGCCCTTGCGGCCTTCGTCCACGCTGCGGGCGCTGAGGACACGCTGTACCAGCGTCTGGTTGTTGGCCCAGAAGTAGATACCCGAAACGGGCATGCCCACGATGAGTCCCAGCCAGGGCGTGGCGGGATCCGACAGCGGCCGGATCAGTTTCACCGACATGTCGCCGTTGGCAAAAAGGGAAGACAGGTAGTCCACGCCGCCATTGGCAAAGCAGGCGAAGGTGAGGATGATGGAGCCCACGATGAGGATCACCGCCTGGATGAGTTCCGCGTTGATGGCCGATGACAGGCCGCCGGGGATGGTATAGGAGGCTGCCAGGATGGCAAAGATCAGGATAATCAGCTGCAGGTCCGCCGCCGGGAACACCAGCTTGATGATAAGGGCGGCCGCATACAGGGCGCCTGCGGCGTCCAGGAAGATGTTGCCGATGATGCAGATGGCGCTGAAGTAGTAGCGGGACCGTTTGTCAAACCGCTTCTGCAGGAATTCCGGAATGGTAAAGATGCCGGATTTGATGTAGAGGGGCAGCAGGAAGGTGGCGAAGAAAACCATCACCACCACGCCGGTGAGGTTGTAGTTGAACACGGCGACACCCGTGTCGTATGCGTCTCCGCACTGGCCGATGAGGGTTGTAGAGGAAATGCTGGCGGCGAACAGGGAGAGACCCACAATCCACCAGGGCATGGAACGTCCGGCCAGGAAATAGGAACCCGCATCCGAGCTCTTACCGTGGCGGAGACCCCACCAGATAATAAAGATTAAGTATAAGACAACAATGCAAATGTCTATCCAGCCAATCGAGATAGCGCCCATGTGGTCAAAAGGTTATAGTTCTACGTTGCAAAGATAGGCGTGAAAATACAAGTTTTAGTACAAATCCCGGTTAAATAGGTATATTATTTTGAATATGCGATAGTATTATTAAAAATTATTTTCATCTTTGCGGTATGAGCGAGTATTTACAGGAAATCGTCCCCCTCCACAAAGAGGATCTGTTTATTATCCTCAACCACCCGAACGCCAAGTTCGATTATCCGGTGCATTATCACCCGGAATTTGAGATCAACCTGGTCATGAACTGCACGGGAACGCGCGTGGTGGGAGATTCCGAAGAGGCCTTCGGCCCCGTAGATCTGGTGATGACAGGTCCTTCGCTTCCGCATGCCTGGAAGTCGAAGGACAAGACCAACCACGTCATCACCATCCAGTTCTCCCGGGAACTCGTCAACTACCCCATCCTGGAAAAACGCATCTTCGCGCCCATCAAGCAGCTGCTGCAGGACTCCGAACACGGTCTCAGTTTCGAAGGACCGGAGCAGGAATCCATCAAAAAGCAGATTATCTCCCTCACGCGCATGCAGGGCTTCCAGTCGGTGACCACTTTCCTGAACATCCTCAGCGCCATGGCCAACGCCAACCGCAAACGGCTGGTCACCGGCATGTACGCGAATGAAGTGGGCAGCACCGCCAAGAGCCGCCGGATAGCGAAGGTCTGCGAGTACATCGAAAAGAACCTGGACAAGGACCTCTCGCTTAGCGAAGCCGCCACCCTGGTGAACATGTCCGACTCCGCTTTCTCCCATTTTTTCAAAAAGCGGACGGGCATCTCCTATATTAATTATGTAAACAACCTGCGCATCGCCAGGGCCTGCACCCTGCTGTCCGACACCACGCTCAGCGCATCGGAAATCTGCTATGACTGCGGCTTCAACAACAAATCCAATTTCATCCGCATTTTCCGCAAAAGGAAAAACATGACGCCTATTGAGTATCGAAAATTCATTACCCAGATGCTCATCAAATACTAAACTATGTATTACGCAAATCGAAACTATTCCTGCGCGAATCGCGAGATTCTAAAAATTTTAACCCGTTAAATTTGCCACAGCACTTAAAACACATAACCAATCTAATTTAACCATTATGCAGACAAGCAAACTATTGTTGTCCGTCGTCTGTGCCCTTGCACTCACGACGGGGATGTCGTATCCTGCATACGCATCGCAGACATTGCCTGCCGCACCCCAGAACGGGGTACTGGTACAGGTACAAGGCGTGGTTCTTGACAGCTCCGGCGAGCCCGTCATCGGCGCCGCCGTCATCGAAATCGGCAAAAAAGCGAACGGCACCCTCACCGGAGCCGACGGCTCCTTTACGCTGACCATAAGCCGGGGCGCCGTCCTTGAAGTCTCCAACATCGGCTACAGGACGGTCACCCTCGTCCCCTCAGAGGACGGGAAAAACACAGTCATCCTCGAGGAAGACGCCGAACTTCTGGACGAGGTTGTAGTGATGGGTTACGGCACCCAGAGAAAGAGACTGGTCACCGGTTCCACGGTGAACGTAACGGCCGAGAAACTCGCTTCCACCAATGCGATTGATGCTTTCGGTGCCCTCCAGAGCCAGGCCGCCGGCGTGAACATCGTCCAGAATTCCGGCCAGCCCGGTGAGAGCTACAAGGTCACCATCCGTGGTATGGGTACCAAGGGATCCAACGAGCCCCTCTATGTAGTGGACGGCGTGCCCGGTGCTTCCATCACGGCCCTCTCCCCCAACGATATCGAGTCCATGGACATCCTGAAGGATGCCGCTTCCTGCGCCATCTACGGTGCCCGCGCCGCCAACGGCGTTATCCTCGTCACCACCAAGAAGGGCAAGATCGGCGGCAAGAAAAGTGTGCAGGTCACCCTGGACGCCTACTACGGCTGGCAGAACCCCAACACCAACGGTGTAACGCCCCTCAATGCCAAACAGTACATTGAGACCATTGACAAGACCTACGAAATCCAGGGCGTCCAGAAGAAAGACTGGCCCACGCTCATCCCCGGGCTGTACGACAAAGTCATGAACGGCAGCTTCACCGGCACCAACTGGCTGGAGGAAACCATCGTGCACAATGCTCCTATCCATAACGAGTCCGTCAACATCACCGGCGGCAGCGAGGTTTCGCGCTTTGCCATCGGCCTGTCCAACTTCGGCCAGACGGGTACCCTCGGCGCCCCTGCCACACCGCAGTACGACCGCCGCACCATCCGCCTCAACTCCGACTATTCCCTCATCAAGGCCGATGACGGCCGCGACATCCTCAAGTTCGGCGAGAATGTTACTTTCTCCTCCACCAACAAGAAGGGCGTTGCCATCGGCGGTATCTATTCCAACAATATCCGCACGCTCATGCGTATCACTCCCCTCCTTCCCGCTTACAAGGAGGACGGCAGCTTCTACACCTACGCAGACCGCAAGGCTGACGGCTGGAATTTCAGCGACGAACTGGTGAACCCGCTGGAACAGCTCTCCTACACCCGTTCCAACCGTTACAACAAGGGCTATCGACTGCAGGCCAACGCCTACCTGGAATTCGTCCCCATCAAGGGCCTCACCTTCCGCAGCAGTTTTGGCTGGAAGTACAACCACAGCGAAAGCCGCAGCTACGTTCCCGCCTACAAACTCAGCGGCAAGACGGAAAACCCCGAAGATGACGTAACCCAGAGCCAGTCCTACAGCACCAGCTGGACGCTCGAAAACACCGTAAACTGGGTCAAGTCCTTCGGCGGACACAACCTGGACATCCTCCTGGGACAGTCCGTAGAACAGTGGGGGTACGGCAACGGCCTCAGCATCTCCAACTCCGAGTCTGCCTTCCCGGGTTCCTTCGCCCACGCATACATCAACAATGCCAATGGCGGAAAGGTTAACGTAGCCTACACGTCCATCAGCGGTTATCCCAACGAACGGGGCAGCCTGGCTTCTTTCTTCGGACGTGTCAACTACAACTGGAAGGAGACCTACCTGCTCTCCCTCATCATGCGCTACGACGGTTCCTCCAACTTCGACTACGGTCACAAGTTCGGCGTCTTCCCGTCCGTGTCGGCCGGCTGGGTCCTGACCAACGAAAACTTCATGGAAGGGGCAAAGGGCTGGCTCGACTTCCTGAAGCTGCGCGCCAGCTGGGGCCAGAACGGTAACTGCGACATCGACCCGTTCCAGTATGCCTCCACGGTTGCTAACGACGAGACATACTACTTCTCCCATCCCTCCAAGCCCGAGGTTGGCGCATACCCCGACATTCTTCCCAACAAGGATGTGAAGTGGGAGACCTCCGAGCAGACAGACCTCGGCATTGACGCCCGCTTCTTCAGAAGCCGCCTGGGCGTTTCCTTCGACTGGTACAACAAGATGACCAAGGACTGGCTGGTCATTAAGCCCAGCCTCCTCATCTACGGTGCCGAACCCTCGTTCGTAAACGGCGGCGACATCCGCAACCGCGGTTACGAAATCCTCCTTTCCTGGGACGACATGCCTTCCCGCGACTTCTCCTATGGGGCGTCCCTCACCTTCTCCCACAACAAGAACGTGGTAACCCGCCTGGCCAACAGCGAAGGCATCATCCACGGTGACGAGAACGCCATCGCCCAGAACACCCCCGAGATCTATCGCTTAGAAGTGGGTTATCCCATCGGTTACTTCCGGGGCTATCAGATGGACGGCATCATCCAGAACGAAGCCGAGAAAGAGGCTTACCTCAAAAAGTACTTCGACGGCGACGCCTCCAAGTCCAAGCAGGGCGAGGCCATCCAGCCCGGTGACGTGATGTTCGCAGATATCAACGGTCCCGAAGGCGTTCCGGACGGTGTCCTCGACGACTATGACAAGACCATGATCGGCGACCCCAACCCCGACTACCAGATGGGTCTTACCCTGCATGTGGAGTACAAGGGATTCGACCTGGCCGTCAACGGTTACGGTTCCTTCGGCCAGCAGGTGGCCAAGAGCTACCGTCAGTTCTCCGACGAGCCCGACGACAACTACTGCACCGACGTCTATACCAAGTACTGGACCGGCGAGGGCAGCACCAACCGCTATCCCCGCTTCACCCACGGCAGACACGCCAACCAGTCCGAATTCTCCCGTGTCTGGCTGGAAGACGCCGACTTCTTCAAGATTTCCCGCATCAGCGTGGGCTACGACCTCAAGCGTGCCCTGAAGTTCCTGCCCGTGCAGAAATTCCACCTGTATGTGGCTGCCCAGAACATGTTCACCTTCACCAAGTACTCCGGTATGGATCCGGAAGTGGGTTACGGTAACGGCCAGAGCTGGGTAACCGGAATCGATAACGGATACTATCCTTCCTCCCGTTCCTGGCAGGTGGGCGTAAACATCACCTTTTAATCCTTGAAGAACATGAAAAAGAATTTTTTACATATTGCAGTCGCCGGTCTGGGACTGCTTGTCCTCGGGGGGTGCAATGATTTCCTCACCATGCAGAACCTTACCAAGAAGGACACTTCCAACTTCCCGGCCAATGAGACCGAGGCCCGTCAGATGGTAAACGGCATCTACGGCGTCATGAACCTGAACATGGAGAACATAACGGAAGATCCGTTCATGCTCTTCGACCTGGCCAGCGACGACCGCCTGGGTGGCGGCAGCCAGAGTAATACCCAGGCTCAGTCGGCCGACCGCCTCATGAACAACAGCGTGAGCTGGCTGGAGCCTCTATGGAAATACCGCTACATGGGTATCTTCCGGGCCAACAACGCCCTGGAGAGCATGGACAAGGTTACAGAATGGACTTCTCCCACGCTGCGTGGTCAGCTGCTCTGCGAGACCTATTTCCTCCGAGCTTTCTACTACTTCAACCTGGTCCAGGTATTCGGAAGCGTGCCGCTTACCGTCACCACCGAAGCCGTGAACCGGCCCAAGGCAGAGCCCGATGAGATTTACGCCCAGATTGCCAGCGACCTGAAGGCCGCCATCGAGAACGCTCCCGACACGCCTTATCCCGCCGTCGGCATCGGCCATGCTTCCAAGTGGACGGCCGAGGCCCTGATGGCTCGCGTATGGCTGTTCTACACCGGCTTTTATGGCAAGGCCGACCTCCCGCTGGTGGAAGGCGGTTCCGTGAGCAAGGCGCAGGTAGTGACCTGGATCGAGGACTGCATCCAGCACAGCGGCCACGGTCTTGTGACCGACCAGCGCAACCTCTGGCCCTACAGCAACCAGTGGACGGCTCCCGACTATCCTTTCGCCCGTGACAATGGTCTCAGGTGGGAAACCGACGAGAACATCGAGGTCATGTTTGCCGTGAAGATGGGTAACGGTAAAGGCTACAAGGCCAAGGACGGCATCCGCTACAACCGCCTGCCGGAGTACTACGGCCTGCGCAAGACATCGGCCAAAGCCTTCCCCTTCAACAACCAGGGTTATTCCAACGGTCCCGTGTGCGAAACGCTGTGGACCAGTTGGGGCTCCGATCCCGATTATGCGGGTGACGTCCGCCGCACCGGTTCCATCTGTGACCGCCTCACGGAACTTCCCGAATATCTCGGAGACAAAACCAAGGAAGTGGAAAACACCAACCTCCTGGCCAAGAAGTATGTGGGCTGCGGTGCCTACGACCACGAAACCGGCGAACTGCTGCAGACTTTTACCTACTTCGACGGCGGTTCCTCCGACCACCAGCTGGGCCTCACCCAGGCTCTCGTATGGATTCGTTTTGCCGATGTCCTCCTCATGCACTCCGAACTCACCGACGGCAAGGTCATCTACCAGGGTAAGAGCGGCCTCAACGCCGTGCGTAACCGCGCCGGCCTGGGCGACAAGGCCTACAGCCTGGATCTCCTGAAGAAGGAGCGCCGCTACGAGCTCTGCTTCGAGGCCATCCGCTGGAACGACCTTCGCCGCTGGCACCAGGTAGAGGATATCGTCACCAACCAGGTGGGCAATCGCATCTCCAACGAGGCGAATCTCAACGGCCGTTACGCCTTCACCATTCCGTTCATGGACCGTTACAACGCTACCGGCGGCGGCTTCTTCAAGATTCCCGACAGCCAGGTCACCCTTTCCGAGGGCGTTCTGGAGCAGAACCCCGGCTGGGGCGAAGACGCCAACTGGCACAGAGGCGACCTCCCCTACCAGTTCAATTAGAACTGATTGATAAGTTTTTTCTCATGTTTGGGTGCGCATCCTTGTGGTGCGCACCTATTTTTTGAGTATCTTTGCGCCGTTATGAAGATAGCGGTTTACAGCGGGTCGTTCAATCCTCTGCACAAAGGGCACCTGGCCATCATGCGGCACCTCACCGAGGAAGCCGGATTCGACCGCGTGTACCTGGTGGTCACGCCGCAGAACCCCTTCAAGGACGCTCACAGTCTTCCCGCCGGGCAGGCCCGCTACGAGGCCGCCGTCGAAGCCGTGAAGAAACACCCGGAACTCAAGGTGGACGTCCTGGACATCGAGCTCAAGATGACGCCCCCGCAGTACACGATAAAAACGCTCGACACCCTGCGCGAGAAAGAGCCCCACAACGAATTCACCCTTGTGATAGGGGCCGACAATCTCGCCTCCTTCCAGGGCTGGAGGGAACACGGCCGCATCCTGAAGGAATATGGCGTGGTGGTCTTCCCCCGCAAGGGCTTCCACCGGGGACACGACAGGGCCCGCCTGCTCAAAGAAGACAAGTCCTTCCGCATCGGCCTTCTGAGGGCTCCGCTCGTCACCATTTCCTCCACGGAAA
>JAEEXZ010000009.1 GCA_016288055.1 Bacteroidales bacterium
CAGGCGGCATACCAGCAGGCGGTCCCGGGATTCCGACACGATGTAACCGTCCAGGCCTTCCACCACCACGGTCTTTTCCTCTGCCGTGTGGACAAAGCAGTTACGGCATCCGTGCAGCCGCACGTCCATTCCGACAGCCACGTTCCCGTCTTCGTCGGCAGGGATATGCGACATCACCGAACCCCAGCTGCCTAGGTCGCTCCAGCCCAGGTCCTCAGCGATGACGAAGATGCGCGGACTCTTCTCCATGACGGCGTAGTCGATGGAGATTTTCTCGCAGGTGGGGAAGAGCCGGTGAAGCTCTTCGCTTTCCTTGGCGGTAAAGAAGGAAGGAGCCAGCCTGTCCATCACCTCCGCAATCTGCGGGGCGTATGCACGCAGCTCCTGTATGATGGTGTTGACATTCCATACGAAAATGCCGGCGTTCCAGAAGTAGTGACCGTCCTCGAGGTAGCCGAGGGCGGTATCCAGGTCCGGTTTTTCGCGGAATTCGCTCACCTTCATGATCTGGCCGCGGAGGGATTCGGCGGCGTGGATGTAGCCGTAACCGGTCTCCGGGCGCGTGGGGGCGATGCCCACCGTGACGATGGCGTCGCGCTCCTCCGTGAAGGCCAGGGCCTTGGCGATGGTCTCCGTGAACGCCTCCGTGCGGAGGACGATGGCGTCGGCCGGGGTAACGACGATATTGGCCGACGGATCCTTCTGGTGGATTTTCCAGGACGCGTAGGCGATGCAGGGGGCGGTATTGCGCCCCTCCGGTTCTGCCAGGATCTGTCCCCCTGGGATGTCGGGGAGCTGCTCCTTTACCATCGGCACATATTTCTCGCCGGTGACGACCCAGAAGTTCTCTGCCTTGCACACGGGTGCGAAGCGGTCCACCGTCAATTGGATAAGGCTGCGTCCCACGCCCAGGACGTCGATGAACTGTTTGGGTACTTCCGGCGTGGACAGAGGCCAGAGCCTGCTGCCGATTCCGCCGGCCATTATTACAACATGTGTGTTCATACTCGATTCAGTGTTGAATTACAAATATAATAATAATTTCTGTCATTCTGGGCGAAGCGAAGAATCTTGTAAAATTTTAAATTTTTATTGCAATTCAATAAATTCTTATTATATTTGCAACACAAACCAATTGTTAAAGCACTATGATAGCATCTTGGTGGGCTGGACTCAGCCTTGTCATGAAAATCCTCTGGGGCGTCACCCTGACCGCTTCACTTGTTTTCATCATCCAAAGTATTCTGACCTTCATCGGAGCCGACGCAGACGCCGACTTCGACACGGACGTGGACCTGTCCATGGACGGAACCGACCTTTCCAACATTGACGGCGGTTCCAACCTGTACACGTTCCGCAATTTCGTGAACTTTATCCTGGGATTCGGCTGGAGCATGATCCTCCTGCAGGACAGCATCACTTCCATTCCCTTGCTGGTCATTGTGTCGGCCCTCATCGGCGCGGCGCTGGTGGCTGCCGTGATGTATCTGTTCAAACTGCTCGCCGGCATGCAGCAGAGCGGGAACATCAACCTCCAGAAGTCCGCCGCAGGCTGCGAGGGAAAGGTGTATCTCACCATTCCGGAAAACCGGAGCGGAGCCGGCAAGGTCCAGATTACCATTAACGGAGCTGTCCGCGAGTACGACGCCGTTACCGAAAACGACGAGCCCCTCAAGACCGGCACTTCCATCCGTGTCGTGGACACGGTGGACGCCAGCACCGTATTAGTCGAAGAAATTAACTCTTATACCGTTTAAACTTATGCCTCAACTGTATCTGATTCTCATCATTGTGGCCGTGGTGTTCGTCACCCTGTCGGCCATCCTCAAGCGCTATCGCCGCTGCCCCTCCGACAAGATCCTTGTCATCTACGGTAAGACCGGCCGCAACGGCTCCGGCAGCATCTCATCGGCCCGCTGCGTGCACGGCGGCGCCGCCTTCATCTGGCCCGTGTTCCAGGACTACGCTTTCCTGGACCTGAAGCCCATCTCCATCGAATGCAACCTCACCAACGCCCTGTCCAAGCAGAACATCCGCGTGGACGTTCCCTGCCGCTTCACCGTGGGTATCTCCACCGAGCCCGAGAACATGACCAACGCCGCCGAACGTCTGCTGGGCCTGTCCGTTGACAGCATCCAGAACATCGCTACGGATATCCTCTTCGGCCAGCTGCGTCTTGTGATTGCCACCATGGACATCGAGGAAATCAACGCAGACCGCGACAAGTTCCTCGCCAACGTTTCCACCAACGTGGAGGCGGAACTGCGCAAGATCGGCCTCAAGCTCATCAACGTGAACGTGACCGATATCCGCGACGAGTCCGGCTACATCGAGGCCCTGGGTAAGGAAGCCGCCGCCAAGGCCATCAACGACGCCAAGAAGAGCGTGGCAGAGCAGAACCGTTACGGTGAAACCGGTAAGGCCATGGCCGACAAGGATACCCGTATCAACGTAGCCGCCGCCGACGCAGACGCCGTCAAGGGTGAGAACAGCGCCAAGATCGAAATCGCCAACTCCGACGCCCTCCGCCGCCAGAAGACCGCCGAGGCCGACCGCCTGGCTGTCGCCGCCGAAAAGGTGCAGGCCGCAAAGGCCCTCGAGGAAGCCTACCAGAGTGAGCGCGACGCCGAACTGGCCCGTGCCGAACGTGAGCAGGCCACCCAGAAGGCCAACATCGTGGTGGCCGCCGAAATCGACAAGCAGAAGAAGATCATCGAGGCCGAGGCCGAAGCCGAGCAGATCCGCCGCAAGGCCAAGGGTGAGGCCGATGCCATCTTCGCCAAGATGGACGCCCAGGCAAAGGGTATGCTGGAAATCCTCACCAAGCAGGCCGACGGTTTCAAGAACCTCGTCAACGCCGCCGAGGGAGACGCCCAGAAGGCCGTCCTGATGATGATCGCCGACAAACTCCCCGAACTGGTCAAGACCCAGGTGGAAGCCGTCAAGGGCATCAACATCGACAAGGTCACTGTCTGGGATGGCGGCAACTCCGCCGACGGAAAAACTGCCACCTCCAACTTCATCTCCGGTATGATGAAGAGCGTACCTCCGCTCGACGACCTCTTCAAGATGGCCGGCATGGAGCTCCCCTCCTACCTGAAGGGTGCCCCCAAGGCCGACGAACAGCCCCAGAGCGAAGAACAAAAGTAAGCGCTTATGCCGATAATCACCAATATTGATGTAATGCTGGCCCGCCGGAAAATGTCTTCCGGCGAGCTGGCGGAGAAAGTCGGCATCACCCCCGCCAATCTTTCTATCCTCAAATGCGGAAAGGCCAAGGCCATCCGCCTGAGCACCATGGAGGCCATCTGCAAGGCCCTTGACTGCCAGCCCGGCGATATTCTGGAGTACCAACCGGAAGACTGACAACGAAAAAGCCCGACGCCGCAAAACGTCGGGCTTTTTTTGTATCTTTGTAAGGTATGATCAAGATACTCAGGGCGTCGGCGGGGTCCGGCAAGACATACAACCTGGCAAAGGAGTACATAAGGCTGCTGATGGCCAGCGACCGGGCCGATGCCTACCGCCATGTCCTGGCGGTGACCTTCACCAACAAGGCCACCGACGAGATGAAGCGCCGTATCCTGAAGGAACTTCACATCCTTGCCACCGACCCGTCCCGGTCTCCGTATCTGGAGGCCCTCGTCCCTGCGGTCCTGCCAAACCTCACGGCGGTGCAGAATAAGGCGCAGCAGCAGCTCTCCGGCATCCTGCACGACTATTCCGCCTTCGCCGTCAGCACCATCGACAAGTTCTTCCAGCAGACGCTCAGGGCTTTCTCCCGCGAGATTGGCCAGTTCACCACTTACCAGGTGCAGCTGGACAGGGAAGCGCTGGTGACCGAGAGCGTGGACCGCGTGCTTGACGGCCTCTCCGAAGAAGGGGACCGCACCCTCCTGAACTGGCTCACCGGCGGCGTGCAGCAGGATCTGCAGCAGCGCGGAGTGTTCCACCTGGAAGGCCGCCTTACCGAAATGGCCAAAAGTCTCCGGGATCTTCCGGAAGGGAAGGACATTCCGCGCGAGACCCTGGACAGCCTCCGTTCCTGCTGCCGGCAGGTCCGGAAGGACTTTGAGAACCGCCTCTCCGCGGCTTCGAAAGCGTGCCTGGACGCGCTTTCTGGGGCAGGCATCGCTCCGGAAGACACCAACGGCGGCTTCCTCAAGACCCTTCGCAAATATACCGGAGTCAAAGGTGAAGTATCCCCTCTCACCCCCGCTTTCGTGAAGAAAGCCCAGGACCCGGACCTTTGGTTCTCCAAGGCCAAGTCCCAGCTGAAAGCAGGACTTGGGAATGCCCTGGACCGGCCCCTGCAGGAATTCCTGGACTGTTTTGGCCTCCCTCTTAAAGAATACAATACGGCCGGCACCATCCTGGACCAGCTTTACAGCCTGGGTGTCGCGGCGGAGCTCAGGGAATCCATCACGGCCATCCAGAAAGAGAAAAACCTCCTTTCCCTGGACGACAGCAATACCATCCTCAAAGGCATCATCGACGGGACCGACGCCCCCTTCATTTACGAGAAACTGGGTGTCCGCTACGACGACTTCCTCCTGGACGAATTCCAGGATACCGCCGACGTCCAGTGGGAAAACTTCCGCCCGCTGCTGCACAACAGCGTGGCTTCCGGCAACGACTCCCTCGTGGTGGGAGACGTCAAACAGAGCATATACCGCTGGCGGGGCAGCGACTGGAGCCTCCTCAAGGACCGTCTCCAGGAAGAGTTCCGCCAGGCGCAGGTGGACGTCCTGGGCGGCAACTATCGCACCTGCCGCGCCATCGTCGCCTTCAACAACGACTTCTTCGCCTACGCCGCCCAGGCGCTGGACTCCCTGCTGGGGACGGATATCATCGGCCCGATATATGCCGACGTCCGCCAGGAGGCGCGCTTCCGCGACAAGGCCGAGGGCTCCGTGGAGGTCCTCTTCGCCGAGGATCAGATGCAGGAAATCCTGAACACCCTCGCGGAGATCAGGGACAGGGGAGGCCGATGGTCGGACGTGGCCATCCTCGTGCGCAGCAACGGCGAAGGCGCCGACATCGCCGGGGAACTCCTGCGCAACGGCATCCCCGTCGTCTCGGACGACTCCCTCTTCGTGAAGACCTCCGTCACCGTGCGGCGCCTGGTGTCCCAGCTCTCGCTGGTCGAGGCCCCGCCGCAGGAAGAAGCGCCCACCGTCGCCGGTTACCTGGCCCGCAGCATGCAGGTCCGCATCCCCGACGGCTACCACTCTCTGACAGACCTTGCCGAATCCCTCCTCCGTGACATCCGTGAAGCCGCGCCCGAAACCTTCGACGCGGAGATTCCCTATATCCAGTCCTTCATGGATTACCTGCAGGACTGGGTAGCCACCGGCGGCAACAACCTGGACGGCTTCCTCAAGGCGTGGAAGGACGCAGAGCCGAAGATCGCCTCTCCCCAGCGCGGCAATTCCGTGCGCGTGATGACCATCCACAAGTCCAAGGGCCTGGAATTCCCCTTCGTGATCGTCCCCTTCGCAGAGAAGGTATCCTTGTACAAGGGCAGCCCGTACTGGTGCGCCCCCGCGCTCGAAGGCACCGCCCTGGAGAACAAGGCCGAGGGAGTCTATCGCGTGAACCTGGACGGAGGCGCCGCGGACACCCTTTTCGAAGAGGACTACCGCCGCGAACGCGTGCTGCAGGCAATTGACAACCTCAATGTGTTTTATGTAGCGCTGACACGTCCGCAGTACGGGCTCAAGATCATTGCCGCCCCCATGCCGAAAGGCTTCTCAGAGCCCAAGAATATGGCCCATCTGCTGTACACCTATCTGGGAACGGAGAGTTTCACCGCCGGCCAGCCCTATCCGCTGGGTACCCTGCCCCGCGAAGAGGCCGGCCCGGAGTCCCTGGAGGCGGGATATGCCTCCTTCCCGGCCGACAGCGGCAACCGCCTCAAGTTCAGCCCCGAGGCGGCCGATTATTTCGGGGCCGACGGCAGCATCGGCCTGGAAGCCAGCCGCCGCATCCGGGGAACCGTCCTGCACGGCATCCTCTCGCGGGTGGCGACGGAGGAGGACCTTGCCGCCGCCGTCGATGCCGCCGTAGGGTCGGGAGAACTGCCGGCCGACACCCGTTCCCTCACCCTGGACCTTCTCCGCGAACGTATTGCCTCCGTGGCGGAAAGGAACTGGTTCGCTCCGGGCGTGCGTGTCCTCTCCGAGGCCTCCGTGATAGGCCCGGACGGCCGCGAATACCGCCCCGACCGCGTCGTGCTCCATCCCGGCGGAGAAGTCGATATCATCGACTACAAGTTCGGCCAGCCCGAGGAACGCTACACCCGTCAGGTCCAGCGCTATATGAACCTGTACCGCCGCATGGGGCATGCAAAAGTTGCCGGGTACCTCTGGTATTTGGAAGATAATTTGATTACCTTTGTAGATTGAATTTAACTGGCCAATTTCTATGGAAGCAAGCGAGAATACCATCAAACTCTATTACAATACAGAAGTCGAAAAACTCCAGATGCCGGAATACGGCCGCAATGTGCTCCAGATGGTGGAGCAGCTCAAGGCCATTCCCGACAAGGAAAAGCGTACGCAGCAGGCCCAGGCCGTGGTAAAGGTCATGGAAAGCCTGAACCCTCAGGTGCACCAGCAGGACAACTGGAACCAGAAGCTGTGGGACCACCTTTTCATCATCGCCGGCTACGATCTGGACGTCGATGCCCCGTACCCTGTTCCCACGCCCGAAGTGGTGAACAGCCGTCCGGATCCCATCCCCCTCAATACCAAACCCATCCGCGCCCGTCATTACGGCCGCAACATCGAAAGCATCCTGCACCTGATTGCCGGTGAACCGGACGGAGAGGTAAAAACCTCCATGATCCGTTCCCTGGCCATCTACATGCGTCAGCAGTACCTCATCTGGAACAAGGATACCGTCTCAGACGAGACCATCTTCCAGGATATCGAGCGCCTCTCCGGCGGTCGTGTGCACGTCCCGGAAGGCATCGAGCTTTCCAAGATATCGGCCGATGCCTCCTTCGCCCGCCCGGGCATGAACCTGAACTTCGGCAGCGGTAACGGAAACGGTAAGAACGGCAAGTTCAACCGGGGATTCCGCGGCAAAAAAGGCAAGAAATAATGAATCCTTTCAAGAAATATTGGGAAGGTCTGAGTGAGCGCAGGCAGGCCGGAATCCGCTACGCTGTGAACGCAATCATCGTCGTCTTCAGCATCTGGGTGTCCCTGTCGGTCATTTCGTATGTGTTCACCTGGAAACAGGACCAGAGCGCCCTTGCCGCCGGCGGAACCGTGGAAAACGCCGCTGCCAGCACCGGGCTCGACGCCGGCCACTTCCTGGTAACGGATTCGTTCGGCCTGGCGGCATTCTGCCTGGTGGCGTTCCTCCTGGTGTGGAGCCTCAAGCGCATGTGGCGCAGCTTCCCCGTGAGCCTGACCAAGTGGTTCTACGGTTGCCTCACCCTGTCTTTCCTCCTGTCCTGGGCCCTGGCCTTCGTCGGCCGCTTTCTGGACGTGGAGTTCGCCTTCGGCGGAGGCCTGGGCGGCCGCGCCGGTGCAGCCCTCGTGAACTGGGCTGTGTTCAAAGTGGGCGAAATCGTCACCCTGTGCATCCTGGCCGCCCTTTTCGTGACCTGGTTCTACTGCATGAGCAAGCGCTTCAGTGACCTGCTGATGGGTAAAAAACGTTCTGTTACGAATGCATCGGAGGAAGAGACGCCTTCCTCCGCAGAAATGAGGGCCGATGCTACGGAAGGCGTCTCTCCCTCCGATGAAAACGACGATTTCTCCTACGTATATAACACTTCTTCTGCACATGAAGAGGAACCCGAGGAGTCGGGGGCGTCTGCTCCCGGCTCCGGCCCCACGCAACAGGAAATCGAAACCGAGGACGGGAAATTCAACGTCATTACCGACGATACCCTGGAGCAGGAAGTTAAGGAGCCGCTGAAGCCCATCGACAACCGTCTGGATCCTCCGGATGGCCTGCCCAAGTACAAGACGCCGGCCCTGTCCCTTCTCGGAGACTACGCCAACGCCCGCCACGAGGTCCAGCAGGACGAGCTGGTGCGTAACAACACCCTCATCCGCAACACCCTGGCCAGCTATAAGATCCAGGTGCGTGACGTTACGGCCATCGTCGGCCCCACCGTCACGCTCTACAAGGTCTATCCCGCCCCCGGCGTGAAGATATCGGCCATCAAGCAGCTGCAGGAAGACATCGGCATCAACCTCCAGGCAAGGGGCGTGCGCATTGTCACCCTCGCGGACTCCGTGGGCATCGAGGTGGCCAACGACAAGGCTTCTATCGTCCCGCTGAAGAACCTTCTGAACGACGCGGCCTTCCGCGAGAGCAAGGCGGAACTGCCGGTTGCCATCGGCTACACCATCTCCCAGCAGGTGAAGGTGTTCGACCTGGCCGATGCCCCCCACCTCCTCGTGGCAGGCGCCACCAAGCAGGGTAAGTCCGTGGGCCTGAACGTGATCGTGGCCTCCCTGCTCTATTCCAAGCACCCTTCGGAGCTGAAGTTCGTCTTCGTGGACCCGAAGATGGTAGAATTCTCGTCCTACGGGCGTCTGCTGCACCATTACCTGGCGGTGCTGCCCAACGCCGTGAGCGAGCAGGAAGAAAAAGACCGCGCCATCGTGAAGAACGCCAAGGACGCCGCCGCCGTGCTGCAGTCCCTGTGCGTGGAGATGGACGCCCGCTACGAGCTGCTCTCCAAAGCGCTCGTGAACAATATCAAGCTGTATAACGCCAAGTGGAAGGAGCATCACCTGCGCGGCGACGAAGGCCACCACTTCCTGCCGTACATCGTGGTGGTCATCGACGAGTACGCAGACCTCACCATGTCCGTGGGCGCCGGTCCGGAGTCCAAGGCCTTGGCCCGCAGCATTACCACCTCCGTCATCCGCCTGGCCCAGAAGGGCCGCGCCGCCGGCCTCCACGTGATCCTGGCAACCCAGCGTCCTACGGTGGATGTGATTACCGGCCTCATCAAGGCCAACTTCCCCATGCGTATCGCCTTCCGCGTCACGTCCCGCATCGACTCCGCCACCATCCTGGACCAGCCCGGCGCCGACAAACTCATCGGCCGCGGCGATATGCTGCTCTACAGCGGCGTGGAGATGGAGCGTGTGCAGTGCGCATACATCGGCAACGACGAGATTGTCGCCCTCACCAGCGCCATCGGGGACCAGACCGGCTACCAGAAATGCTATAATACTCCTTACTACCTGCCCGAACCGCCCGCGGAAAACTCCGAAGACGGTGGCGGCGGAATGGTGGACATGAAGGCCCTGGACGACCGTTTCGAGGAGGCTGCCCGCACCGTGGTCCTGAACCAGAGGGGCTCCACCTCCGACCTCCAGCGCAAACTTGGCATGGGATATGCTAAAGCAGGACGTGTGATGGACCAGCTGGAAGCCGCCGGCATCGTGGGCCCGCAGAACGGGGCGAAGCCGCGCGAGGTTCTGGTCAAGGACATCGCAGAACTGGACGAAATCCTGCAGCACTTCCTGAATCAGTAGCCATGAAACGCCTTGTAAGCATCCTCCTTTTCGCTGTGATTTCCCTCGCCGCGCGGGGGCAGGGGCACATTGCCCTGCTGGACCGTGTGGCCGGCCAGCGTGTTTCTTTCCACTATACCTACAGCCTTTCCCAGAAGGGGGAGGATTTCAAGCCTGTCACGGACGGTGACGTCACCGTCGAGGACAACGCCTACGTACTGGAGGGCCTGGGCCTGAAGGTCGTGAGCGACGGCGTCACCCGCTGGTCCCTGGACGAGGGCGCTAAGGAGGCCGTGGCGGAGACGGTGGAAAGCGAAGACCTGTTTACCAATCCGGCCCTTTTCATCAGTTCCTACCGCCGTTATATGGATAAGATCCGCGTCAACAGCGAAGGACCCGACTCCCTGGACGTAACCCTTGTGCTGGACGAGGATACGCAGGCCCGTTTTCTTCTCCAGCACATCGTCTTTTTGCCCCTGCAAGGAAAAAGCGACTTCTCGGTAGATGAGAAATCGCTTTCCGAAGAGTATGTGATAACGGATCTCCGTTAGTCTTTTACGCAGCGCACGCTCATGTAAAGCGTTTCTTTGTCTCCCGACGCCTTCTGCATCTGCTTGCCGGCGGCGTAGATGTACATGTAGGTTCCCATCCCGTCCTCCTGCGAAGAGGTCCAGTAGCAGGCGTATTCGCCGTACTTGTTATACGGAGTGAAAGGGTCCACCATGTCAATGTAACCCAGCGGGATGGCGTTGAAGCCGAAGCTGTTGGTGATGTTCACGCCGGGAATGTATTCCCACATCTCTTCTCCGAGGAAGGAAGCGCCCGCCATAAGGGCTCCGGCGCTGATGGCGCCCTCCGTGTCGGCAAAGGAAGTGCTGAAATCTTCCTCGCCGGGAAGATGCCAGCCGGCGGGGCATACGGTCTGGGCCTCCGTCCAGCTGTACAGACGGCCCACGGCGCTGTCCAGGACCTTGGAGTCGCGGAAGCTGAGACCGGCATCCTGGTAGTTCAGGTTGCTGGCCTGCCAGGTGAGGCCGCCGGCGGTAATCTCCTGGGCGGCGGAAAGACCGCTCAGGACCTGTGCGGGATCCACGGCGCGGAAACTGCTGCTGGCCGACGTATTATAGTAATTCGAGCCGCCGAAGGCGTAGCAGTAAACGCTGTAGGTGCCCAGGGAATCTACCTTATAATGGTACTCCGGATTGGTGGCGGCGGCATCCCGGGTGAGGGTGTCTTTCTTGGCGGTGTTCACCTGCCAGTAGAGGCCGACGGTAGGGAGGGTTCCCTTGGAAACGCCGAGGGAAGAGATGTTGGCACGGAAGGTGAACTCGTCGCCGACAGCCACGAAGGCTGGAGCTGCGTTGATGGACAGGCCGCTCAGCGAAGGTTTCCCTTCGGTGGTGGAGTTGTCCTTCTTGCAGGAGCCGATGACAAAGATAGTAAGAAGAGCTGTGCTTAAAATGAGATATTTTTTCATTTTCTTTAGCGATATGAATCGCAAATATCGTTAAATTTTTGTAAATTTGTACACAATTTTCGCGCCAAGATGAAAAAACTGATTATAGGTATTATTTTGGCTGTGCTGGTCGTATCTTGCGGTCAGCCTTCGCAGTATGTCCAGATTTCCGGCTATGCGCAAGGCAGCAATTACACCGTAAAAATGAACATGAAAGGCGTCTCCGTGCCGGTGGAATCCATCCGGGACAGTATCGACGCCCTCATCCTCCAGATAGACACAACCCTTTCCGGCTATAACAAGAAGTCCCTCATCTCCCGCTTCAACGCGGGGGAGAAGATTCCTTCCAACGCCATGTTCCTGGATATGTACCGTATAGGCTATCGCCTGTGGGAGCGTTCCGGCGGTGCGCTGGACTTCGGTGCCGCCCCCCTGTACGACGCCTGGGGCTTCGGTTTCCGCAACAGCTCCTTCCCCACGGACGAGCAGATACGCGCCCTGCTGGACTCCTGCGGCATGGGACACCTGCCCGCGGAGCTTCCGGTCGTGGACGGGTACATCGATCCCGCTGCCATGGGTAATCCCAAGCTCAATTACAACGCCATCGCGCAGGGCTACAGCTGTGACCTTATCGCCCACTACCTCTACAGTATCGGCGTGAAGGACATGCTGGTGGACATCGGGGAAATCTGGTGCGACGGCGTGAATCCCAACGGGGAGCCCTGGTCGGTGGGCATCGACCGTCCCGTGGACCAGACCTCGGACGGGCGTTCCCTCCCGGAAGGACTGGACGGCATCTGGAGCTCGGGCGCAAAACCCGCCGGCATCGTAACGTCCGGCAACTACCGCAAGTTCTATATCCGTAACGGCCGCAAGTTTTCTCACACCATCAACCCCCGTACCGGCTATCCTGTGGAGCACAACCTCCTCAGCGCTACGGTGGTGTCGTCCAAAAATGCCGCGGAGTCGGACGCCATCGCCACCTGGTGCATGGTGATCGGCCTTCAGGGAGCGCAGGTGCTCATCCTCGGAGACCCGGCCCTGGAAGGCTATCTGATTTACACGGACGCTTCGGGCGAAATGAAGGAGTGGGCCTCCCCGGGCTTTACATTGAAGAAATAACTTCCAGAACCCATAGCAGCAGGCGGCTCAGGCCGTCTGTTGCCGTTATGAGGGGCTGCCATCCCAGCACGATGGCGGCCAGGGCGGTCGTCATGAGTGCGGTGGTGAGGGGGAGTGCCAGCAGGTTCGTTAGCAGGAAGTATTGGGGGAAGCTATGGAGGCGCAGCCAGGCCAGCGGTGCTGTGAATGCCTGACAGCTGATGCTGAGCGCGGCCAGTTTCCATATGCGGCGAAGCGGGTTCCACGAGGCTCCTTCCGGGTACCACCTTTCCAGGACTGGGTACAGCAGGAAGATGCCGGCCATCGCCAGGTACGAGAGCTGGAAACCAGTGCTGCCCACAACGGAGGGGTTCCATACCAACTGGATAAGCAGGGCTGTGCAGAACACGCGGGATGCCTTTCGGGGCCTTCCCAGCGCGCGGAGCAGCTCGTTCAGGCTGATGAAAAGGAAGGCCCTCACGAGGGACGGTCCCGCGCCGGCCATCAGCGTAAAGAATCCGGCCGATCCCACCAGCAGCCCCGCGCGGACATACCCGGCCAGCGGGCTGTGTCCCATCGGCCTGGTCGCCGCCACGAGCAGCCCGTAGAGGATGCCCATATGCAGGCCGGAGAGCGCCAGGATGTGCGAGGCTCCGCTCTGGCGGAAGAGCTCTGTGATGCGGGCCGATAATCCGCTTCTGTCTCCCGTCAGGAGCGCGTCAAGGAGGGGGGCGGTGTCCCCGGAGGAGAAGGGGAGCGAGTGGATGCGGGCGCGGAGGCTCGCGACGGCGGAATCGGCCAGTAGTTCCAGGGGGTTGGGGGTGTCTGCCCAGGGGAGGGCGGCGGTGCGGGCGCAGAACATCCCGAGCAGGAGAAAACTCCCCAGCAGAAGGGGCAGGGAGGCCGATTCCTTCATGCGCAGCAGTCTTTCTTTTGCCAGGATGGGAAGGCTTGCCAGGGGGAGCAGCAGGGCGGGCAGCCAGATGCCGGCGCCGGGGAAGAAAACCGTCCCCGCCACCACGCCCGCCGTGAACATCAAAGAGAGCGATTCTATGTTCTTTACACGCTCCATAGCTATGGCGAAATTAGTAATAATTTCGTATCTTTGCACGACTATAGAGCAAACTATTAAATCTATCGATAAAACTATGATTATTCTCGTAATCAACTGCGGCAGCTCCAGCATCAAGTATCAGTTACTGGACATGAAGAGCGACGACGTATATGATATCATCGCCAAGGGTATCGCAGAGAAAATCGGCCTTCCCGCCGGCATCCTGCAGTACGCCCCCACCGGTAAGGACAAGATTGTCACCGACGTCCCCATCGCGGACCACAAGGTGGGTATGCAGCTCATTCTCGCCGCATTGACAGATAAGAAGACGGGCGTCCTGAAGAACCTCGAGGACATCGAGGCTGTGGGTCACCGGATCGTGCAGGGTGGAGATTTCTTCTCCGGTTCCGTTCTCGTGAACGACGACGTCCTGGAAAAGATCGCCTTCTGCGCAGACTTCGCCCCGCTTCACAATCCCGCCCACCTGCTGGGCATCCACGCCATGCAGGAAGTCCTTCCCGGCGTGCCTCAGGTAGTCACCTTCGACACCGCCTTCCACCAGACCATGCCCGCCTATGCATATATGTACGGCCTTCCGTACGAATATTATGAGAAGTATCGCGTCCGCCGTTACGGTGCCCACGGTACTTCCCATCAGTTTGTAGCAGGCGTCGGCGCCAAACTGGCTGGCCTGGACATCAACAACTCCAAGATCATCACCTGCCACCTGGGCGCCGGCAGTTCCATCTGCGCCATCCAGAACGGCAAGTGCGTGGACACCACCATGGGCTTCAGCCCGCTGGAGGGTATGATCATGGGTACCCGCGTGGGCAACATCGACGCCAACGCCGTCCTTTACCTGGAGAAGAAACTGGGCGTAAGCCCGGACGAGATGTCCGAAATCCTGAACCGCAAGTCCGGCTTCCTGGGTCTTTCCACCAAGAGCTCCGATGCCCGCGACCTCGATGAACTGGCCAACAATGGAGATCCCAAGGCCAAGCTCGTGTTCAAGAAGTTCACCTACGACATCATCAAGAACATCGGCTCCTATGTAGCTGCCATGAACGGCGTGGATCTCATCGTCTTCACCGGCGGTATCGGCGAGCACAACAGCCGCCTGCGCCGCCGCGTGCTGGAGAACTTCTCCTACCTGGGCCTCAAGGTGGATTATGAGGCCAACGTGGCCTTTGAGGAGAACACTGTCATCACCACGGAAGACTCCAAGGTCAAGGCCGCCCTGGTGTGCACGAACGAGGAACTTGTCATCGCCCGTGACACCATGCACATCGCACTCGAAAATCAAGAATAGATATGATCACCAATTTTAACGAACTTTTTGCCGAGCTTAAGGCAAAAGGCATTTGCAAAAAGATGGTGGCTGCCTGGGGTGTGGATTCCCACACCATCGAGGCCGCTTCCCTGGCTACCGATATGGGTTTTGTGAAGGTTACCCTCGTGGGTGACAAGGACCTCATCGCCAAGGTGTGCCAGGAGTGCTCCATCGACATGGCCAAGTTTGAGATTGTGGACGAGAAGGACGAGCTGAAGGCCGTTGCCAAAGCCGTGCAGATGGTTCACAACGGCGAGGGTGATGTCCTCATGAAGGGCCTCTGCTCCACCGACAAGTTCCTGCGCGCCATCCTGAACAAGGAAGTGGGCCTGCTCCCTCCCAAGGGTCTGCTCTCCCACGTGGGCGTCATCGAGAACCCTAACTATCACAAGCTCATCTTCATCACGGATATGGCTGTCATCCCGGCTCCCGACTTCCGCCAGAAGGTAAAGATGGCCGGCTTCGTGACGGGCGTCGCCCGCAGCTTCGGCATCGGCATGCCCAAGATTGCCTTCATTGCCGCCTCTGAGCAGATGCTGGATTCCATGCCGGCTTGCATCGAGGGTGCCATGCTGGCCAAGATGTGCGACCGTGGCCAGATCAAGGCCATCGGTGACGGTCCTCTGGCCCTGGACGTTGCTATTGACAAGGAATCTGTGGAAATCAAGAAGCTCGTGTCCCCGGTCGCCGGAGACGCCGACTGCCTCCTCTTCCCCAATATCGAGAGCGCCAACGTTTTCTGGAAGACCAATTCCAAGCTGGCCAAGGATGTGCGTCAGGCAGGTTTCCTGGTAGGTACCAAGGTGCCTTGCATCCTGGCCTCCCGCGCAGACTCCGTGGATGTGAAGCTCAACTCCATCGCATCTGCCGTCATGTCGGTAAAATAAACGTCCTGCCCGGCCCCGACCGGGCATCTCATCTGTAGTGTATAAAAGGTTAATTTATTAATAATTATGAGAAAATACATTGTAGCGGGTAACTGGAAAATGAACACCACTGTACCCGAAGGCGTTGAACTCGCCAAAGCCGTAGCTGCCAAATCCAAGGAAGTTCCTGCCAACGTAGAGCTGGTAGTGGCTCCGCCGTTCACCCACCTCGCTCTCGTAGCAGAGGCCCTGAAGGGTTCCAAGGTTCAGCTCAGCGCCCAGAACTGCGCAGACCACGAGAAAGGCGCCTACACCGGTGAGATCGCTGTGAACATGCTCACTTCCATCGGTTGCCAGTACACCATCCTGGGCCACTCCGAGCGCCGTCAGTACTACGGAGAGACCGACGAGAAGCTGGTCGTCAAGACCCAGCTCGCCCTGGCCGCCGGCCTGAAGGTGATCCTCTGCGTGGGTGAGAACCTTGAGGAGCGTGAGGCTGGCAAGCACTTCGACGTTGTTACCGCCCAGACCAAGAACGTCCTCTACAACTTCACCGCCGAGGATATGAAGAATGTGGTCATCGCCTACGAGCCCGTATGGGCCATCGGCACCGGCAAGACTGCTACCGCAGCCCAGGCCGAGGAAATCCACGCCTGCATCCGTAAAGTCGTGGCCGACAAGTTCGGCGCCCAGGTGGCCGACGACATGACCATCCTCTACGGTGGTTCCTGCAAGCCCTCCAACGCCAAGGAACTCTTCGCCGAGAAGGACATCGACGGTGGCCTCATCGGTGGCGCCGCCCTCAAGGCCGAGGATTTCATCGGTATTGCCACTTCCTTTGAATAATATCAAGCGTTTATATCCACTCGAAAACACATAAACGCGAAAGGCCGGGCATTGTGCCTGGCCTTTCTTTTGTTCCCCTGTTTTGGCCTTCGTTACGTGCGGTAGTATTTGCTCAGGACCAAATGTGCTTTAAGTGGGGTTGCGAGAGTGGGTTAAAGCACGATGATAGGGGTTCGGAGGCCGAAAGTGTGCTTTAACCGGGTGCGCGAGGTGGGGTTAAAGCACGGTGATGGGGGTTAGAATGGCAAAAGTGTGCTTTAAGTGGTGCGGCGAAGTGGGGGCGTGAGGGAGTTAAGCGGGTGGCGTTGGACGAATGCCCAGAATGTGCAAAAAACCGGTCTTTGGGCGAACCCTCGGAACCGGCTTTTTGACGTGTACTAAAACCTAAACCTATAATATAGATGCAAAATAAAAGAAAATGTTGCAGAAAAATCTCTTTTTCTGCAACATTTTTTTTCTGGTGAAGTTCGCTTACTTGGAAGCCTCGACAGAAACCTTACGGAATTCCTTGAAATCCTTCATGAGTTCGAGGGCGGCCTTACGGGCGCGGGCACCGGCGGCTTTGTTACCCTTAACTACCTGAGCTTCAGCGTTCTTAGCGAATTCTGCGTAAGCGGCATTGATTTTTTCAACAAGTGCTTTCATGGTTTTGTAATTTATTGGTTTGTTAAATGTTATGGGTCAAACTTTTGTGCAAGGTAGACAAAAAATATTAAATGACAAAATACTTTTTAAGAAAAAATCACATTTCAGGCGTATAAATGCCGTTTTTTTCGTCATTCGGGCCTTTTGGCTCCTGTTTTTGCGCTTTTTGCCGGGTGTTGATGGTGTTCATGGCGCGGGCGATTCCAATTGTGGACACATCCTTGATGCCTTGAATTATCTTGGCGGCAAGCGCCGGCACTTGATCCATTTCTTCCTTTGAAAGGGCTCCCAATACATAGTCCACCTGTCCGCCCCGGGCGAATTCATTGCCGATTCCCACGCGGATCCGGGCCCACTTGTCGCTTTCCAGCAGTTGGGTTATGTTCTCGAGTCCGTTGTGCCCGCCGGAGGAACCGTTGGCGCGCATGCGGACGGTGCCGAAGGGAAGGGCGAGGTCGTCAGAAATGACGATGAGGTTTTCCAGCGGAAGGTTCAGCTGCTGCATCCAGTAACGAACAGCCTTTCCGCTCAGGTTCATGTAAGTGGAAGGTTTCAGAAGGACAAACCAACGTCCCTTGAAAGAGACCTCCGCCACGTCTCCGTAACGGTCGGTCTTAAAAAGGACATTGGATGCCTGAGCCCAGGCATCCAATATCATGAATCCCATGTTGTGGCGGGTATTGGCGTATTCTGCACCAATATTTCCCAGTCCGACAACCAGGTAAGTAGCAGCCATCGTTATTACTACTGAGCGGCCTTGGCGGCTTCGATAGCGGCCTGCTGCATGGCGCGGGTGGTCTTCACGGCGCAGATGATGGTGTTCTTGTCGGACACGATCTGCAGACCCTCAAACTTGAGGTCGCCGGCTACCATGCGCTTGTCCAGCTCCAGCTCGGTGATATCGATGTCCAGCTGATCCGGCAGGTTCTTCATGAGGGCGCAAACCTTGAGGCTGCGGGCGTTCTGAACGAACTTACCACCTACGAGCACACCTTTCGGGTGGCCGGTGAGGTTTAGGGGCAGGGAAATCACGATGGGCTTCTTTTCGTTAACGGCGAGGAAATCCACGTGCAGGCAGTTGTCCTCCACCGGGTGCCACTGATACTCGTGAGCGATGGCGGTGTAGGTCTTGCCGTCCAGCTCCAGGTCCACGATGTAGGAGGCGGGAGTGTGGGTGAGGCCCTTCAGCTCTTTCTCGTTCACGGTGAAGAGGATGTTCTCTTTCACATCCTGGCCGTAGAGGTTGCAGGGAACCAGGCCCTGTTCGCGGTAGGCCTTCAGAGCGGCCTTGTTGCCTTTCTGGCGGATTTCGCCTTTAAGCGTAAAATGCTTCATAGAATTGTTTGAATAAAAATGTGTTACTCAGTGCTCTCTTTCAAGCACCCCATTGCACCAAAAACCATTACGGATTTTTAAGCGCGCAAAGATAGCAATAATTTTCCGAATCACAAAACCTCCCCCGTCATGCCCGACCTTGCCCCGTCATTGCCGGCCCTTTCCCGTCATGCCCGACCTGATCGGGCATCTTTCTGCCTCCCGGCAGGGAGCTGGGGTCGTCGGGACACGAAGGCGTAGGCGCTCCTGACGCCGTGCCGCCCTTGGCGCCAACAATGTCCCTCACCCCGCGAGGACGCCGTGGCACTCCGCAGCTAGACGCTCATCCCTTCGGTGGAACGTCACACCAGTTGTCGCCATTCGCGCTCACGCGCGAACCGGTCGTCCCGGCTACTCGCTTCTCCCTACGCCTTCTACGTCCCGCCAACCCCACTCCCTCCCGTGCGGCTGCCAAACCCTCGTCATGCCCGACCTGATCGGGTATCTCCTTGTCATTTCAACCGAGCGCGGCGAGTGGAGAAATCTCCAAAATAATGTGTATATTTGGTAAGAAAAACTATTCACATGGAGAACTATACAGCCAAATGCCCTTCTTGCGGTCAGAAACTGACCATCGGAAAAACTCTTCTGGACGGAGCCGTCATCTTTGCGGCTCAATGTAATTGCCCCAACTGCGGTAAGAAGTATACTGCCGAGTTTGACAAACTCTATCAAATTGACAAACCGGAACTCTTTGAGATTGGGGCCGATGGATACGACAAAGACGGCTTCGATGCCGAGGGCTACAACAAAAATGGCATTTCAGAACGCGGCTTTGACCGGAATCACATCTGCGTGGAGACCTCGTCCCCGTACAATTCGGCTGGCTTCGACTGGGAGGGGTATAATGCCGATGGCCTTGATGAACGTGGCTTTGACCGCGACGGCTTCTACAAGCACACCACGTCAAAGTATAATGAGGAAGGCTATGACTGGCACGGCTACAACGCTAGTGGTTATAATCAGTATGGTATAGACAAATACGGCAAAGACCCCAACGGCTTCAACTTGGAAGAACTCGCCGCCGCAGAGAACAAACACAGCACCAGGAGAACACTTGCTCTGCTCGCCATCTGCATTGTCGCCATCACCATCTACTACCTCATCAAATACTAGCCTTCTCCGTCATTGCCGTCTGCCGAGCCCTCGTCATTGCCGGCTCCGACCGGCAATCTCTTTTTGTCATTCTGAACATCTCCCTCTGTCATTCTGAGCGAAGCGAAGAATCTATCGGTTATAGCGAAAACATTTTGTCATTTCTGCCAATCGAAACAAGTGGAGAATTCTCCAAAATAATGCGTATCTTCGCGTAAATCAATTATTACCTCAATGGCTCATATCTACGTTGCATCCAGCTGGAGAAACCCCTATTACCCTGAAGTTGTAGACCGCCTTCGGGCCGAAGGGCACGATGTCTATGATTTCCGGAACCCGCCTCACGGTGGTGCTGGTTTCCATTGGACCGATGTTGATGAGAATGCTCCTAACTGGACCTTTGAGGAATACGCCGAAGGACTGCACCATCCACTCTCTGAACGTCAATTCGCCGCAGACCTGGAAGCCCTCAAATCTTCTGACACTTGTGTCTTGGTTCTCCCTTGTGGCCGCAGCGCTCACACCGAAGCCGGTTGGATGGCCGGGGCAGGGAAGCGGGTCATTGCCTACATCCCTGAAATGGTTGAGCCCGAGTTGATGTACAAGCTATTCGATGGGGTAGTGGGCAACCTGGACGATCTGGTTGCCGCGCTGGCTACTCCTTGTTCTTCGTGTCAATGCAAATAGTCACTGGCCCATCGTTCACCAGTGCAACTTTCATATCTGCGCCGAACTCACCCGTGCCAACCGGTTTCCCGATGGCCGCCGAAAGCGCCTTGCAGAATGCCTCATACATCGGAATAGCTTTCTCATGCCTCGCCGCCCCAATGTAGGACGGCCGGTTTCCCTTTTTCGTTGAGGCCATCAGCGTGAACTGACTCACCACCAGTGCCTCTCCGTCAATATCGACCACACTGCGATTCATTACGCCCTCTTCATCATTGAAGATGCGCAACCCTGCAATCTTTTTGACCAGCCAATCCCAATCCTCCTGCCCATCTTCGTGACCTACACCAAGAAGAATAAGCAAACCAGGACCAATGGCCGACTTAACCGCCCCATCAATTGTGACGGACGCAGAGGATACTCTTTGAATGACTGCGCGCATAATGTTAGTGTGTTAGTCTAATTCAATTCTATCTCCAATTAGTTAGAGAGTGCTGGTTCTTAAATACTCTGCTACTTTCCCTGAGCGAGACTGCGTATTACGTGGCAGAAGCGCTAAAAGTAGTCTTCAATTTTATTCATCGAATATCTGGGCCCATTCCATAGAGAGCTTGTTTAAGTCGCCCCATCCGTAGTTTTTATTGCTCCCGCTTGTTTCTGGAAGACGAAGCACTTTCACATCAGATAACCCCGGAATGCTAGCTAATTCTTTCTTAATGGTAATCCCAAAGTCTCGGTATTTTCCGAATCCATTTATTGCAACAATCTTGATTGTCGGATGCTGCGTCAAAAATCCTACAATGTCATTGGGTCGTCCGTCGCGGATATCTTTGTCGTTACTGCTGTCGGGACGAATTGCGGATTCGTAGTAGTCCCATAGAACAATGTGGTTCTTTGCTAGAAGATCCTTTTTTTGTTGGTAATCAGTGGGGGTTCGCTCTCCAGTTAGTTGGCACAGAACTTTCCAGATTCGGTTCGAGTTTGAGTAATAGTACTGATGTTGAGCCAACGATTCTCCTCCTGGTAATGTGCCAAGAATAAGGATTTTAGGCGTATCGCACAATAGAGGCTTAAACCCTTTTGTCCTGGTGATTTGGTACTGGCTATACATTGTGTGTGACTATTGATGGGAGTCCTCTTCCTTCTTCGCTTGTTGTGAATATATTTTATTTATAACATCCTCTGCGAAGTGTTTACTCGTGTGATGTTTTATTAGGAAGTTAAACAATAGATTCTGGTCTTTTCCCAAATCCTCCGTCTTGATAATCTGGACGTTATTTTGGCTAAAAAGAGTTGAAAGGTTACCATCGGTCATATTCTGAAGAGCCAGTTTAATCTGGAATTCAGATGATTCATCTTTCGTGAATATGGTAATGTCCTTGCTTTTAGCGTGGGAGTAGTCAGTCTGTTGTTTAAAGAATGCTTTGAAGTATTGGCGATCATTTTCTCCGATAGAATGGCCGAAGATAATCAATTCATCGGCATCATGTAAACTTCTTACTAAGTGAGGGGGATTAAAAGCGGGGTCCATGGCCTTCTGCATGAAAGCGTACTTCTTATCAATTTCAGTATCGTCACGGGTCCCAATGATAATTGAATCCTCATTGCATTGTCCGTGCATGTGGTACACGGGAATTTTGTTGTCTAGTATGTCATCCCGAAACAGAACGGGGGTATAATTAAAAGTGAAAACTTCTACATGCTCACCAATTACTGCCATTTTTTCAAGGGCGAGGATTACGTTAGAAGCAACAGAGTCAGTCCGGATTCTTTGCTTGCTTACCTCCTTTATGTATTCACAAAGGCCCTGCTTTATTTTGCCTAAAGCTATGGAATCGCGTACGTCGGATGACTTGAGCAAATCTTCTAAATAAGGAATCTCAAGATGACCGCCATTATAGACCACGATATTCTTTTTATGTAATGAGGCGACCAAATTAGAATAGTCTGAATCATAAAGAAGGAACCTTATATTTTTGTCCTTAAGAAACTTGCGCTCTTCTTCAGTGATGACGTCTTCGTAAGGGGGTTGCGAGGCAAAACCCTTTGCATAATAGTATAACTCGTTTTCCAGGTCATACCACTTGACCTTCTCAAGATTGTTGGGCCAGTGATTATTAAGATGTGAAATCAATGGGGCTGGATAGTCTTTGGGACAAGACTTGGACTCCCAAAAGTCTTTATATGACGTCTTGAGGCCAAGGTCAAGGTCGAAACCATTACCAAGTATAAGGACTATTTTGCGAGGCTCTTCCATAAAATGTGTAGTGTTATAATGTATGTGTGTAGTTCGATGTGCCAAAGTAACGAGAAATGCTGCATCTTATCTTGCCGAGATATTTGCAATCATGATTCCCATACGAAAGCTCACACTACCAAGAACAAATATCGCAAAAATACGTGTGTTTTTCAAGGGGTGCACTTAAAGATATTCTATTAACCTCCAGGTACATTTGTAAGTAATATAGTGAGTTCATTTAATCCGTAGCGAAAATAACTCATTTTGGGGCTGCAATATATTGTTAAACTGATCACGGGCGCTAATTATAGTATGTTGATAACTTTGGTTGGCATCTTTACCTTTGTTGTAAAAATAACACTCAGTTACACGATGGATAAAAAACCAATTCTATTGCAGTTTGGCCACAAGGTGCAGCAGATTCGAAAGACACGTAGCCTCTCTCAAGAACAACTTGCCGAACTTGCAGGTGTGCACCGAACATACATTGGAATGATTGAGCGTGCAGAGAAGAATATTACACTCTGTAATATCGAGAAGATAGCACTGGCACTTAAAGTCGATATTAAAGAACTCCTATAAAATGTGCAAAACCATTCCATTCCATCTTGAAGCGCGTACTCGTGAGGTGTTTCGGCGTAGTCTTGTTATGGCTTTTCTTGACGAAGCTCCTGGAAACGGGAACGAAACAAGCAAATATCAATATACGGTCGAAACAACAGCTGCAAATAAGACCATTTGTTTAAAACGTCCAGCCAATCTTAATAAAGGTTTTGATTTCGAAGTTCGGGTTCCTGGAGAGAGCTTTACGCATGTGGATAAGAATGGACGTGTATCTCATAGTGAGCGCCCTTCTCACAAGAATATCTTTGATGATTTGAGAGCAAAGAAAGCTGAAGATCCAGCTCAATATCAACGACTCAGAGCTATTATTGACCGTGTGTACAATTGCGACCTTATCCAAGACAATGAGTTCGCTGCTTTTTCATTTCAAAGCGGTTACCCTGCAGAATTAATTGTCAAGTGCATAAAATGGCTTTTCGTCGAACAAGATGTTACCTATTGGAATGGGAAAGGCAGAAATATGTTATATGGTGGTATAAACGCTATCTAGTCTCTCTTATATTCATTATGAAGTATAACAAGAACTATTTTTTTGAGGGCGTCCTTTGGCAAAGAAGTCCTCGATTGGCTGCTATCAAGACTTTTGTCACTTCCGACGGAACCGTTATCGGAATATTCCAAGGCAAAAGAGGAGAAAGACCAGAACTGGATTTTCGAGTCAAAATCTTACAACCGAAACCAGAAGCAAAGCCGTTTCTTCTGCCACATGATGAGTGGGTTGTAGACCTTCTACTAAAAGCGCAGCATTACAGAAGCGATGTTGCAAATCTTATTAAATACTATCAGGGATTTTATAAAAAGTGCACACCGTTTCCAACGCCTGAATCACGACAATCATTTTTGCCAATGACTCTCAAAACAGTAGAAAGGAAATACGGACATATTGTTGTACCAGGCACAATTTCGATTGAAGGGATGGCAATAATACTTGAATTGTTTTGTCTCTGTGAAAAGCAAAACCCTGGAGCACATCAGTTTGAACTGGCGCTACAATGGACCCGAGAATGTGTTTTAGGAAAAAGGGACTTTAAGAACGTTCTCAACCTCGTGATAAGACACCGAGAGTATTAGAAAGGAAGCTCGGGACCATAATAGACCTCCGGCTCACACAGAACGCGAATATCGCTATCCTGGAAGAGTTTGGCCTGCTTCTCTAGCTTCTCCAAAATCTCACCACGGCGGCTGATGCTATTCAGTTCCTCGCGACGGGCTTTGCTCATCTCGAGGAACTTTTCTTCCTGGTCGATGCCCAGAAACCGGCGGCCAAGAAGATTGGCTGCGATGCCGGTGGTGCTACTACCGGTGAATGGGTCAAGAATCCATGCTCCTGGTTTGGTGGACGCCTGAATAATCCTTGAAAGAACGCAAAGTGGCTTTTGAGTCGGGTGCTTTCCACAGGATTTCTCCCATGGTGCAATCGCCGGCAGTGTCCAGACATCCCGCATCTGGGTGCCGCCATTGATTTCCTTCATCAATTCATAGTTGTAGTAATGAGCCGTTTTCTGCTCCTTCCGAGCCCAGAGGATATATTCTGCTGAATATGTAAAATAGCGGCAGGAAAGATTGGGTGGTGGATTAGTCTTTACCCAGGTAATACAGTTCAGAATCTTGAAGTCCAGTTCAGTCAAACAACGGGCAACAGAGAAGATGTTATGATATGTCCCACTTACCCAAATGGTTCCGTCGGACTTCAAATGCTCCCGGCATGCTGCCAGCCACGTTTTGTCAAACTTGTAATCCTCCTCGAATCCCTGAGACTTATCCCACTTCCCTTTGTTCACAGACACAGGAACGCCGCTCTGTATGCTAATGCCACCGTTGGAGAGATGATACGGCGGATCTGCGAAAATCATGTCAAACTTGAAATCAAACGAATTCAGAAGCTTGATGCAATCTCCTCGTAGAAGCGTGAAGTCCTTGTCTAGTGATTTATAATATGCGGTTGGCATTGTGATTAAACAAGCTTGGTGGCGATAACACCTTCGTCCAAGTCCATAATGTTGTAAAGATTCTCTAAGACATCGAAGGTCTCTTTAAGGTTGTTGCGTGCCGAGCCCCATCCTTGCCCGTCGGTAATCCAAACGAACTTAAAGCCCTTGTGGCCTTTTGTCTCAAGGGCAATTGTCTTGTAACTGCGGGCTGTCTCGTTTAATTTGGAACCTCCACTGGCGTAGAAATTGGTTTCAATCCCGTAAATCATATTGGGGCGCTTGATTACAAAATCAAAACGTTTTTCAGTTCCGCCTTCGTTGGAAATACAGGAAAGGTCAATGCCCCACTTCTGCTCAATCTCGTGGATGTACATTTCCTTGAAGTAGGTTTTATCTTTAACCAACCCGGCTTTGATTAGATAGCCTTCTACCAGATCTTCCATTACGTGCCCGCCACGATTCTTCCGCGCATTAGAGTCAAGACCGGTCTCAACTCCTGTAACATAGTCCACGAGGCTGTGGATGTGCTTTTGTTGCATCAGGTCAAAGAGGCCAGTCTCGCGCATAAATACTATATACTCTTCAACCTTGTAATTGGCTTTCCGGAAATTCCAAACGTGCTCTCCGTCAAAATCAACGGTGAGGATGTCAGATTCGCGTTTAGCCAACAAGATGGGAATGCACTTGAGAATCTCAGGGTACTTTTTGTATAAAGCTTCGAACTCCTTTTCGATATTGTTGCATCCAATCAGGGAGTTCATGATGTTTAATTCAACCTTGATGGCTTCTACGTTTCGGTAAATCTTCTCAAAGTCGGTGTAGTACTTGTAACCAGCTATGGCTGAACGGAAACCGCCAAGCCAAGTTTGAAAATCTCTCATATTTATGCGTTCGCTACGTTAGAAATCATAAGCTCTGAGATGTTACCTCGGCCTGATGCGTCAGCATTAATCATCCTGGCAGCGGATACTCTCTTGATGAAGAAATGTTCGTAAATAGAATCAAAGAAATCCTCTTTAGGATTAATACCTTTAGGGTCCGAATTACTGGCAACGAATAGTGCCTTCTTCTTGCTTATCTGATTGCAAAAATCACGGAGTCGGATTTGTTCAGCGTCGTTAAACCCTTCCTTTGCATAAGAGGTAAAGGAGGACGTTTCCGTGATGGGCTTGTAGGGAGGATCAAAATAGAATAGCGTGTTAGCTCCCGCGAAGCGACCTGTTTCTGCAAAATCTCCGCAGAGAATATCCACCTTTTGTAGAACAATAGAACATGCACGAAGGTTTTCGGCATCGCAAATACGGGGATTAGCGTATTTCCCATGGGGGACATTGAATTCGCCCTTGGAATTAACGCGATAAAGTCCGTTGAAGCATGTTCTGTTGAGGAAGATGAACAGAGCAGCAGTTTCTATCGGCTTTGTTCTCTTCGTGTTAAACAGTGCTCTTTTCGCAATGAAGTAGTCCTTTCTGGCATCAGCGCCTAGAGGTAGATATTCATCTTGAATGCGCGAGAGAACCTCGATGAGGGATTCAACGTCTTCTTTGATGACGCGATATGTGCAAATGAGTTCCTCGTTGATATCATTGATGACTGCGTGCTCAATGTTGGGGTAAGCCTGAAGGAGCCAAAACATGACAGCGCCACCGCCAACAAACGGCTCTACATACGTGATATTCTGACGGGAGGCGAAATCGTAAGGTAATGATTTCTTGACTTCGCCAAGCAACTGTGTCTTCCCTCCAACCCACTTAATAAAAGGTCGGGCCTGTGTTTTGTTTTCGAACAACTTCATAAGCACAACATATTTTCACAAAGTTACAAAAAGAAAGGATCGGTCAAAATACAAAACGAAAAAAAGTTCTAATCATGTCAAGAAGGGCTCCATGCGTCGTTTATTATCTCTTATTCCTTAAAGTATTCAGGATGTTCTAAGTAAAGCTTATTTAGCCAGTTCGTGAATGTTGTATGCAGATTCCATACAAATTGCTCGGCGATTCCAAGGGCATCAATTAACTTCATCGTGTCAATCATTACTTCGCTTTCGTTTAGTTCGCTTTGCCTAGAGTTGTATAATTCGATAGGGTCTAAGTGAACTTCTAAATCTCGCTCGTGTTTCCACCAGCTAGACGTCCTTGATTGCTCGTCTAATAGAGCGCTAATTTTTTGAAAGTCACTGGAAAACTTGGGGAAGAATTGCATGATGGAGGAAAGCTTTCCCCAATAGGTGTCGGTACCGCCTGGGGCTAAGAATCCATATAACTTCTTGAAACCTTCATTCATTATCACTTTCAGCTTCCCTCTCGCGTATCTCTTGTCATAATCCTGGTCTGCTAGGAGGAAGAATTTAGTGGCAACCATGCAGTCGGTTGTCGTTTGTAATATGTATAGCAACGCTGCATAGATGGTCTGCTTAATGTGAAGATAGTCTGAGTCTTCTTCATCGAGTTTTTGACAACAATCATGGAGTAACAGGAGGCCTTCGCTATTAATCATTATCCGTTCGTTAATGATACTTACAATTTCCTCACGTTGCTCCTGATTGGGGGTGAAGCCGTTAGGTTTGATAGATTGAAACCAACGTTCGTACTCGATTCTATGAATCGGGAAGAACTCCAAGTCGTTGATATTTATTCCCATAGCGTTTTGAATATTTTTGTGCAAAAATAAAGAATGCTTGTGCCAAACCGCTGCGCATTTCTGCTATTTGGCGAATTCTCTTGGAGCATGCTGTGGATAACGTTGAAATCGCACGAACGCCAAGGGGACGGGAGTGGGGTTGGCGGAGCCATAGAAGGCGTAGGATTGAGCGAGTAGCCGGGACGTCCGGTTCGCGCGTGAGCGCGAATGGCGACAACTGGGGTGAGTTTGCACCGGAGGGATGAGCGTATAGCTGCGGAGGGTGCGGCGTCCTCGCGGGGTGAGGGATATTGTTGGCGCCAAGGGCGGCACGGCGTCAGGAGCGCCTACGACTTCGTTGGCCCGCCGGCCCCACTCCCGGCCCCTTGGAGTACAAGTTATTCTTGACAGAGACTTGGCGACCTTGTATCAAGAAGAGGTTGGTCAAATGAACCGTCAAGTAAGAAGAAACATCAAACGCTTCCCGGCCGACTTTATGTTTCAATTGACAAAGGAAGAATATGATGGTTTGAAATGCCAATTTGGCATTTCAAACCTAAGGGGCGGTGATAGACGCGCACTTCCTTATGCCTTTACGGAGCAGGGCGTATCAATGTTGTCTGGTTTGCTAAGAAGCGATAAGGACGTTACGGCTGATAGATTCTTCGCTTCGCTCAGAATGACAAAGGGGGCATGCTCAGAATGACAAAAAGAGATTGCCGGTCGGAGCCGGCAATGACGGAGAGATGGCACTTCAACAAGACAAATACTACGTAGTATTCAATCTCGATTAAATCTAAAGGCCCCTATCGAAGAAGTTTGGGTTTACAATGGCGAATTTGTAGTGAGAGTATACCCATAAAAAATACAGGAACCCTTTCGGATTCCTGCAAGGAGGTGCACCGTAGTGCCCTCTAACTTTATAAGCTGTTGCAAATGTAATTACAATAATCAAAATAACAAAGAATTAGTAAAAAAGTTACTTCGCTACGCTTAGAATGACAAAGGGGACGGGCTCAGAATGACAAAAAGAGATTGCCGGTCGGGGCCGGCAATGACGAGGGTGAGGTCGGGCATGAGGGGGATTACCCCCTCGGATGATGCTCGAGGACGGCGCGGTGCCAGGTGGAGGTGTCGATGTGGGTGTAGATTTCGGTGGTGAGGATGCTTTCGTGTCCCAGCATTTCCTGGACCACGCGCAGGTCGGCGCCGTTTTCAATGAGATGCGTCGCAAAGGAGTGGCGGAAGGTGTGCGGGGAGATCTCCTTGTCGATGCCGGCGGCCATGGCCTGTGCCTTCACCAACTTGAAGATGGAAACGCGGCTGAGGGGCTTGCCGAACTTGTTCAGGAAGAGAATGTCCTCGAAACTCCGTTCGGCCGGGAGGGGACGGTCGGGGAGGTACGCGCGGATGGCATCGGCCGCCATGTCCCCGAGGGGCACGAGGCGCTGCTTGTCGCCCTTGCCGATCACGTCCACGAAGCCCTCGTCCAAGTGCACGTGCGAGATGCGGAGCCCTGCCGCCTCGCTCACCCGCAGCCCGCAGCCGTAGAGCACCTCGAGGATGGCGCGGTCCCGCTTGCCGAAAGGCCCCCGCAGGTCCACCGATTCCATAATGGCCGATACCTCCTCCACCGTGAGCACCGAAGGCAGATACTTTCCCAGTTTGGGCGCATCCACACGGTCGCAGGGATTCTCCGAAATTTCGCCTTCCTGCACGCACCAGTCAAAGAAATTGCGAAGCGAACTGAGCAGCCTCGCGGAACTTCGCTTGGAAAGGCCCCGGGCCGTGACCTCGCCCAGATAGGACGAAATGTCGGACGGGCCGATGGCCGCCGGCGCCAGGCCGATGGCCTCCAGGAAGGTCTCCACATCGTGGCAGTAGGATGCCACCGTGTTCGGCGACATCCTACGCTCGATGCGAAGGTAATTCCGGTAGTCCTTTATCATTAGATCCTTCGTCGCTTCGCTCCTCAGGATGACAAACGTTTTGTCATTCTGAGCGTAGCGAAGAATCTATAGTGTTCCGTATTTCCTGCCGTACTGGAGCATCTGGCCCAAATAATCGTCCGTATAGACGGGAACGTAGTCCACCACGGCACCGTCTTTCTCGACGGGGATGATGTCCGGGTTGATGAATCCGCCGTAGGGCTTCAGGTTCAGGGCCTCGTAGCGCTCCAGCACTTCCTTGTGCAGCTGAGGGTCAATGTGTACGGCATAGGTCTCGATGAGATTCTTACCGGCCTCGTAGTCTCCTTCGCTCTTGATGCGCTGGATCTCTGCGAGCAGCTGGGCAAACAGGGCGCGGAGTTTCTGGTAGTCATTGACCACGAAGTAGGTCTTTCCGCCCTTGGTTTTCTTCTCGATCACCTTGTCGGCCTTGCCCTTCTCGTAGCACCACTCGGCGATGAGCTTGCGGTTCTGCATGTGGGCTTCCGTGTTGGGACGGCCCAGCTCCACGCGCGTGAACTGCACCATGAGACCGTTGCGGATGTAATTGGAGTACATGGCCTTGTAGGCCTCCGGATCCGGCATGATACCCAGCTCTACCATCTTGGGGTCCGCCGTATAATACAGGCCAAAGAGGTCTGCGCGGGCTTCTTCCAGGGCCGATGCATATTCGCCCATGGCCGTCGCGCTCACTCCGGGCAGCAGCTGGCCGGAGCCGTGGCCCAGGCACTCGTGCAGGTCCGTGTGGATTTCGTCGGCGATGGTGCCCCACTTCTTCTCCATCTCGATTTCCTTCTTATTGTAAGCGAACTCGGCCAGGGTGCTCGTGGGCATCTCCTGTGCGGAGTAGTCATAGGTGTGCGTAATGTTGGCGATGGTCACGCTCTTGGAACCGTGTTCCTTGCGGATCCAGTCCGCGTTGGGAAGATTGATGCCGATAGGCGTGGACGGGTAGCTGTCGCCGGCGAGGCAGACGGCGTTGATCACCTTGGCCGATACGCCCTTCACCGTAGCTTTCTTGAAACGAGGATCGACGGGGGAGTTGTCCTCGAACCACTGGGCGTTGGCGCTGAGAGTCTCGGTGCGGCGGGAAGCCTCGAAATCCTTGATGTTCACATAGCCTTCCCAGGCGGCCTTGCGGCCCAGCGGGTCATTGTAGTCTTCGATGAAGCCGTTGATGAAGTCCACCGTGCCGATGGTGTCTTTTACCCATTCGATGTTGAACTCGTCCCACTTGTGCAGGTCTCCGGTATGATAGTATTCGATGAGAAGGCCCAGGGCGCGCTTCTGGATGTCATTCTCGGCCACTTCGCGGGCTTTGGCCAGCTCTTCGCATATCTTCTCGATGGCTGCGGAGTAGATGCCGCCCACCTTCCAGGGCAGTTCCACCACTTTCCCGTCGGCATCCTTCACCACCTTGGTGTTGAGGCCATAGGAAATAGGAGTGGGATCCTTCGGGTCCATGATGCCGGCATAGTATTTCTCCACTTCTTCGCGGGTGACGCCCTCGTAGAAGTTCACGGCCGACTCCTTCACGATGTCGCCGGCAGTGTCCGTGGAGCGGCGCTGGGGATAGATCGTCGGGTCATAGATGATGTCCAGCAGGCCGTTGTCCACCACGCCCGCTTCCCGCATGAGCTCTGCGAAGTAACTACGGTCGCAGGCGGGGAAGATCTTGTCTTCCGCGTAATGGTGATGGATGCCGTTGGAGAAGAAGACACGCTTGGCGTACACCAGGAAGTCCTTGTACTCGGGAGCTTCCTTCTTCACGTCCGGGGACTCGAGGATGGCTTCCAGGGTATGGCGCACACGGAGGTTTTCCTTGCAGTTCTGGTCCCAGAGGATGTCCCGGCCGTATTTGGCGGCTTCCGCCAGGTGGTAGGCGTACTCTTTCTGCTGCAGGGAAAGGTCCTCCCATCCGGGAATCTGGTAACGCATGACTTTGAGGTCTGCGAATGCGTCAATGGTGTACTTGAAATCCCCCTCCGGGGCGGTGTCGCAGGAGGCGACAGAAGCGGCTATGCCAGCCATTGTCATCATCTTAACAAGCGTTTTCATTAATATTAAAATATTTTTGCAAAGTTAATATTTTTGCCTAATTTTGTACTCATGCGGTTAAGGAAACGCTTTTGGGGATTAGCGACCTTCGCGCTTCTCATGACAGTCATGGCGTGCACGAAGGGGGACTTTGAGCCCATTCCGGGAGCTACCCTCCGGGGAGAACCGGTGGGGCGTCAACCCGTTCTACAGGCCCGCCATGTACTTGTCATGGTATCCGGCGGTCACAATTCCCTCGCGTCCTACCTTTCAGATGATCAGCTGGACATCGCCGCAGGCTACGTCCCCGAAGGGACGGGTGCCTATACGGACGCCCTCGTCATCTTCTCCCGCCTTCCCAAGTCAGATCCCAATTCCACCACATCGGCCCCGGTCCTTTACCGTATGTATAAGGATAAGAACGGCTCGGTGGTGCGCGACACCCTCCGGCGTTTTACGGAGGAGGACCGCCTCTTCGGCGGGGATGTCTTCCGGGAAGCCCTCATGACCGTCCGGGACCGCCTTCCCGCCAGGGATTACGGGATGATCGTCTCTTCCCACGCTTCCGGCTGGCTTCCGCCCGGATACTACAACAATCCGCAGGACTATGAGAACGGCCGGTCCGGCTTTTCCCTCCGCAGTATCGGGCAGGACCTGGACAACAGCGTTTCCGTGGAGATGGACCTGGAGGCGTTTGCATCGGCCATTCCCTATAAGATGAACTACGTCATCCTGGACTGCTGCCTTTCGGGCGGGATCGAGGTGGCGTGGCAGCTGCGGGGCAAGACGGATTTGGTGGCCTTTACGCAGACGGAGACCATGGCCGACGGCTTTGACTACAGGACAATCATGAGCCGTCTCCTGTTCGAGCCCGTTCCCAATCCCCAGGGTGTCTGCGAAGACTTCTACAATTATTATATGGCCAAGAGGGGAGTCAACCGTTCGGCCACCATCTCGCTGGTGGACACGCGCCGGCTGGATAATCTCTCGGAGGTGTGCGGGAATCTTTTCTCCCTCTACCGCAGCCAGATATCCACCCTTTCCGACCGCAATGTGCAGCGATACTTCCGCTACGAACGCCACTACTTCTACGACCTCCGGGACATCCTGGTAGAGGCCGGCATTACGCCCGAGGAAACAGCCGCCCTGGATGCCGCCCTTCAGGAGTGCGTGCTGTACAAAGCGGCCACGCCCTATTTTATGGAAGGCACGCAGTACGGCTTTGAAATTACGGATTACTGCGGTCTTTCCATGTACCTTCCCTCGAAGGGAACGGATTTCCTGAATAACTATTACCGAAACCATATCGCCTGGAATCAGGCAACGCACCTGGTCTTATGAAAGATTTTGTGAAAACTATGTGCGCCGTGATCTGCGGCATTGTTGTAGTCCGCATCATCGGCTTTCTTTTGGGGCTGATGATTCTGGGAAGCGCCCTGGCCGGTACAACCGTCCAGCTTCCGCGAAACGGAGTGCTGGATCTGGACTTCTCCTCCTTCACCCTGGCCGAGAGAACCCAGGCCGACGCCTTCCCCGCAGACCTTGCCTCCATGAGCGCCGGTGCCGTCCCTGCGGTGGGACTGCATGATGCAGTCCAGGCCCTCCGTATCGCGTCGGCCGACCCTTCCGTCCAGTGCGCCCTCCTCCGGGCCGATGCCGTCTCCGGCAGCATCGCCGCCCTTGAAGAGTTCCGCGCCGCCCTGGCGGAGTTCCGCCAAAGCGGAAAGGCCCTCATCGCCTATACTGAAAACGCCGGCAACGGTTCCTACTACCTTGCCTCTGCAGCCGACAAAATCTATATGGGCTCCCAGCATGGCGGGAACAATATGCTGCTGGGTATCTCCAGCCAGTCCCTCTATCTGAAAGACCTCCTGGACAAGTTGGGCGTGCACGTCCAGCTCATCCGCCACGGCAAATACAAGTCTGCCGGCGAGATGTTCATCCGTTCCTCCGCCTCCTCCGAGAACCGCGAGCAGATGCAGCGCATGGTGACGTCCCTGTGGGAAAGCATGGTTTCCGAGATTTCCCCCGTGCGGGAGATTTCCGCCGCCGACTTCAACGCCCTCGTGGACAACCTGTCCCTCAACTTCCCGGAAGACTTCCTCCAGGCCGGCCTGGTCGATGCTCTGGTGAGCCATGAGGAACTGGTGTCGAAACTCTGCACCGTGGCCCAGGTACCCTCCCGTGACCAGCTTCACCTGATCTCCTTTGCCGACTATGTTACGGCCAAGGTCGTGCACTTCCCGGGTCGCAACCAGGTTGCCGTGCTGTATATGGACGGGGAGATCGTCGAAGGAAAAGACTATATGAATGTGGCGGCAGACCGCTTCGTGCAGGAGATCGACCGCCTGCGGGAAGATCCTTCCGTAAAGGCCGTGGTCCTTCGCGTGAACTCTCCCGGCGGTTCCGTTTCCGCATCGGTGAAGATCCGTGCAGCGCTGGACCTCCTGATGGCCCAGAAGCCCCTTGTGGCCTCCTTCGGCGGTTATGCCGCTTCCGGCGGTTACTGGATTTCCAACGGATGCCAGAAGATTTACGCCGACGCCACCTCCATCACCGGTTCCATCGGCGTATTCTCCATGATTCCAGAGTTCGGCGGCGTTACCAAGAAAGTGGGAGTCGGCGTGGAATCATACGGCTCCAACAAACATTCCGACATGTTCTCCCTGGTGCGTCCCTTCGACGCCCGGGAACTGGCCTACATGCAGGCCTCCGTCGAAGATATCTACGAGCTGTTCGTGAACCTCGTGGCCACGTCGCGGGACATGGATCCCGCCCAGGTGGACGCCATCGCCCAGGGCCGCGTTTGGACCGGGGCCGATGCCCTGGAGATTGGTCTGGTAGATGAGATCGGCTCCCTTGAGACGGCTGTCGCGTACGCCGCATCCCTGGCGGATTTCCACTCCAGCGACGAATACCTCGTCTGCGAGTATCCGGAGCCCATTACTCCCTTCCAGCAGTTGATGATTCAGCTTTCCGGCGACAAATCCGAGCCCACCATTCTCTCCGGCACTCCTTTCGCCGGTCTGGGCAACGCCGTATCGGCCCTTAAAGAGAATGAGCCTGGGGTTCTCTATGCCCGTCTTCCTTACGCTCTCGAAATCCGTTAGCGGCCGCAGATGGTCTTGAAGTCGCAGAAGGCGCAGGTGGAACGCTCCTGCGTGCGATGGAAAGGAATCGAAGGATCGGTCATCTCCGCCAGCATGGCGGAAAGCCGTTCGCGTGTGAGACGGACGAATTCGGGACTCTCGGGGCAGTCCGGGAGGGGACCGGTGTAGAGACGGCTGCAGCTGTAAATCGAGTTTACAATGGTTTTCCCCGCGAGGGACGGGTCTGCGTGGGCGAAGAGGTCATACAAAAAGAGCTGCAGCGCGATTTTGGGCCGATGCTGGTTCTTCTCCCCGAATATTTTATCCACGACGGCGGCGGCATTCTCGTCCGTGATGAGCAGGTCGTCGTCTTCCACCTTGCCGGTCTTGTAGTCCACGATGCGGATTTGTCCGGGAATATAGGAATCCATGCGGTCCACGAATCCCTTGAAGTGAAAACCGTCCAGCTCCATCCGGCGCTTCTGTTCCAGGCCGATGATGCGGAACGCCCGCGACCCGGAGGCGGCGAGCAGCCCCTCGTCGTGTTTGAGGGTACGCAGCACGTAGTCCAGGATGACTTCCTCCAGAACCAGGTTGCGGCCGGACACCTCGATGGAATGCATGGCTTCCAGCACCTCTGCGCGGATGCGTCGTCTCAGGCCCGGAACGTCCTTTGAAAGGGCCGACAAATCCTCCCGCGTTACCTCTTCCTTACCGCGATACAGCCCCTGCATCACATGGTGGAATACGTTTCCCAGCATGCCGGCATCCAGGGATTCTGCCACCTCGTCCTCTGTCTGGAGGCCCTGGACCACCTGATAGTAAAACTTGACGGGACAGGCCAGATAGCTCTGCAGCGTAGATGCGGACAGTTCCCGGGAACGGATGGCCTCGATGTCTTCCTGCGTTTTGGGAATGGTCTCCGAAGGCTCCACCGGCAGCAGGGCCGATGTGGCCACCATGTGCTTCACCGGAATGCCGAAGCTGTATTCCAGCTGCTTGATATAGCGGCTTTCCTCGCCGGACTTGAGACCCTCGGTGCGGGAGTCGTACAGGAGCCAGACTTTCTCCGGACGCTGGATCATGCGGTAGAAATAGTAGGCCCATACGGCGTCCTGGAACTCATAGGTGGGAAGGCCGAAGCCCTTCCGCAGTTCCGGCGGGATAAAGGAGGAACTCACGCTGCGGCGCGGGAACATGCCTTCGTTGGCGCTCAGGATGATGAGGTTCCGGAAGTCCAGCGCGCGGGTCTCCAGCGGGCCCATAATCTGCAGTCCCTGAAGGGGCTCTCCGCGGAACGGTACGGAAATGCCCTCCAACACCCGGTCCAGAAGACGGAGGTACGTGGCGGGAAGCACTTCCAGGTCTGTTTCCTGCAACAGGTTGAGCTGCGTGTGGCAGCGCTTGGCAAAGTCCAGTTCCAGCAGCATGCCGCCCTGCAGGGAAAGATGGCGGCCGATATAGGCAATCGCCTCCAGGAGATACTTCTCGAAGGCGTGGTTTTGTGCCGGGGACGCCGTGGAAGGCTCGGTGATGACGGGCCGGAAGAGCAGTTCCAGCAGCGGACCGCCCTGCAGGTCCTTCAGGGGAATATAGTATTTGGCATCGGCCTTGACCTGGCGGATGACGGCGGCCTCTTCCTCCGAGGAGAGCTTCTTCACCAGGCCGGAGGAGAAGACCTCCCGTACTTCGCGGTGGTAGAAGTACCATCCGTCGGGCCGCTGACGCATTTTCAATTGCATCTGGCCGAGTGTTTTCAAAAGCGTATAGACGGCACTCCCGGCCATGGGATAGCCCATGGTCACGTTAACGCTGTCCTGTTCCTCGGGAAGGGAATTCAGCAGCGGGAGGAGGAGATTTTCGTCGGGAAGGACAAAGGCGGTTTCCACCGGGTCTCCGGTAATGCCCGCAAGGATCTGCGGCGCCAGTTTGGCCTGTCCCACGGAAGAGGGGACGCTCACGACCGTGATTTCCGGCCTTCCAACTCCCTCCAGCTCAAAAGCCTGGGGAAAGTCCTCCACGTTGCGCTGCATGAACAGCGAGGATTTGTTGGCCGGGTCCTTGATCTCCGGGCTCACATAGTCCCAGACAAATTCCGCCACGCCCGCGTCTCGCATGCGGCGAAGCAGGGTGCGTTCGCACTCATTGAGGGCGTTGAGGCCGATGAATACGTATTTCGATGTCTCCGGGAACTCCTTCTGCAGGATGTCCACGACGGATTTTCCTTCCTGCAGCTGCCGGGCCAGGGCGCGATAGACCATGCCTTCGTAGGCCATGCCCTTTTCTCCCAGGGTTTTGTTGAACTCCCGGTAAACGGGGAACAGCAGGTTCCACAGCCTGACGAAGCGGGCCTTGATGGTGTCCGTATCCTTGACGTCCCGGAAATGTGACAGGAAATGGCCGATGGCCTGGCGCTGATTCTCGCTCAGGTACTCCATCCCGTCCTGCAGGGCCTTGAAGTCCTTTACGTTCTGCAGGAGCGCTTCCGCGTTGACGAGGTACTTGTCAATGTCGTCGAAGTCTGCCAGCATGACGTCTCCCCAGAAGATGAATTCGTCCAGGGGCTCGGCCGTGGGGTTCAGTTTCTTATAGACACCATAGAGTTCCAGCAGCAGGCGCAGCCGGTCTGTGACGTCCACGTGGTTGAGCCTGTAGAAGAAATCGTTGATGGTGTACAGAGGCGGTACCAGGAGCGGCGTATCCTTCACGAAGGAAGCCAGGTACTTCTTAAAAAATACCAGAGACCTTCTGTTGGGGAAGAGGAAGCACGTGTGCGATATGTCTCCGCCCTGATAGTAGCGGGCGGCAACCTGTTGCAGGAAAGGTACCATAATTTCTGTTAAAGATAGTGATTTTCCCGGAAATTGTCTATATTTGTCACAAACCAATAACACTCAATACTATGAAAAAGAAATTCAGATGCCTTGTGTGCGGTTATGTGCACGAAGGCGACGCCCCTCCGGCAGAATGTCCTGTCTGCCACGCTCCCGCTTCCAAGTTTGTAGAGATAAAAGAGGATTCCGATGCGCCTCAGTATGCCGCCGAGCATGTCCTGGGCGTTGCCAAGGGCTGTGACCCGGAAGTCTGGGCAGGCCTCAAGGAACATTTTGCCAGCGAATGCACGGAAGTAGGCATGTACCTGGCCATGTCCCGCCAGGCCGACAGAGAAGGCTACCCCGAAATCGCCGAAGCCTTCAAGCGCTACGCATGGGAAGAGGCCGAGCATGCCGCAAAGTTCGCCGAACTCATCGGCGAAATGGTCTGGGACACCAAGACCAATCTCAAGAAACGTTACGAAGCCGAAGAAGGCGCGTGCGAAGGTAAGTTCCTCATCGCCAAACGCGCCAAGGAACTGGGCTACGACGCCATCCACGACACCGTCCATGAAATGGCCCGCGACGAAGCCCGTCATGGCGCCGGTTTCCTGGGGCTGTACAAGCGCTATTTCGGAGACAAGAAATAAGACCTCATCAAAACGGCACCCCCTATTCCGGGAGTGCCGCTTTGTTTTCCCTCCCAGCACGTGGCGGGGCAAAAAAGGGGCGATATTTTGACCGGACAGGTGCTCGGGTGAAGGTGGGACGGGGCTATTTCCAATTACGGTAGCCGAAGTCTTTGGAGTTGAGGAATTGTCGCACCAGTTTCTCGGGCATAAACAGATGCCGGGCAAGGATTTGCGTCGAGAAGTGGTATTCCTTTTCGAGGGCAACCAGCAATCGGCCTTTTTCGTCCGAGGCTAAGTCTTTTACCATCTTTCCGGGGAACATGATTCTTGCCTTTCCGTAAACGATGTCGTTCAACTCATCCGAAGACCATTCAATCTGTTCTCCCAGTTCCTGTGCAATATGGACGGCCGATTCATAATCCTTTACCAAACGGGTTAGGTACTCCTTGGCCGTTCCCAAAACCCGCCTGACCACATCGGTTTTAACAAAACTCCGTGGTAGTACACCCAGTTCGGGATGTATTTCCCACGATCCCGGAAGCTGGCACTTGGAACCGACTATTCTTCGAACGTCACTCTGTTTCATTTGTTCTACGCTTGTCCCTTGTATAAAATCGGACACGCGACTGAAAAACAAATAGCTTGAGCCCCAGGGGTATCCGCCGGGAATAGCCATGTTCTTTTCGTAGGCATTTCGGGCGAGGTAGATGAGGAGCTGCTGTAATGCATTGTCATCTGGGATGGGCTTTAACACAAACCAGTACTCTTCGGGAAGAAGGGGATATCCATCTTCCTTCAACTTCATGTTAATCCTGTGTCGAATGGACAAGAAGATAGCAAGACATGTTTCACCTGTCGCCTCAATAATGGCGTGAATGTGATTGGGCATCAGCTCGAAGGAGATGATGTCGACATCAAATTGTGCTGCCACTATGGCCATGGTGCACATTCCATATCGGAACTGACCTACGTTGTTAAACAGTTTTCCTTCTTGCCAACCATTTGTGCAAAGGTGATATCTTCCGCGTGGTAACGCTTTGTACTCACGCATTTCTTTTTGTCTTGTGTTCATGCCCCAAAGATGAGGAAGATTATCCGTTTCAACAAACATGAAACGGATAAGTGTAAAAATCGTAATTACACGCACTTAGAAGGCCTGTTACTCCTCAAACCAAGAGCGAAAATAGTCTCATTTTTCGCTCTTGGCACGTGCTCGGTCAAAAAAAAGGCGTTTTTTTGACTGGGCAGATGCTGAAGCACGTGGCGGGGCAAAATAGGGGCGATATTTTGACCGGGCGGGTGCTGGAACGAAAAAAATAGTTGTATCTTTGCGGGCATATGGAAAATGAAAACAAGAAACTGACTCCCATGCGCTTCCTGTCCGACAAGATGGACATGCCGTGGGGCACCGTGGAATACAAACTGGCAGACCTCGGATTCGTGGATTCCCTGGCATCCGAAGGCTGGCTCAAGGGCAACAACTTGAGCGACATCATGCAGACCTACCTTGAGCGTGTGGTAGGCGAGACCTCCTTCAACTGGTACGGGACGCAGTTCCCGGTGCTGGTGAAAAAGCTCACGGTGAAGGGCCGTACCTCCCTGCACGTGACGGCCGACGACGAGACCGCCGAGCAGCGCTACGACGCCTTCGGCAAAACCGCCCTCTGGTACGTGGAGTCCGCCGGCCCCGACGCAACCCTCTACCTGGGCTTCAAGGAAGACATCACAGCCGAGCGTTTCTACAAGGCCTGCCACGAGAACAACGTGGAGCCGCTCCTGCATAAGGTGAAGCCCAAGGCAGGGGAGACCTTCCTCATCACTCCCGGCATGGTGCACGCCGCCAAGGATGTCACCCTGGTGGAAATCGCCGAGGCATCCGAACTGTGGTTCCGCCTCTACGACTGGGGGGCCGATGACCGCGAAAACCACCTCGAGGAAGCCTTCGACCTCATCGACTTCCAGCGTTACCGGGTATCCCGGAGCAAGGAAGAGGAGGGCGCCATCGCCATCACTCCGCAGTTTACCGTCAACAAAATCGGCCTTACGCAGCCCCTGAAGAGCACCCGCGACGAGGACGATACTTTCCTGCTGTACTACTGCACCCGCGGCAAGGCCGACATCCAGGCCGCCCAGGTGAATTACAAGATGAAGGAAGGGGACCTGGTCCTCATTCCCGCAGAGACCAACGAGTTCTTCCTCCTGCCCGAAACCAGCGACGCCGAGCTTCTCGAAGTGCGCATGGATCCCCGTCCGGAAAACGACATCGTCTCCGAACCCGTTGACGAGCAGTAATGGAAGTCCGCATCGACAAATACCTCTGGGCCATCCGTGCGTTCAAAACGCGAACGGAGGCGGCCGATGCCTGCAAAGGCGGCAAGGTGAAGGTGGACGGTGTTAGCGTCAAGGCTGCCAGGGAGGTAAAGGCCGGTGAAATCATCAAAATCCACAAAGGCGCCATCGAGTACACCTATAAAGTGGTAGAACCCACTGAACACCGTGTGGGTGCCGCCCTTGTGCCCCAGTACGCGGAGAATCTTACCCCGCAGGCAGAGCTGGACAAGCTCAAAGCGCCCGTAGAAACCTTCTTCCTCACCAGAGACAGAGGCGCCGGTCGTCCTACGAAGAAAGACCGGCGCGAACTCGAAAAACTCTGGGACGAGCTGGATTAGTACTCGTATCCGAAGTAATATCCCTTCTTGGCGGTAGGAATGCCGTCACGCATCCAGGCGGGCTCCGGCTCGCCTTTCAAGTAGTAATCGAAGAACTGCTGCAGGCGGATGCTCAGATCCTTCCGGTTGCGGCGCTGGCGCAGGTTGTGCGCTTCGTCATTGTATTCCAGCAGCCAGGCGGGTTTGCCCAGGCGGCGCAGGCCCATGAACATTTCGATGCCCTGGTACCATGGAACGGCACCGTCGTTGTCGTTGTGCATGATCAGAACCGGTGTGGTCACGTTAGGGAGCTTGAACAGGGGAGAGTTCTCCATGTAAAGTTCGATACCGTCCCACAGCTTCCGGCCAATACGGCTCTGTCCCATCTCGTACTGTCCCTGCCGGCTGCTGCCGCTTTCCCAGCGGATACCGCCGTAGGCAGAGGTCATATTGGAAACGGGCGCGCCGGCACCGGCGGCTTTGAACATGTTGGTACGGGTAATCAGGTAGGCCGTCTGGTAGCCGCCCCAGCTCTGTCCCTGGATGGCCATGTTCTCCTTGTCAATCCAGGGGAACTGCCACAGGCTCTGCGCGCCGCTCACAATGCAGTTGTAGGCGCATTCGCCGGGGGTGCCGGCGTGGTACACGATGTCCGGTACGAACACAACGTAACCGCGTGATACAAAGAACGGAATGTTGATGATGCTCCACATGGGCTGCACCTGAATGTGGTTATAGAGCGTCTCGGAATCTTTCTCGTAGAAGTAGCAGATAACCGGATACTTTTTGTCCTCGGAGAAGTCCTCCGGCTTATACAGGAGGCCGTCCAACTTGGTCCCGTCAAAGGCAGTCCAGTGATAGAGCTCCACCGTGCCCCAGTTGTACTCGGAAATCTGGGGGTTGATGGCGCTGAGCTTCTTCTCGCTCTTTCCAATGGCTGATGTTACAGACACGTCCATGGGGTCACGGAAGTTGCCCTTCTGGTAAATGAAGGTCCATGCCTTGGAGGCTTTCTTGAGACCGCTCCAGGTGTAAGGGCCCTTCACCAGCGTCTGGAACTTCTTCACGGGGTCTGCCACGGCGAAGGTGGCAATGCCATTCTCCTTGGTCACGTTGTCGAACACGCTTACAAAGATGCTCTCACGGACGCTGAAATGACGCTCGTCAAACTCCGAACGGTCTTTCAGGGGAATGACACGGTAGGTGACGTTCTTCTCCCGGCCCGCCGTGAGGCGCACGGCCACGCCGTCCGGCGTTACTTTCCAGATATCATACTGGTCATACAGCAGCACGGCGCTGTCCCCCCGCATCCATCCGGCCACGCCGCAGGGTTCCGGCTTCATGGGATGGTCGTCGTCTTCCAGCATGAACTGGCCGGCGACAGTGGTCACCGAGTAGTCCGTGGTATTGCAGATATGCCAGCTAAGGTCGTCGTAGCTCCACCAGATGGCGTATCGGCCCAGCGGAGACAGCGTCTCCTCGTCCGTGTGCCCCTGAGATACCGTCTGTCCGTTGATGCGGATGGTCTTGTTCATCTGATAGTTCCACTGCATTTCCACGGGATTGTCAATGCTCACTATCATGTGGACGGGGGCGTCACCCTGGTTTCCCAGATAGAGGCGGTCCTGCTTGTTAAGCGTAAAGGGAACCAGCACGCCGTTTACAAGCTCGGCCGTATAGGTGCGGCCGGCATCCTTCGACAGGTTTACCTTCTGGGACGGCGGAAGTTCGTCGGCATCCCAGTTCCAGATGTCCAGGCCGGGCGTCTCGAAGGAAACGAGCGACGTATCCTTCGGGGGAACGTACGCCTGCACGCCTACAAAGACGCGGGAACCGTCGTGGCTGAAGGAAGGCTTGGAATTCTCCGTGATGCCCCATCCTTCCGGCAGGGCGGAAAGCGAAGTCTCGATAAGACGGGCCGATTTCCCGTCCCACAGATGCATCACCGCGTGCTTGCTGCCGCTGGAGAGCGTATCCTGCGACGTCAGGTAGAGGGCGCGCGTGCCCTCGTAGTCAAAGACGGGAGTGCCCATCCAGGTGCAGGTGTCGGCGGTGAAGGAGGTCTCGCGGGAGGCGACGGAGTAGAACCCCGCGTCCACTTTCTTCTTTCCTACCTCACGCACGAAGCCCAGCTGCATCCCGTCCCGGGAGAACACATAGTCCGTCACTTTTTTCAGCGTGTCAATATGGCTGTCTGCGAAGTGGAAAACAGAGAGGGTGGTATCGGCCTTGGCGAAAGCGAAGGCGTTGAGGCCGTGCTTGCCGGCCTTGTAGTTCTTGATATCGGCAAACTTCACCACCTCGCCGGTCTTGAGGTTTACGACGGCCAGCGAGTCCTTGGGCATGTCCTTGGCTTTTTTCTTCTGTATCTTGGCGCGGCGGGTGGCGGCGAAGTACGGCTTGATCTGGCATACGGCGTAGGAATCGTCCTCCAGGACGGTGGCATTGTAGCCGCGGGGGATCTCGATGACACGGTCCTTTTTCTTCTCGCTGATGTAGAGATACAGGGTGCCGTCACCTTCCTGCGGGTTCACTTCATAGCTTACGACCTTTCCCGACGGGGACACGGACGTATGATTTACCGCCTGCCAACTGTCGAATACGCTGTGGTCCAGAGGTTTTTTCTGGGCTTGCAGGGATACGCAGGCAAGCAGGAGAGGGAAAAGGAAAAGCTTTCTCATTTTTTGCGGAAAATGTATAGTGTCAGATTTTCTACGATGTAAACGGTGAAGATCAGCAGTACGGCGAGACTCCAGTCCATTCCCAGGACCGCGACGCCCGCGCAGATGGCGGCCGCCAGGCACAGGAACACGATGCGTTTGGTGTCCAGCAGCTTGTGTCCTTTTGCCACCTTCATGCCGAACATGGGAATCTCGCTCACCAGGAGGATGCCCAGCACCACGGAAAGGGCGGGCAGGAACCAGGTGGTGGCCAGAACGCTGTCCAGCATGTCGCTGCGGTAGGCGAAGTAGCACAGGGAACCGCAAATGATGGCGGCCGTAGGAGTGGCCACGCCGATAAAATCGCTGGTCTGGCGCTCGTCCACGTTGAACTTGGCAAGCCTCAGGCCGCTCATCACGGCAAGGAACAGGGGAACGGCCTCCGTCCAGCTTTCAACGCCCAGCCCCTGCATGGTGCCTACCATCATCATCGAGGGCAGGACGCCGAAGCTCACCATGTCCGAGAGCGAGTCCAGTTCTTTTCCCATGGGGGAATACGCCTGAAGCAGGCGGGCGGCCAGTCCGTCGCAGAAATCGAAGACGGCTGCGGCCAGCATGAACAGGAAGGCGATATCCGGCCTTCCCTGCAAAGCGAACACCACTCCCACGCAGCCCGAGAGGGCGTTCATGGAAGTGATGGTGTTCGGGATATAATTCTTGAGGGACATTATTTAATGCCGATTTTCTTCAGGATCTCCTTGGGAACGGCTTTCTTGTTCACCAGGATGTTGAGGGTCTTGGCCTTGGCGAAGTTCTCCGACATGTACCAGTGTCCTTCATAGGCGCCGGTGACGCCCCAGGAGTTCTTGATCATATAGTATTTCTTGCCGTTCTGGTCTTTGGCGATACCGTACAGGTGCATGCCGTGGTCGTCGGTGGAGGACTTGTCGTCATACATTTCCTGACGGATCTGCGCGGTGATTTCCATCTCCTTGACGGCGGCCTTGTCGGCGGGCTTTTCATCGGCCTTTCCTACCCAGCGCTCCTGGTCGGAACCGGTGGTGGCCTTGTCTGCGTCGTCCAGCATGATGGCGAGGCCCGTGCGGGTGAAGCCGGTCTCGGAGACGTCGCCGCCCCAGGCTACGGTGTAGCCGTTATTCACGGCATAGTCCATGATGGACATGAACTCGTCCAGGGGAATGTTCCAGGACTTGCTCCAGCGCCAGTTGTCGCAGACTTCCATCACTACCTCCGTATAATAGGGGTTGTGGGTGTAGGACGTAAAGCCGATGTAGTCGTCGAGGTTGATGCCCAGCTCGGAGGCGGGAATCACCTTGTCCTGGGGGATAACGCCCGTGTATGCGTCCAGGATGCCTTCGACACCCTTGGGCCATACCTTGGTGAGTTTCTTGTTGGGGTTCTTCACGACGGCGTCCACATAGCCCTTCAGGACGGCGTCCAGCTCGCCCTGTACGGGAAGGTCGTAGCCGTACTGCAGGCCGGAGTAATCCTGCTGGCCGATGAGACCGTAAGTCTTGGCAACGTCCAGCACGTCTCCGAAGTCGGAGCCTGCTGCGTAGTTCATGTGCCCGTCCAGGCGCACGTACTTGATGGCGCGGTCATAGTAGGACTTGCGGATGACGAACATCTCGGAAAAGTCCGGGTATTGGGCGGGATCCTTGATGCCTTTGGCCTTGATGATTTCCGACTCCAGGAAGGACAGGGTGGAGAAGCACCAGCAGGTGCCGCTGCGGTACTGGTTCTTCACGGAGGTGACGGGGTTGGCCTTGACGGTGGTGAACTGGTAGTCTTCGGGGACTACGGCTGCCTTCTTGGGTTGTGCCATGACGGTGCAGGCGAGGGCAGCCAGAACTACGCTGACGATAATCTTTTTCATAACCTTCTTTTATTTGGGCAAAAGTAATTAGAAAATCGTAAATTTGCAACCCATGAAAACCATCCTGTATGTTCACGGAATGGGCGGTGGCGGCGACAGCCGCATTCCGAACCATCTTAAAACCCTTCTGGACCCTTACGGAGTCCGGGTCATTGTCCGTACCTATGACTTCGATCCGCCCGTGGGCCATGCCCAGCTGGCCTCGTGGGTGGAAGAGGTGAAGCCGGACCTTGTCATCGGCGAGTCCCTCGGGGCCATCCAGGCCCTTCGCATCCAGGGCGTTCCGCATCTTTTTGTGTCGCCCTCGCTGGGCGCGCCCGCGATGCTGGTGAAATACGCGCCCCTGGCGCGGTGGGCTCTGGGCCGATGGTACCTGCACCACCGTTATCCCGTGAAGGCGGGGGACCGGCAGGCGCTCAAGTTCACCTATCCCGTCATGATGCGCTACCTCGGGCACTGGGAGGCGGCGAAGGCGGCCATCGGCCCGGATGGCTTCTACTACGCCTTCTTCGGGAAGAACGACCACTACATGCGCTCCGGCGTGGTGTCCGTCGCCCTGTGGGAACAGCTTTTCGGAAAGAGCTATACCGTTTACGACGGAACGCATTTTATGGAAGAGGAGTTTGTGGAAAGTCTTCTCGTTCCCAAGATTCTGCAGGTCCTTTCTTTGCAAAAGTAGCCGGAAATCCGTATCTTTGCAGAATGATGAAAAAGTGTCTTTTGATACCCTTGGCGCTGCTGGCCCTGGTCTCCTGCAAGGAGAAGCAGGCGGCTCCGCGTCCCACTACCCCGATGGTGCACGCCATCGCGGCGGATACGGCCGGTCTCGGCCGCCTGGTGGGGCAGTCGGGCCGGCGTGGCGGTGAGGGATCCGTCGCCCTTATCGGCGAGCCCGGCGGCGTCATCGCCCTGGCCCGTCGCTTCCAGGGCTGCGACCGCGTGGACAACGTGGACGGCCGCCCCGTACGGGATTCCCTTCCGGATTTCGCCGGGGAAACTTTCGATGCCATCATCGACGCCCGCTTCACGCCTTATTCCCGTCTTCTCGCGTCGGACCCCGACAGCCTCCGGGATGCTGCGGTCATCAATTCCGTGGCAGCCTGGGATAGCGTCTGCTGGCGTTCCCGCACCGACGCGGAACCCCTCCTGCGCAAGCAGTGCGCAAAACTGATCATTCTCACATCCCCCCTGCAGGCGCAGTGGGGTATGTTCGACGTAGATACCCTCCAGCAGATGTGCGGCGGCCGGTGCTTCGTGCTCTCGCCCGTACATGTCATGCTGGATGAAGCCTACGCCGCCGGCGCCCGTTCCATAGCTGTCTGGACAACGCGGGACGTGCGCGACAGCGGTGCATGGGAGGCCGTCTTCGCCCAGAAGGGCTGGGCCGATACCAACCTCTCGGTCCTCGCCCCCGAACCCGCCGTGGACGTCCGCACGGAACTGCGCAGCCTGCTGCGGCAGTACCGCGAGAGCGGCCGTATGCTGGACGCCCTGCTCGTGGACTCCTATGACGTGGATCTCGTCCTCCTCCGTTCGGAGCTGAACCTCATCAAGGCGGAGGGTACGCTGGAAGACTCTTCCTTCCAGGCCATGATCTCCCCGGACTTCGTGCTGCTGGATCCGGCCACCACGCTCATCGGCGCTACTTATGCCACCATGCGGGAGCATCATTTGTTTACCCATCGGATCGCCAGACCGTCCGTACAGTATTTTGAGACCGCCGAGTCGGCCGAGGGTCTGCCCCGGCTCATTTCCATCTCGTCGGCCTATGCCCAAAGCACGTATGTTCCAAATCTCGATTAGCCCGGAAGAAATATCGGCTCTGGAACTTGCTTCATTTCCCGGAGAGATTGTGATTGTGGACGAGGCAGAGGGCCCTGTCATGGAAAAGGCTGTCCGCTACCTCAAGGGGCAGCGGCTGCTGGGCTTTGACACGGAAACCCGCCCCACGTTCTCTCCGGAACAGCGTTCCACCGGAACGGCCCTGCTACAGCTTTCCAGCGGGACCAAAGCGTTCCTTTTCCGTTTGAAAAAATGCGGCCTGCCGCGTCCTCTGGCTTCGGTGCTGGCCAATCCCAATATCCTCAAGATAGGCGCCGCCACGCTGGATGATGTGCGGGGCCTCCAGAAAATTACCAAGTTCGCTCCCAAGGGATTCGTAGATCTCCAGAATATCGTATGGGAATACGGAATCCGGGACAAGAGCGTGAAAAAGATGGCCGCCATCATCCTGGGCGTCAAGATTTCCAAGGCCCAGCAGCTTTCCAACTGGGAGGCGGAAAGACTCTCCGATGGCCAGCAGAGGTACGCCGCCACCGACGCCTGGGTATGCCGGGAGATGTACCTGCGCCTGGAACAGGCAGAAAAGAATCCGCTCACTTACGAACAGCTTCACCCCGAACGTTTCCAATCCAATGGATAAAGTGATCCTGAAACCCCGCAGGGAAGAATCCCTCCTGCGGTTCCATCCCTGGGTTTTCTCCGGGGCCATCGCCCAGATACAGGGGCATCCCGCAGAGGGAGACCTCGTGAGCGTATGCGCTTCCGACGGCCGTGTCCTGTGCTGCGGACATTACCAGGTCGGCTCCATCGCCGTCCGTGTCCTGAGCTTCGACGAGGATCCCACTCAGCCGGACTTCTGGCTGCGCATGCTTTCCCGCGCCTATGCGCTCAGGGAGGCCTGCGGGCTGGCTACATCGGCCACCACCACCTGCTACCGCCTGGTGCACGGGGAAGGTGACGGCCTGCCCGGCCTCATCATTGACTATTATGACGGCGTATGCGTGCTGCAGGCCCACTCCGTGGGCATGTTCCGCGCCAAGGCCGCCATCTCCGCCGCCCTGCAGGAGCTGTACGGGGACCGTCTGAAGGCCGTGTACGACAAGAGCTCCGGCACCGCGCCATTCAAGGCGGGCCTGGATCTGGTGGACGGCTATCTGTATAAGGCTCCGGACTTCGTGGCCGATGAGCAAACGGTCCTGGAGAACGGCAACAAGTTCCTGGTGAACTGGTGCGAAGGGCAGAAGACGGGCTTCTTCCTGGACCAGCGGGAAAACCGCTTCCGGGTGGGTTCCCTGGCCCGTGGCCGTCGTGTATTGAACCTCTTCTGCTATACGGGAGGCTTCTCCGTCTATGCTCTGGCCGGTGGTGCCGCCCATGTGGATTCCGTGGACAGTTCCCAGCGCGCCATGGACATGGTGGACAGGAATGTCGCCCTTAACGGATTTGATTCGTCGCTGCACACTTCCTACTGCACCGACGCCATAGACTTTGTCAAGAATGTACCCGACGGCGCCTACGACCTCATGATCGTGGACCCGCCGGCATTTGCCAAGCATCGTGGCGCCCTGAAGAACGCCCTCCGTGCCTATCAGCGCCTGAATGCGGCCGCCATCGCCAAGGTGGCCCCGGGCGGTTTTGTATTCACGTTCAGCTGCTCGCAGGTCGTTGACAAGGAAGCATTCGCCCTGGCCGTCTTCAGCGCCGCCGCCGAAACCGGCCGCAGCGTCCGCATCCTGGACCGCCTGAACCAGCCCGCCGACCACTCCGTCAACATCTACCACCCGGAAGGCGAATACCTGAAAGGACTGCTGTTGTACGTGGAGTAGTTTTCCGCGTCTTTTCCTCCCGCGGCCGCTTCGCCTCTCTGCGCGTTGCTTCCCTTCACCATACACTCTCGCAATCGTTCATTCTGGTAGTGCACGTGTGCGGTCACAGGTGCACCCGTGACCGGTTTTCCTGGGTTCGAGCACGAAACAGCCCCTTCTGGTGCTCGAGTGGCTGGTTTTGATCTGCACCCCAAAAGTTGGACACAGATTAAAGGTAAATGAAAAAGAATGAGAATTACCCGAAACTTGTCCAGGCGATGCATATGCTGGATGATGGCCATTCGGTCAATTACATCCAAAAGCAGCTAAGGGTAGATCGAAAAACCCTTCTATTGGCACGTCGACGTTACTTGTCAGGAGGCGAACTAGCACTCCTTCTGCCAAAGTACCAACCTCAGTTGTCTATGGAAAGAAAACTTGAGATTGTGCGAGAAGTTGACCAAAAGCAATTATCTTTGTCGGAGATTGCCCTTAAGCATCTCGTTCCGAGATATTCCTTGGAACGTTGGGTAAAAGCATATCATCAGTTCGGCGAGTCCGGACTTGCCAGAAAGGGCACTTCAAACGGCATGAAAAAGAAAAGGCAAAGGACAGAAGCAGAGCTAGACGAGCTCGAAATGCTCCGCAAGCGGAACGAGTATCTCGAAGCCGAGAACGCCCTGTTAAAAAAAGTCAAAGCCTTAGTCGAAGAAAGGGAAGCCCGTCTACGCGCGATTGGGCAGAAGCCATCCAAGGACTAAGGCCTAAACACAAGCTTGACATCCTGCTGGAAGTCAAGGGGATGGCCCGATCCACGTTCTATTACAACCACAGACCGAAGCCCGACAAATGGGCCGTCGAGAGGCAGCGCATCGCGGAGCTGTACCACCAGAACAAGGGGCGGTACGGCTACCGCCGCCTGGCGATGGCGATGAGGAATGAAGGGTATGTCATCAATGGCAAGACGGTCCGCAAGCTGATGGCGGAAGCTGGAATCAAGTGCCAGGTCAGGATGAAGAAATATAAGTCCTACAAGGGAGAGGTCGGAAAGATCGCGCCGAACCTACTTGAGAGGGACTTCAAGGCCGATGCACCGCACAAAAGAATGGTCACCGACGTTACGGAGTTCCACCTGTTCGGGACAAAGATATACCTGTCACCGGTCTTGGACCTATACAACAGCGAATTGATCTTCTACACGATCTACCGTCATCCGGTCCTGGACATGGTTAAGGACATGATAAATGGAACCATATCGGTTATCGGCAGCAATACAAACGCAATCCTTCACTCGGACCAAGGCTTCCATTATCAGCACAAGGACTATCAGAAGTTGTTGAAAGACAATCATATAATCCAAAGCATGTCCCGGAAAGGAAACTGCCTGGACAATGCTGTGATGGAAAACTTTTTTGGTCTTTTGAAGTCCGAGTTGCTATATTTGCGTAAGTTCGAATCGCTCGAGCAGTTCCTCGAGGAACTGGAAGACTATCTTGAATACTACAACACGGTTCGAATCAAAGCAAAACTAAACGGAATGAGTCCGGTGCAATACCGAACTCA